>JAZRUW010000020.1:0-7468 GCA_045652745.1 Clostridia bacterium
TAAAACGCAGACTTTTCTGAAAAACAACGGTTTTCCGTCTGCACAGGAGCGAGAATTCGGTAAAGAATTACTCGGCGTGCAGCAGGAACGTAAAAATCTAATGGACGAGTTTAGAAGCACTGTAAAAACGCCGGTAAGCACCGAGCATTACGGTGAATCCGACCGTGCGTTTATGCATGGCTTGCTTGGTGACGAAGAGGGCGAACGGGAGTATCAAAAAAGAGTAGCCAATGTAAATGCTCAAAATGCAGCAAACACACGTAAGCAAAACGAACTGCTTAACGCCTTCAAAGGTTCACAGTTTGGAAGTTTGCTAAAGCCCTCTACATCTTACAGTGCGTATGAAGAAAGGTTTAAGAATGTGCAAGATAGCGTACGCAGTGCACCGGCGCAAGGTGAGTACCTCAGTGTTTTGCAACCGACGCTGGCGTATAATGTATCGAAACAACCGGAGAACAAACAGTTTCCGTCGGGTTTAAAAAACAGAGATTACAGCGATAAAGGATTTTGGTATGTGGAAGGCACAAACGGCTCTGCAAATGCGAAGGTGTCTCCGAACGCAGTCAGAGCAAATGTAGAAAGAGCCGGAGGTACCGTAAATTGGGATCCGGAAAGTGAAAAAGCCACGGTCAGTATTAACGGTTATAAAGAAAAGTTTTATGTTGGCGATGGCAACGGAACATTTATTCAAGACGGTGTAATGTATACAGATGACTTGCACTTAAACAACATAATATACGCACCAAAAAACTGGCTTGCTAAATATTTTTATGACAATATAACAGATGATTTTGGTAAATTTGTTTTAAGAACTTGGTTAAATGGCGATGGTAAAGAGGTTAAGGTTTCCGGGACGCGATGGAGCGATTTTATTAATAGTAATTCAAAAGTAAAAGAGACCTTTTCTACTGCAGTTCAGGAAAGTGTTCTATCAGGGAAAAGTTCTTTTGAAAAGAACGAACAGATTGCTTTAGCTGAAGATGGAGGCTACACAAGCGGATACGAATTAATTAATGGTGCCAACAACACTGTTGGCGGATTTGCGTTTAAAGGGAATATTTATCCGCAAGGGAACGGAAGTTATCGGGTAGAGGTTTCATATACCTTTAATGATATTATTGATCCTAATCAAAATTATTTTATGGATAGACTCTATAGTAAAGGTACGGAAATTTTAGGTATGCCCGGGAAAGATTATATATTAAGAATTTCCGGAACAGCAACGTTTGTATATTCACCGCAAGGAGGTATTAAATATGTCTAAGGAAAAAAACAAGAAAAAAACGATAATAAAGGTGGTAATTATAGCGGTATGTATTGTAGTTTTGATTTTTTCTGCCTTTGTAGTTACCATGTTTTATGCGATACATGAAATGGTTAACGGAGAAGACCTTACCTGCAGTTATGACGGGAAATATGGGTATGTGCAGTTGAGTTCTCCAAAAAAGTGGATATGCACTGTAAACCTGTATGATATGGACCCAACGGGTGGACACAAACAAACCTTGCATAAATTTTACAGACAATGGGAAATGGACGATATTTCGTGGGGAATACAAAGCTATGATTTGTTTTTTAACAACAACGAAGTCGGAGCTTATCTTTATGCTTATCTTCCTTCGGAACAGTGGTTGGGACCGTTATATTTGGCCGATGATGCGACGATTGAAAAGCGGCTTTCGGGAGATATGGAGTCCTATTGTTTCAAAGTGGGCGTTGAAGCAAAAGATAAAGCGGCCCCCGAATATAGCTACGGAGATATTATTGTCATCAAAAAAGACACCATACCGAAAAGTTTTTTAAAAACAATAGATTCTTATATCGACAAAAACTAAAACGCATGTAGGACGTACATTTTTGTTAACTTCTGCAAAGCGCAAAACAACCAACACCGTAGGGGCGAGCCTGTGTGCTCGCCCGTTTTTCATGCGTGGAAAAGTTGATAGTCGTAGGGAACGGCCTGTGTGCCGTTCCTTTTTTGCGCATAAACCACACCCAACACCGTAGGGCAGGGGCTTGCTCCTGCCGCAAGTTTATGCGATATTCGCGGGCGATTCGTGAATCGCCCCTACGCACAAATTATACCCGCTTGCGTAGGGTCGGGCGTCCCCGTCCGACCGTGATTTTTTTTGCTGAATTTCGCGGGATGTCCGGATGCAAAAAAAGTTGAGAGTCGTAGACCTAATTTTTATGTTATCCGAAGATGTTTCTTAAAGCGGAAAATCCGCGAAGAAACTAAAAAAACACTTCCAAGGCAAAACCGCCTTAGAAGTGTTTTAATTTTTGTTTACGCTACCGGACAAACCCAGCCGAACTTATCTTCCACCTTACCCCACTGAATGCCGGTAAGTGTATCGTAGAGCTCCTGTGTGAGTGCGCCGATTTCACCATTGTTGATGATGTAGTCTGTATCTTCATATGTGAGCTGACCGATCGGAGATACAACAGCCGCCGTACCGCAACCCCAAGCTTCCTTCATCGTACCGCTTGCGAGTGCTTCTTTAATTTCGTCTACGCTGAGTAGTCTTTCGGAAACCTTGTAGCCCTTATCCTTTAAGATTTCGATAATGGACTTTCTGGTGATACCCGGCAGGATAGAGCCTGTGAGCGCCGGAGTGACGATTTCGTCGCCGATTAAGAACATGACGTTCATTGCGCCAACTTCTTCTACATACTTACGCTCAATACCGTCGAGCCAGAGCACCTGTGAAAAGCCCTTCTTCTCCGCCTTTGCACCGGCACGGTTGCTTGCAGCATAGTTACCGCCGCACTTTGCATAACCCGTACCGCCGCGCACCGCGCGAACGTCCTCGGACTCAATCATAATCTTTACCGGAGCAAGACCGGTTGCATAGTATGCGCCTACCGGAGATGCAATAATCAAAAACTGTGCCTTTTCCACGGCATGTACGCCTAAGAACGGGTCAGCGCCGAACAAAAACGGTCTTAAATACAAGGATGTACCTTCCTCGGTCGGTACCCAATCCTTTTCAATCTCTACAAAAGTCTTGAGTGCTTCTACGCCGAACTCGGCATCAATTTCCGGCAGGCAAAGACGCTCAGCAGACTGGTTGAGTCTGTTCATATTCTCAATCGGTCTGAACATCTGAATGTTGCCCTCAGCCGTTCTGTATGCCTTCAGGCCCTCAAAAATTTCTGCACCGTAGTGGAATACGGTCGATGCCGGATGCAGCACCAAATCCGCAAACGGAACGATTCTTGCATCGTGCCAACCCTTGTCCGGTGTGTAGTCCATCACAAACATGTGGTCCGTAAAATATTGACCAAACCCGAGCGGGCCCTGCGGCTTCTCTTTCGGTGTAGTTGTTTTCGTAATTTTAATTTCCATTGTATACATCCCTTTCTAAAATCCTACCCAATATTGTACTCCTGTTTTCGCCTTTTGTCAAGTCACACAAAAGCAAAAACCGATGGAGAGCCATCGGTTTTTAAGCTTATGCCAGTTTATATTTTTCCAGATACATATTGTATGCCTTTTCGTATTCGCCGTGGCCCGCCTTTTTCATATCGCTCAAATATTCATGCGTTTCAAAGTCGAAGTTTTCTGCGCGAATCACGCAAACCGCGATATTGGAGCAATGGTCGGATACACGCTCGAAGTCGGAGAGCAAGTCGTTGTATACAAAACCGTCTTTGATGGTGCACTTGCCGCTTTCAAGTCTTTCCAAATGCCCCGCTCTCGCCTCGTCGATAATCTTGTCGATGACCTGCTCTAACGGCTCTACGAGTTTTGCCAACGCCACATCCTCGCTGCGCAAAGATTGCATTGCATTTTGTAAAATTTCCTTGATGGCCGCAACAATCGTCTTCTTTGCCGCGTTGCCTTCCTCGGAAAACTCAATGCCTTTGCTCTGCATTTCACGCGCCAGGTACACAAGGTTGACCGCGTGGTCACCGATACGCTCGATGTTGCCGATACAGTGCTGCATGATGGATACCTCTTTGCTGTTTGCATCCGACAAATCACAACCCGAAAGTTTGATTAAATATGTACCGAGTTTATCTTCGTAAGTGTCCAGTTTATCCTCTTGCGCGACAACCTGTTCCGCCTTGGCTTCATCATAGGAACCGATTAAATCGGCCGCCGCCGTAAGCGCATCTTCCGCAATGGCCGCCATTGCATAGGTCAGATTGCGGCACTCCGCAATCGCCACGGACGGCGTTTTGAGCAAACGCTCGTCGAGCAGCTCTGTGCTTTCCTCTTCCTGCGTCCCCGGAATGAAAAAGTGCGCCATTTTTTCAAGCTGACGGATAAACGGAAACAGCATAAAGGTCGTTACGATATTAAAGATGGTATGCACCAACGCAATACCAACCGGATTGATGGCCATATCGGTAAACGACAGGTTAAATATCGCATCTGCCGCCAAGTAAACCGCCAGACAAACCACCGTACCGATTAAGTTAAAGCTGATGTGCACCACGGAAACACGGCGCGCATTATTGTTAACACCAATACTGGAAATCAGTGCCGTCACACAGGTACCGATATTCTGACCCATGATAATCGGAATCGCCATGCCATACGTAATCTGGCCGCCGAGCGAGAATGTCTGCAGTATACCCACAGATGCCGCCGACGACTGAATGATACCCGTAAATAAGGCACCGATGAGCACGCCTAAAAGCGGGTTCGAGAACGCAACCAGCAAATTCTTAAAACCCTCATTTTCCTGCAGACTGCCCACGGAATCGCCCATCAGCTCCATACCGAACATCAAAACGGCAAAACCGATTAAAATCTTACCGATATCTTTTTTCTTGTCGCTTTTGGAAACCATCGTCATTACGATGCCGATAAACGCAAAAAGCGGTGCAAAATTCTCCGGCTTGAGCATACGAAGGAAAAAGTTTGATGACTCAATGCCCGAAAGGCTCAAAATCCACGGCGTCAAGGTTGTTCCGATGTTCGAACCCATAATAACACCGATAGTTTGTCCGAGCTGCATAATTCCGGAGTTTACCAGACCGACCAGCATAACCGTCATCGCAGACGACGACTGGATGGCAATGGTAATCACCGCCCCCAGAACCATACCCTTGAGCGGATGGTCGGTCGCTTTTTTGAGCGTCAACTCAAACTTGCCGCCCGCCACCTTTTCAAGGCCGTTAGACATTACATTCATGCCGTACAGGAAAAATGCCAGTCCGCCGCACAGCATAATCAAATTAAAAATCAAATCTGTCATGTTCTATCTTCCCCATTCTTCATATTCTCCGAAAAGATAAAATATACCCCTAAATCAGTTCTTCTTTTCCTTTGTGGTCGCATTCAAAATGTATACACACAAAATGATGACCGCAGTCACAATCAATATACCAGCCATACCCTTGCCCATGTACTGCAGGGAATCAATAAAACCGTTTACATTCATGTTCATGTTTATACCTCCCTATCCGCCTTAACCTAAGAAACTCAGAATCAAACCGCCGGCGATGACCGAAGCAATCTGACCGGATACGTTTACGCCGATGGTATGCATCAAAAGGAAGTTAGAGTTATCCTCTTTAAGACCCATCTTATGTACCACACGCGCCGACATCGGGAATGCGGAAATACCTGCCGCACCAATCATCGGATTTAATTTCTTACCCGGCTTTAAGAACAGATTAAACAGCTTTGCAATCATAACGCCGCCGAAGGTATCGAAGATAAATGCCACCAGACCGAGGCCCATGATAAGCAGTGTGCTCGGTGTCAAGAAGGCATCTGCCTGCATCTTAAAGGCAATCGTGATACCCAAAAACAGCGTAATTACATTTGCAAGCACCTTCTGGGCAGTTTCGGAAAGGTTATCTAAAACGCCGCACTCACGGATTAAGTTACCGAACATCAAAAAGCCGATGAGCGCCACAGACATCGGTGCTACAAGACCGGTGATGATGGTAATTACAATCGGGAACAAAATTCTCGTCAGCTTGGAAACCTCCATCGGTTTATACTCCATCTTAATCTGACGTTCCTTCTTTGTAGTAATGAGCTTAATGACCGGTGGCTGGATAATCGGCACCAATGCCATATAAGAATAAGCCGCAACCATAATTGCACCTAAGTATTTCGAATTTAATACGTTGGCCACGAAAATAGAGGTCGGGCCGTCTGCCGCACCGATAATTGCAATCGAAGCCGCATCGTTTAATTCAAAGCCGACCAATCTTGCCAGCGAAAGTGTAAAGAAAATACCGAACTGCGCCGCCGCACCGAAAATCATCAGCTTCGGATTGGACAGAAGCGGACCGAAGTCAATCATTGCACCGATACCGATGAACAAAAGGAGCGGAAACAGCTCATTTGCAATACCGGCATTAAACAGCACCTCGATGGTTTCGATTGCGCCCGAGAACGGTAAGTTTACCAAAATCGCACCAAAACCCATCGGTAACAGCAGGGTCGGCTCCATGTCTTTTGCAATGGCGAGATAAATCAAAATACCGCCAATGACCCACATCACAACTTGTTGCCACTGAATGGCCAAAATGTTTTCGTACAAAACTTCCATCGTCTTTGTTGTTTCCTTTCGCATGTGTGAATTTGTCGGATTTCCGAAAATCCGCATCGTAATTATATCACATACTTTTGCAAACTACAACAGGATTTTTCAGTTTCGGTAGATTTTTACAAAAAAGTTCCCGTGCCACATATATACACGGGAACTTTTTTGTTTACTTTTGCGAATAATCGCTACGAGGCGGTGCATCACCGCGGTCCGTTACAATCTCGTATCCGATATTGTTCATTCTGTCTTTCAGTTCACTAAGCATCTGAGCGGATTCCGCGCCGCTCGAAAGCTTGTTGTTATACAGCGCATAACTGCCGCGCGTCTGCAGTGGCGATAAATTCGGCATCACGACATTGGCACCGGCTAAGATGCCCATCTCCCTGCCCTGCGGATGAATACTGCCCAGTGCCGTCGTTGCCGGCAAAAGCACCTTGGGAAGCATCAAACGGATGAGGGCTAAAAGCTTGAGTGTCATCGTCAAATCGCCGGCCTTAAACTGCGCAAACGGCGTGTCGCAGTGCGGAATAAACGGCCCGATGCCGACCATATCCGGTTCAAACCGCTTCAAAAAGCGCAAGTCGGTCAAAATATGCTCTACCGTCTGATACGGTGAGCCGACCATAAACCCCGCGCCGACCTGATAGCCTAGGTATTTTAAATCCTCCAAACATTTTTTGCGTGCCTCTAATGTCATCGACTGCGGATGCAGCTTGGCATAGTGCGCGCCGTCCGCCGTTTCGTGGCGCAGAAGATAGCGGTCTGCACCTGCAGCAAAAAGCCTTTGGTAAGATTCGCGGCTTCTTTCGCCCAAAGATAGGGTAACTGCACAGTCGGGATAAAGCCTTTTTATTTCGCTTATCACATCAGTGAGAAAATCATCGCTGAAATATCCGTCTTCACCGCCTTGCTTAACAAAGGAAGTCGGAGGCCAAGCGGGCTTAGGAAGA
>JAZRUW010000021.1:0-15931 GCA_045652745.1 Clostridia bacterium
CTCCCGAGAAAGAAATAAGAAGAGTTAAAAGCCGGTACAGGTGGCTACCGCCCGCCGCCAAGGCGGCGGCGGACGCGGCCATGGCCTGCTTGGGATAATAAATGCTCGAAGGATTTAAAGGAGAAACATTATGATTATCGGTAAAGTAATCGGCAGCGTGGTATCCACGCGCAAAAATGAAAATCTGGTCGGCAACAAGTTTATGATTGTAGAGCCGCTCAAAAGCATGAAAATGGCAGGCAACTTAGTTGCCACAGATAATATCGGCGCAGGTATCGGTGAGGTTGTATTGGTCGCCCTCGGCAGTGCGGCACGCGTAGGTTGCGGTGCGGCAAGTGCCCCGATTGATGCGGCGATTGTAGGTATTGTAGACGACTGCTCGGAGCTCTGATAAGAAATGGAAATCACACAGATGAAGACAATTTTACAAAATAACGGTATTGCAGGCTGCGGCGGCGCAGGCTTTCCGGCATATGCAAAACTGGGCGCAAACATCGACACAGTAATTTTAAACTGTGCAGAGTGTGAACCGCTGTTTAAATTGCACCGTCAACTTTTGGAAAGTCATGCTGAAGACATTTGTGCAACACTCGAGCTGGTGCGAAAGGCACTTAGCGCCGAGCGGTTTATCGTCGCTGTCAAAGGCGCGTATGCACAAACCGTTGAGGCGGCTAAACACGCACTTTCGGAATATCCAAACGGCAGTATTTGCCTTCTCGAAGAGGTGTATCCTGCAGGCGATGAGGTGATCACCGTTTACGAGGCAACCGGCAGAATTGTACCGGCAGGCGGTATCCCGGCGGCGGTCGGCTGTGTGGTCTACAATGTAGAAACCGTGCTCAATATGCACGAAGCATTAACGGAAAACAAACCGGTTACCCACAAATATGTTACCGTGGCAGGATGCGTAAAAACCCCTGCGACCTACCGTGTGCCGCTCGGCACAAGCTATAAAACATTGGTGGAACTTTGCGGCGGAATGACACAAGAAGATTGTGTATACTTTGCCGGCGGTCCGATGACCGGACGTATTGCATCGGCCACCGATGCGGTAACCAAAACCACAAACGGCATTTTGATTATGCCGAAAAACCACTATATCATTCAGAAACGAATGCAAAACAAGAAGGTCAGTCTGGCGCGCACGATGAGCAGCTGCTGTCAGTGCAGAGGCTGTACGGATCTTTGTCCGAGAAACCTTTTGGGACATCCGATTGCACCGAGCGATTTTATGCGCGCGGCAAGCTATGCGGATGCAAAAGACACCACGGCGGTACTCGGCGCACTGTATTGCTCGCAATGCGGACTGTGCGAAATGTATTCGTGTATTCAGGGCTTAAATCCCCGCTCCCTTCTGGGCGAAGCAAAGCAAAGCTTCTTAAAGCAGGGTGTACGGCCTGTTGTAGTTGAAAATAACGGCTCTGCCAAAGCGGAGCGAGAATATAGAAAGGTGCCGATGCGCCGACTGATTGCAAGATTAAATCTTGAAAAGTATGACGTAGATGCACCGATACAGGAAAAAGAAGTTCGTCCGTCGCAATTGACGATTATGCTTTCCCAGCATATCGGCAAACCGGCGAACGCAGTTGTAAAAAAAGGCGATGCGGTAAAGGCCGGTCAGGTCATTGCCGAAGCGGCCGAGAATGCGCTTTCGCTTCCGGTGCACGCACCCGTTGACGGTGAAATCGTAAAAGTCACCGAAACCGCCATCGTATTGAAAGGAACTAAGAAATGAGTAAAGCAATCGGTATGGCAGAATTTAATACAGTGTCCGCAGGTGTAGCCGGTGCAGACCGTATGGTCAAAACCGCAGGTGTGGACATCATCGAGGCACAGACCGTCTGCCCGGGCAAATACATTGTGCTCATCGAAGGCGAGCTGAGCGCCGTGCGCGCCGCAGTAGATGCCGCAAAGGCATTCGCCGCAGGTAAACTGATTGACAGCTTCGTGCTCGGCAATCCGCACGAGGACATCTTCCCCGCCATTCACGGTGCAACCGACCCCGGCCCCGTTGCCGCACTCGGTGTACTGGAAACCTACTCGGCGGCGTCCATCATCGTTGCCGCAGACCTTGCCGCAAAAACGGCGATTGTCAAGCTGTTGGAGCTGAGAATTGCCAAGGGCATGTGCGGTAAATCCTACATGATGCTCACCGGCTCCGTAGCCGCCGTAGAGGCCGCAATCGAGAAGGCAAAAGCACAAATTGCAGATGAGGGCTTCTTCCTTGACAGTCAAGTGATTGCAAATCCGGATGCGGAACTTTGGAAGAGCATTTTATAAAAAACGAAAATTAACACTCTGTTATGAGGTGAAATATTATGCAAAATGAAAAATACATCAGCGAAATCGTAGCCAACGTAATTAAATCCATGCAAAATGAAACGGCTGCTCCGGCGCCGACCAAGCGCTTGAAGGGTGTGTTTGACACCATGAGCGAGGCACTTGCCGCCGTAGAGGTTGCTTACAAGCAGCTGCGCGGTTACAGCGTGGAACAGCGTGAGAAAATGATTGCAAAAATCCGCGAATATACCCGTGCGGAAGCCGAAAACATGGCAATTTTAGGTGTAGAGGAAACGGGCATGGGCCGCATAAGCGACAAGATTATCAAGCACATGCTTGTTGCTGACAAAACACCGGGCACGGAGGACCTTTCTCCGAGCGTGCGTACAGGCGATGCCGGTATGACTTTAATCGAGATGGCGCCGTTTGGCGTAATCGGCTCGATTACACCGTCCACGAACCCGAGTGAAACGGTTATCTGTAACTCAATGGGCATGATTGCCGGCGGCAATGCGGTTGTGTTTAATCCGCACCCGAATGCTTGCCGTACCGCAAACTATGCCGTAGATTTAATTAACCGTGCGGTTTTAGAGGCAGGCGGTCCGGAGAATGTGGCTGTATCGGTTGCAAAGCCGACACGCGAAACCTCCGATGAGATGGTAAAATCTCCGATTGTGCGCATGTTGGTTGCGACCGGCGGCCCGGGCGTTGTAAAAATGCTCCTCTCCTCCGGCAAAAAGGCCATCGGCGCAGGTGCGGGTAACCCGCCGGTTATCGTAGACGATACCGCAGACATCGAAAAGGCGGCAAAGGATATTGTGGCAGGCGCAAGCTTTGACAACAACCTGCCGTGTATTGCGGAAAAAGAATGCTTTGCATTTGACAATATTGCAGACCGCCTGATGAGCCATATGACGGAAAACGGCGCGTACCGCCTCAATGCGGCACAGACCGAAGCGCTCAAAAAGATTGCGCTCGTGGAAAAGGACGGCAAGTACGATATTAACAAAAAGTGGGTCGGCAAGGATGCAGGCAAGTTCTTAAAAGAACTCGGCATTGAGTCCGATGCAAGACTGATTATCTGCGAAACCGATGCAAGCCATCCGTTTGTACAGGTGGAAATGATGATGCCGATTTTGGCGATTGTGCGCGTAAGCAACATTGAAGAGGCCATTGCCTATGCCGTACAGGCTGAGCACGGCAACCGCCACAGCGCACACATCCATTCCAAGAACATCGACAACCTTTCCAATTTTGCAAAGGCTGTGGAAACGACCATCTTCGTAAAGAATGCACCGTCTTATGCCGGCATCGGCGCAGGTGGTGAGGGCTATACAACCTTTACAATTGCAGGCCCGACCGGCGAAGGTCTGACGGCGGCGCACTCGTTTACAAGACAGAGAAGATGCGTGCTGGTAGACAGCTTCCACATTATCTAAGGAGTAACGTAATATGAATGCATTGGGATTAATTGAGGTATACAGCTTTACAACCGCACTTTGCGTAGCGGATTTGGCGGCAAAAACAGCTGATGTAAAAATCATCGCATTTGACCGTAACCGTCCGAAGAGTGCAGATGCGCCGGCACCGCTCGTTATGGTGGTGAAGATGGAGGGCAGCGTTGCGGCTGTGCGTTCGGCAGTGGATGCCGGCGTGGAGTATGCAAAGGCAGAGGGTAAGTACATTGTTTCGCACATTATCCCCCGTCCGGCAGAGCACACCGAAAAGATGGGCTACCTCATGGACATCAACAAAGATAAATTCAATAAAAAATTGCCAAAGAATTTTATTGGTGCAGAAATTCCGGAAATTGACCACAGCGGCAGCCTCGGTATTTTGGAGGTGCAGGGTTTGGTTGCATCCATTGAAGGTCTTGATGCGATGCTTAAAACCAGTGACGTGCGCTTAATTCACACCGAAAAGCGTCTCGGCGGCCGTCTGGTTACCTTGGTGGTTACAGGCAGCGTATCTGCAGTAACAGCGGCACTGGAAAGCGGTAAAAAGCAGGCAGGCGCACTTGGCAACATTTACGGTACGGCTTGCATTGCAAGACCGCACAACGAGTTGCTCAAATTCTTCGATTTGGAGGCATAAAGCATGGCAGAAATTGATGTTAAAAAAATAGAAGCCGCTGTCAGCAAGATTTTAGCGGAATATAAACAAGACCAAAATGAAGAAATCAAAATCGGTGTTTCCCAGCGCCATGTGCACTTGTCGCAGGCGGATTTGGAAACGCTGTTCGGCAAAGGGTATACATTAACCAAGAAAAAGACCCTGATGGGCAGAGAATTTGCCAGTGAAGAGGTAGTTACATTAGTAGGACCGTCGCTTCGCGCGATTGAAAATGTGCGTGTGCTCGGCCCGGTGAGAAAAAATACACAGGTCGAGATTTCCCGTACGGACACGTTCGTGCTCAAGGTTTCTCCGCCGGTGCGTCCGTCGGGTGACATCAAAGGCTCGGCAGGCCTTGTTCTGGTTGGCCCGAAGGGCAGTATTTACTTAAAAGAGGGCGTAATTATCGCCAACCGCCATATTCACTTGACACCGGCTTACGCTGAGCGCCACGGTATTGCCGACGGCGACTACGTAGATGTTTGCGTGGAAAGTGAAAAACCGACCAAGTTTTACGACGTGCAGGTGCGTGTGCGTGATGACTTTAACGTAGAAATGCACATTGATACCGACGATGCAAACTCTGCCGCACTCAAAAACGGCAATTTGGTGCGCATTGTGCACAAAAAATAATGAAAGGAAAACCGCTGTATGTTCGCTCTGGAAAGACAGAATCGTATAATTGAAAAGTTAAAAGATAACGGCTCTGTGCTTGTCAGCCAACTTGCAGTGGAGCTTGGCGTTACCGAAGAAACGGTGCGCCGTGATTTGGAAAAACTTGAAAAGCAGGAAGCGCTTTTGCGTACGCACGGCGGCGCGGTGCCGATTGCCGGCACAAACTACGAGTTTTCGCTCGAAACCCGCAAGCATTTAAACAGCGATGCAAAAGAAAGACTTGCCAAAGAAGCCGTAAAGCATATTATGCCGGGTGATACCATTTTTTTGGATGCATCCACCACGACGTTTTATATTTCCAAGGAACTTAAAAACATGAAAAATGTCACCGTGGTGACCAATTCGCTTCGTGTCATTAACGAGCTTGCCGGTTTGCCGGATTTAAAGGTCATCAGTGTCGGCGGCATCGTGAGCAACAATCAGTCTTTGGTGGGCATCGGTGCACAAAATGATATCACCGAAAAGTATTTTGCCAATAAAATGTTTTTCTCCAGCCGTGGTATTTCCGATGTGGCAGGCATTTTAGAGAGCAACGAGCAGGAATACGGCGTAAAGCAGTGTATGCTCAAAAATGCCGGCAAAAAATATTTTGTCTGCGATAAATCCAAGCACGGCAGAGTCGGCTTTGAGCGCTTGGCGCGTTTTAATGAAATTGATTATGTCATTACCGAAGGCAGTTTCGGCGAAAGTTTTGAACATAAACTAGCCGATGCGGGCGTTAAGGTAATCAATGTAGATTGATAAAATATGGGCGAGTCTGCGGACTCGCCCTTTTATTGCTCCTTTGCTTTAATGCGTATAGTCGTCAAGGTCCCACAGCACCGTTTCGGTGCCGTCTTTTTGGATATGAATTGCATCTTGTATTAAACCTGCATAAAAACGAATGATTATACTTTCCTCGTCCCCAAGTGCATATGTCATAATAGAGTACATTTCTCCTTTGCGCTGAAACGAAAACTCCGGACCGAAATACCCCATAATGTCATATTTATCCAAGCCGGGTTCCCATACCGAAATTTCCTTGGGCTGTTTTATGGATTCAAAAATATAGGAATCGTCTATTTCCCAATCAACGAAGCTCTCAATGCCCGTATCTGCCATCAAAGTTCCTGTCGCTGTCATTACAACTTTCTTATCCCGAATCCAAAATAGCCTCGCCTCTGTTTCATATTCGTTGGTTATATAACAAAAAACATCATAGCCAAGTCCTTGTTTCACATCCGGCTTTCCTGCCTTTTCAATCACTTGTTTTTCCGTGTCGCCAATCTGTATTGCATGCACATCCGCTGTCGGCTCCTGCGGCGCACACGCCGGTAAACCCAGGATAGTCATGCATAAAATTAAACAGTAGCAAACAATGCGCTTTATTGTAAATCACCTTCCGTTTTTATTTAGGACCGATAATGAAATATCCGCAGAATACATTATAATTTACACCTTTATACTTTCTATCGGCAGTTTCCGGATTTGTTATAATATTTCCGGATGCATCAAGTTGTGTTGCCGGATGAAAACTGTTTGTTCTCCGGCTGTTTCGCTACATTATACGCCAATTGCTTGCGTTCCTGCTCTATACCTTGTAATTCTTTGTATGGCCAACAAGTTGAATTGTGTCTTTGTGCTTTCAGTATACCTCTTTTTGTTTTCTTTGTCCAGTGGACATTTTTCGCAAACCTACGGACGGATCACAGTGGGCATCCGCCCCTACGGTGTTGGTTTAAATTTGTGCGTAGGGGCGATTCACGAATCGCCCGCGCGTATCGCATAAACGCACGGCAGGAGCAAGCCCCTGCCCTACAGGGTTGGGTGTGTTTATGCGCATAAAAAACGGGCGAGCACACAGGCTCGCCCATTCGTATTGGTGTAATATGCGTTTTGTCGCCGATGATTTAAAACAGACCGCTAATTACGCCGTTTTCATCTACGTCAATTCTTTCTGCGGCCGGTAATTTTGGCAGACCCGGCATCGTCATAATATCGCCGGTCAGCGCGACGATAAAGCCTGCGCCGGCGGATACCTTTACGTTTCTTACGGTGACGGTAAAGTTTTCCGGTGCGCCGAGCTTGGTCATATCATCGGAGAAGCTGTACTGCGTTTTTGCCATACAAATCGGCATTTTATCAAAGCCGAGCTCGGTCAGCTTTGCAATCTCCTTCTTTGCAGCCGGCGCAAAGGAAACGCCCTTGCCGCCGTAGATGCGGCGCACGATGGTGTCTATCTTTTCTTCGATGGACAGCTCGTCCGGATAAGACAAGGTAAAATTGCTTTCCTGCTCGCAAAGGCGAACGATTTCTTCGGCAAGCGCTACGCCGCCTTCGCCGCCCTTTGCCCATACCTCGGAAAGAACTACATTTACGCCGAGTGCCTTGCACTTTTCAATCACGAGTTCGATTTCCGCTTCCGTATCGGTCGGGAAACGGTTTACGGCAACGACTGCCGGCAGATTGTATACATCCTTGATGTTGGAAACATGTCTGAGCAGATTCGGCAGACCTGCCTCCAAGGCTGCGAGGTTTTCGCCGTTTAAGTCGGTTTTTGCCACGCCGCCGTGCATCTTTAAAGCACGAATGGTAGCAACCACAACGACCGCCGACGGCTTTAAGCCTGCAAAGCGGCATTTGATGTCCAAAAACTTCTGTGCGCCTAAATCCGCACCGAAGCCTGCCTCCGTGATGGCATAATCGCCGAGCTTCATCGCCATTTTGGTGGCAATTACGGAGTTACAGCCGTGTGCAATATTGGCAAACGGGCCGCCGTGCACGAATGCCGGTGTACCCTCAAGTGTTTGCACGAGGTTCGGTTTGATGGCATCCTTTAACAGGGCGCACATCGCACCTGCGGCATTTAATTGCCCTGCCGTTACGGGCTGTTCGTCATAGGTATAACCCACGATGATGCGGGAAAGTCTTTCTTTTAAATCGGTGATGGACGAAGACAGACACAGCACCGCCATAATTTCCGAAGCTACGGTGATGTCATAGCCGTCCTCACGCGGTACGCCGTTCACTCTGCCGCCCAGACCGTCGGTTACAAAACGGAGCTGACGGTCATTCATATCCACACAGCGCTTCCATGTGATACGTCTCGGGTCGATGTTTAAGGCGTTGCCCTGGTAAATGTGGTTATCGAGCATTGCCGCCAGCAGATTGTTTGCCGCACCGATGGCGTGAAAGTCACCGGTAAAGTGCAAATTGATATCTTCCATCGGTACAACCTGTGCAAAGCCGCCGCCGGCCGCGCCGCCCTTTACGCCGAATACCGGACCGAGGGACGGTTCACGAAGCGCTACAACGACATTTTTGCCGATTTTTCTAAGGCCGTCTGCCAGACCGATGGTGGTTGTGGTCTTGCCCTCGCCTGCCGGTGTCGGTGAAATCGCCGTTACCAAAACGAGCTTGCCTTCTTTTTTGTCGCTTTCCTTTAACAGCGACAAATCCACTTTTGCCTTGTAGTTGCCGTACTGTTCAAGATACTTGTCCGCCACGCCCGCCGTTTCGGCGATTTCTTTGATGTGGCGCATTTGCACGCTCTGTGCAATTTCAATATCTGTTTTCATATATTTAGCCTCCTTGTCGGCTTTTAGTGTCTGATTTTCGATATAATTACGCCGAGGCCGCCTGCCAGAAACGATAAAATCAAATAATACATGCCGTTAGAATAGATGGACTCTATCGTATACAGATTGCCAAGCAATGCCGGTGCGGCAAACAAAAGCATCACGCAGAGCGGATAGTACCAGCGAAAGCGGTTATAACCGCATAAAAACGAGGTCACATCCACGACGGCGACATTTAAAAATTGCGAAATCATCTGCACGACGCCCGCGTATTGCGGCAAAATGACCGCGAAGAGCGGCACACCGCAAAAACAGATAATACACGCAAGTAAATACCATTTCAATTCCTCAATTCTGTCTGTAAAACGCATTTAATTCACTCCGTATTTGCTCATATAGTACGCACGCTTGGCGGTTTTTTCGCCCTTGTACGCATTGCGTATTGTGGTTAAAATAGCTTTGTCAGCCCCGATGGCACTCAGCTCGGCATCCATCTTGGACAAAAGCGCTTCCACGCGCCCGTCACACTCGCCTTCCAGTGCGGTGAGTTTGCCGGTATAGGCTGCGGCAATGCTCAACTGCAAAGAGCGGTTGTTTTTGCCGGGGATACGTTTTTGCTTGTATTCGGCGCCGGCCGAAGCAATCAGGCCTTCGATTTTTCCGATGTACTCTGCCTCCATAGCATACAGCTGTGAGGTATAACGGGAAATGATTTCCTGCTGTTTTTCCGCCGTGGTCGGTATCTTTTTTTCGGGCGTCGGCTCTGCCGACGGTGCCGCTTCACTGATGATTTTGGCTAAAACCTGCTTTTCGGTCACTTCGCCGCTTTCAATTTGTGCCTTTTCTTCTTCGGTAAAATCACGGATACCGTCCGGAAAATGCTGTTCGATTTCTTTTTTCAGTGCGATGTCCTGCTCCTGCATTTTTTCGGCAATCTGCTGTGTGTCATGCGTCATCGCCATGCGGAGCGCCGCGATATTATCGTGTTGCCACCAGGCGAGCGCCGCAAGCAAAACCAGTAAAACGATAAAAACAATTAAAAGGATTTTCCATGTCTTTTTCATATATAATCACCATTATTTATATTAGCACAAACACTATGCATTTGTCAATCTTTCACACAATGACGGCGCGCGCATATACTGAAACTGTGGAGGTGGCGCGGATGGGTTGTTTTATTCGCTATGCCGTATGGGCGCTCATTGCCATCAGCATCGGTATTACGATAGCGCTGCTGTATGCGCCGGCGCTGATTGCGGGTGTGGAAGCCATTTTAATCATTCTTTTGTGCCTGCTGATTGCGTGCAAAAAATAAAGGGGGATTTTTATGAAAATCATTGTCTGGAAAATGCCGAAATTCTTAGCGGGAATTACAAAAGCGATTTTAAAAATTTAATCAAAAAACCTCGCGGCTGCAGGCTGCGAGGTTTTTATTTTAGAAAATATAACTGTACGGATTTAATAACTTGCCGTTGTAGTAAAGCTCGAAGTGGCAATGGTTGCCCGTGGAGTTACCCGTTGAGCCCATGTAAGCGATAACTTCGCCTTTGTTGACCGCCTGACCGACCTTTACAATGATGCGGCTGTTGTGACCGTAGTAGGAAATATAGCCGTTTTGGTGGTCGAGTTTTACCAGTCGGCCGAAGCCTGTATTATCCCAACCGGCATAGGTCACACGACCGTTGTCGGCGGCGCGAATCGGCGTGCCGTAGGAGTTGGCAATATCAATGCCCTTGTGGTAGCCGCTGCGGCGCGTGCCGAAGTATGAGGAAATCGTACCCGAGCACGGACGGATGAAGCTGCCCGTACCGTAGCCCTTCGGCGGCTCTTTGGTGCCGACTTTTTTAATCTGGGTGACGGGCTCTTTGGTGATGCTTTCTTCCACGATATCGCGGCGCACTTCAAGGCCGTTGACCTTTACAATGTCCGCTGTTACGTGGCGTTCGCCGTCTTCACCCTTTTGCGCAATCACGGTTTTGCCGCGATACAGGTCTTCGGTTTCAATCACCTCGGTGGTGTAGTCAATATCTTCATCGTATTCTACGCGTCGCAGTGTTGTAACGGTTACGGCCGGGTCGTAGGCCATGACGCGCAGGGTTTCGCCGATATCAATGCTTTCGGCGGCGCTCGGATTTAAACTGATTAAGTCTTCCACCGATGTAGAGAAATTGCGAGCGATTGCCCAGAGCGTATCGCCCGAGCGCACGGTGTATTCGCCTTCTTTTTTCTGTGTGCCGTTTAAGATGTTGAGCGCCTCGCCCACATCACACAAAAGCGTGACCGGTGCGCGCTCGTTGCGCACGGTCAGCGGTACGCTGGTTGAAAACTGCACATCGGCATCGCCGCCGGTGTAGAAAAGTTCGAATTCTGTCAGCACGTTGTTTGCCGCCTCGGCAGAACCGACGGCGCAAACCGGCGTTTCGCCCGCGTAAATCACGTGCATTTCCAGCATTTTGTCGCTGAGCGCGTAAATCGCACTGCGCAACTCGGCTTCCGGCGTATACTTATCTTTTACGATAATACGCGGTGATACGGAAATTTTGTGGTCAATTTTTTCGTCCGCGCCGAAATTGAGTTCCAGCACATTGTTGATTTCCGTAACTACGGCCTCACATTGCGCCTTATCCTTGACTAAACCGACATACTGCCCGTTGACGCGTGCGGCATAGGCAAAGGAGAAATTGGCGGTAAAGGTTGCTACCAAAATGAGCGCACCGAGCACGGAGGCGAATACGGCACCGGCCTTTCGGTTGCTCTCGCTTTTCGCATAGTTGATAAAACTGCGGGTTGCCTCGGCAAAATTTGTTTTGCGTACGCTTGCATCCCTTGCAGGTGTCGGCGGTGTTTGCACGTCCGGCGCTGCAGTTTCTTCGGGTGCGATGCTTTCTTCCTCTACCGTTTCCGACTGCACGGTGTTTTCCGCTAAAGCGACGGAAAGAGTACCAGCTTCTTCCGCTTCGGGTACGAACACCGTTTCCTTGAGCGGCGTGTCCTGCGCGGTAATTTTATCTAAGGTTTCGTGAAATTTCGCCGGCGGCGCAGGTTCCACGACCGTTTCCGTCTGTACGGTAACGGTCGGCTGCGCCTCGGCATAGGCGCCGTAAACGCTCTGGTGCGCCTTTTCGCGGATTTCACGCATAATATCTTCTTTGGATATGGTCTTTGCCGCGCTTTTTTGCGGCACCGGTGTATAGCGCGGTGCATCCTCGGTTGCTTCAAAGGTCTGCACCTGTGAAACGAAGCTTTCCTGCGGCGGTTTTGATGTTGTACCGCCTTCGCGCTTTTGACGCAAAATGTCCTTTAAATCCGTTACACCGATTTCCACGGTCGTAAACTGCGCGGATTCCTGCGGCGCAGGTCTATGTTTCCCGCTGTGCGGTTTTTTGGTAAAAGCATCGAATAAATGCGGCTTTTTCTCGCCCATCGGGTCACCCCTTTCCGGTAATTGAGCTTCAATTGTTACAAAATTATTAAATACATTTTATAGAAAAACTGCCTCAAAGTCAAGTCCTGACCGAAAAAAACTGCAAAAAAGCACCAAAAGCGGTCGACAAATTGTTAAAGAATTTTTGCGCGCGCGTATATATAGAATGCGGAAGACAACGGCGTTTGTGGTCAAAAATGACGAAAGCGCAACTTGAAAATGTAAACGAATTGTAAATTTTACATATTGCTTTTTGAAAAAAATTGTTGTATACTCCATTGTGGACTTATAGGGAAATGGGAAGACGGCCGCAGAGCGGCGGAATATGAAAAGGAGCGATTGAAGAATGCCGGATGTAGTTTTGGATGCACTCAACGTATTCACGATGGTGTTGCAGATTGCAGCGCTTGCCATCACAATGTACTACTTTGTCATCGGTATTTTCGGATTTATTCCGAAAAAGGAAAAGGAAGTCACGGAAGAGAAAACCAATACATTTGCGCTTTTGGTAGCGGCGCACGACGAGGAAATGGTCATTGCCAATATGGTAGACAGCCTTGCCGCGCTCAACTATCCGCGCGAAGCGTATGATATTTTTGTAATTGCGGACAACTGCACGGACGCAACGGCGCAGATTGCGCGCGACCACGGTGCGCTCGTGCATGAGCGTTTTGACACCACACAGCGCGGCAAGGGCTTTGCGCTCGAGTGGATGTTTGAAAAGATTTTTAATATGGAGAAAAAGTACGACTATATCGGTATTTTCGATGCCGACAACTTAGTGGACAAAGATTTTCTCTTTGAAATGAACAAGCAGATTAACAAGGGTTACCGCGTGGTACAGGGTTATGTGGATTCTAAAAATCCGTTTGACTCCTGGATTACCTGCGCCTACTCGTTTTCGTTCTGGTCTGTCAGCCGCGTATTCCAGCTTGCGCGCCACAACCTCGGCCTTTCGTGCCAGCTTTCCGGTACGGGCTTTGTTATGGCAACCGAACTGTTAAAGAAGCTCGGCTGGGGCGCAACCTGTCTTACGGAGGACATGGAATTTACCATGAAGCTCGCGCTCAACGATGAAAAAGTAGGTTGGTCGCACAAAGCGGTTATCTATGATGAAAAGCCGGTGGGCTTAAAGGCAAGCTGGAAGCAGAGAAAGCGCTGGATGCAGGGCCATGCCGACGTGGCGAGCCGCTTCTTCGGTAAGCTCATAAAAAAGGCCTTTACGGAAAAGAAAATGATGTGCTTTGACTGCGCAGTATACCTCATTCAGCCGGCGCGTGTTATCGCCAGCGGTCTGGTAACGCTGTTTGCCTGGCTGCAGATTGCATATCCGGACGGTAATGTCGGCTTTTTCCAGATGAGTTATCTGTTTACCCCGATTGTATGGAACACATTTGTTGTGCTTCAGATGATGTATATGCCGATTGTTATCGCATACGAAAGAAAAGAATTTACCTTAAGAATGTTTTGGGGTTACCTGACCTTTATGGTATATAATCTTACATGGATTCCGATTACCATTCAGGGCATTATCGATAAAAATAAGACGGAATGGTCGCACACAAAGCACACCCGTCAGATTTCCATCGACGAATTCAACAGAAAATAATTATGCAAAAAACCCGCAGTTTGCGGGTTTTTGCGTATGCGAAAACTGCAGAAGACAGGAGGATTTTACATGGTTTACGTGTATCTTGCAGACGGATTTGAAGAATTAGAGGCGCTTGCGCCGGTGGATATTTTGCGCCGCTCGGGTGTGGAGGTAAAAACGGTGGGCGTGACGGGAAAGACCGTAAACGGCGCGCACGGCATCCGCGTAGAAGCGGACATTTTGCCGGAGGAAATTGACCTTGCGGCGGCCGAAATGCTGATTTTGCCGGGTGGAATTCCGGGCACACCGAATCTGGAAGCGGACAAGCGTGTGACCGAGGCGGTTTTGGAGGCCAATGCGCAGGGCAAGTACGTTGCGGCGATTTGTGCGGCACCGTCCATTTTCGGTCATCTGGGCATTTTGCAGGGCAGACATGCGACCTGTTACCCGGGTTTTGAGCCGGAACTCGCCGGTGCTGTATGCTTGGAAGACGGCGTGGTGTGTGACGGCAACGTTATCACCGCAAAAGGCGCAGGCTGCGCCTCGGATTTCGGATTTTTACTTGCGGCGCTGCTTGTTGGTGAGGAAAAATCTATGCAGATAAAAGAGGCAATGCAATATGCGCAGTCTGATTGCTGAATTTAAGAAAAAAACACCGCACCGCCGCGTGTGTATCTGCGCGGCGTGGCTGGTTATACTGATGTCGATATTTTCGTATGTGACAGATGCACTTTGGCCGATGCTTTCGCCGTATGTGCGGATTTTTTTGTGTTCTACGTTGCCGGTGGCGCTGCTTTTGCTGTTTTACGGGCGGGTACGCCATTTGAATATTCCGGCCTTTTACCGATTAAAGACGATTGCACCGACGGCGGTTTGGGTATGGATTTTGTTCGGTATCGGTGCTAACTGTTTTGCGACGCTTGCCAATGCGCCGGTTGTGGGTCTGCTTTCAGAGCTTTCCGCATTCGAATTGGCGGGTGTAGCCGTGCCGGAAACGGTGGGCGAATATCTGACGGGTATCGTGTTTACGGCGCTGTTTCCCGCGATTTTGGAGGAGCTTTTCTGTCGGGGCGCGGTATTGCGCGAATATGAGCGTTACGGCACGACATTTTCCGTCTTTGCCGCGGCTTCGATGTTTGCACTTTTACATATGTCGGTGGCAAGCTTTGTGTTTACCTGGGTGCTTGGCATTGTACTGGCGGTGGTGGTGCTCAAAACCGATTCGCTGTACCCGGCGATTATCGTGCATTTTTCCGCCAATTTGTTTTCGCTTACACGCGGCTATTTAAACGAAATGATGCCGTCCGGCGCGTGGCCGATGTGGGAGGTCGGGCAGTTGTTTTTACTCGTGGTTGCTGCGTTTGGATTTGTATGTGCATTTGTGATGCTGATTTTAATAGAGGGGCGCGGCGAACGAAAAAAGCGCCGTCCAGACGCGAAATTCGGCTTCAGTATCAGTTTTGTGTTTTTGATTGTGGTGTATGTTTTAAATCATATTCGTTTGATTTTTGAAATCGTGGAATAAAAATTATTGAAAATGTAGGGGCCGTTCACGAACGGCCCGTTTATTTTGTGCGGAATTATCGGCAGGAGCAAGCCCCTGCCCTACACACAAGTCACATATTTTTTCGTATGAAAAATGCAATTTTTCCCGCCCGCACAACATCTTGCGTTTTTTTGGCTGGCAAAACCTAGATAATGTAGAGAAAATTACACAAAAAAATGCAGATTTTTTGTACTGAAAATATTGACTTTTTCCAAAAATCCCTATATAATATGTAATATCTATTATAGTGCTGATATTGTCGGTTTCTGTGCCAAGCGCAGAGAGGCCATGTACATGTTCTGCGCGGGTATGGAAATCACGTTTCAGCCGCGCACAGCGCGGGCGATATGAGGACTATTAAAAAATTTTTATTTTAAGGAGGGCATGAGGATGATGAAAAGAATCCTTAGCGTGGCACTGAGCGTAATTATGATGCTGAGTCTGATTGCAGTTCCGGGCCTCGCAGCAGAGCCAATGCCGATTGCGGATGAAGCAGTAGAATATACCGTATCGGCAGTCACCTACTCCGCCAAGACAATTCCGGCGAGTGGGAGCTTTACAGCAAAGGTCGATGTAAGTGCATCGGCAGCGTCTAAAGTATCTGTAATTTTTGCAACATTGCAGGACGACGTGCTGTTGAGCGCAAAGTATCAGACAGAGGAAGTAGGTACAGATAAAACGACCTTTACAGGTGAGTTTGAAGCCAATGCGGCATATACCTACAAGGTTTTCGTGGTAGAAACGGC
>JAZRUW010000022.1:0-4952 GCA_045652745.1 Clostridia bacterium
AAAAATGCCTGACAAAAATCAACACTGACCTTAAATGCGAAAAAATTATAATTTTTCAAGGCGGAAGAGCGAAGGAATACTCGCGTATTTCAAGCTCAACAACGCAGAAAAATATGATTTTTACCATTTAAGGCGGTGTTCGGATACTGACGCATCTGCTTAAGCTTACAAGGAGACGATTCAATTGAGTTTTAACATTGTATTATGTGAGCCGGAAATTCCACAAAACACCGGCAACATCGCGCGCACATGCGCCGCTACAGGCAGCAGACTGCATCTTATCCGCCCGCTCGGCTTTGAAATTAACGATAAACATTTAAAGCGCGCCGGGCTAGATTATTGGCATCTTTTAGATATTACATACTATGATAATGTAGACGATTTCTTTGCAAAGAACCCCGGAATCACTTGTTATTTTGCAACAACAAAAGCGCCGCAGACACATTGCGATATCACCTTCAAAGACGGCGATTACATTATGTTCGGCAAAGAGACAAAAGGCCTCGACGAGGCCCTTTTGCATCAACATAAAGAAACGTGCATACGCATTCCCATGATTGGCGAAGCGCGTAGCCTGAATTTGTCCAATTCCGTTGCCGTAGTCGTATACGAAGCTCTGCGTCAAACAAATTTTGTGTCGCTGAAATCCGCAGGCAATTTAACGAAGTATAAATGGTAAATCAAATAATACACTCTAAACAGAATGGAGAATCAATATGAACATTAAATTTATCGTAGACTCTGCTTCGGATATTCCGAAGGATTATGCCAAAGAAAATAACATTTCCGTCATCGGCATGCCGATTCTGTTTCCGGACGGCACGCAACTGCGCGACTGGGTGGATATTTCTTCGGAGGAATTTTACAAAAAACTGACCTCCAATCCGCAAATTCCGACCACTTCCCAGCCGCCGATTCCGGAGTTAAAGGCAATGCTGGAAGACGGCGTGAAAAACTATGATGCGACCATATATATTACCATTTCTTCCAAGGCCAGCGGCACAAACCAAACCTGCCACATGATTAAAAACGAGCTACTGGAAGAGTACCCGGATGCAAAAATTGAGATTGTGGACTCCATGAGTTATTCGCTCTATATCGTTTTGATGCTGATGGAAGGCATCCGCTTAAACAAAGAAGGCAAGTCGTTGGAAGAAATTGTTGAAGGCATGAAGGATGTGCGCCGACACACCAATGTTTATGTGTTGGTAGACACATTAAAATATCTGGAAAAGGGCGGCCGTATCAACAAGGCAAGCCTGATTGCCGGCAATCTTTTAAACATCAAACCTGTACTCTCTGTCATCGACGGCATTATGGAATCCGTCGATAAGTTCCGCGGCGCGAAAACCTTGTTTCCTAAACTGGTTCAAAAAGCCATCGCCGATGATATGGACACCAAAGACCCGCGTTTTTGTATGGTGCACTCCGATGCGCACGAGAGCGCCGCACAACTTTGGGACGCTGTAAAAGCAGCTTGCGGCGAAGATAGCGAACTTTTGATGCAATCTCAGATTGGTGCAGCCGTCGGTACACATATCGGCCCCGGAACGCTTGCATTATTTTATCGCACAAAATCACCAAGAAAAGTATACGAAGAAGATTAATTTTACAAACTACTGTCGGAAATGCGCCTGCATTTCCGACTTTTAAATTCTTATTGATTTTCTGATTTATTGGTGCTATAATGATTTAACCATATATTCTTATCGAGGTAATGCATATGAATATTATCATCGCAGGTTGCGGCAAGGTCGGCCAGAAACTGACAGAGCGCCTCAGCCAGGAAAACGAACACAATATAACCATTATTGATATTAACGCCCCAATCATAGAAACGCTGGTCAATCAGCACGATGTTATGGGCGTGTGCGGCAGTTGCGCTAACATTGAAATTTTAACCGAAGCCGGCGTGGAAGATGCAGACTTAATGATTGCCGTAACGGAATCGGATGAAATCAATATGCTGACATGCCTAATGGCAAAGAAGCTCGGCAACTGCCAGACAATTGCACGTGTACGTAAGCCGGAATACGCCAAATCCCTGGCCGTATTCAGAGATGATCTTGGTTTATCTATGGTCATCAACCCGGAACAGGCTGCCGCAAAAGAAATGGCGCGCGTTCTGCGCTTTCCGTCCGCAATTCAAATTGATACGTTTTCACGCGGTAAAGTCGAAATTTTAAAATTCCGCATTACCGAAGATTCCGTACTAGATAATCTGCAAGTGTCAAAAATGGCGGCTAAACTGCACTGTGATATTTTGGTATGCGGCGTTGAACGCGGCGAAGATGCCTTCATTCCGCGCGGTGACTTTATACTGCAAAGCGGCGACCTGGTCAGCATTGTATCCACAATTAAAAACGCCGGTGAATTCTTCAGAAAAATCGGTGTAAAGACCAACCGCGTGAAAGACACTATGATTGTCGGCGGCGGTGATACTGCCTACTACCTGGCAGATCTGCTTTTGCAGTCCGGCATTGATGTAAAAATCATCGAAAAAGACGCGAAGCGTTGTGACGAGTTATGCGACCTGTTGCCCAAGGCAAACATCTTAAACGGCGACGGCACGGATAATCTGCTTTTATTGGAAGAAGGCTTGGAGCACACAGAATCTTTTGTTGCTTTAACAAACATTGACGAAGAAAACATTCTGCTTTCTCTATTTGCCAAGAGTAAAACCGATGCGAAGCTGATTACGAAGGTAAACCGTATTGCCTATGACGATGTCATTGACAACTTAAATCTCGATACGATGGTTTATCCGAAAAACATTACGGCTGAATACATCGTCCGCTATGTACGCGCGATGAAAAACTCGCTCGGCAGCAACATTGAAACACTGCACTATATCTTAGATGGCAAAGCCGAAGCTTTGGAATTCCGCATTGCGGAAAATTCTCCGGTTGCAAACATTCCGCTGGAAAGTTTGAATTTAAAAAGCAAGGTGCTCGTTGCTTGCATCAACCGTGACGGTCACATTATCATCCCCCGCGGTCGCGATATGATTAAACCGCGCGATACGGTTGTCATTGTAACTACACAGTCCGGTTTCATGGATATCAGCGATATTTTGGAGTAATGCATTATGAACTATAAAATTATTTTTCACATTTTAGGCTGGGTGCTGTGCATCGAAGCGGCCTGTCTTTGTACACCGCTGATTTGTGCGCTCATCTACGGCGAAAACTGGATGTTATATGCGTTAAGCCTCATACTGTGTCTTGCTTTCGGCCTGCCGCTCGTGCTCAAAAAGCCGAAAAACAGGGCCTTATATGCAAAAGAAGGCTTTACAATTGTGGGCCTTGCGTGGATCGTGATGAGT
The DNA here is from genome assembly GCA_045652745.1 of Clostridia bacterium. Lineage (GTDB taxonomy): Bacteria > Bacillota > Clostridia > UBA1381 > UMGS1253 > RGIG2041. Next base: position 3,326 of record JAZRUW010000022.1, read on the forward strand.
TTATTCGGTGCCTTGCCGTTTCATTTCTCCGGCTATTTCGAAAACTTTATTGATGCATTGTTTGAATCGGTTTCCGGTTTTACCACTACCGGTGCCTCCGTACTTGCTGATATTGAAATTCTTCCGAAGAGTCTTTTATTTTGGCGCAGTTTTTCCCATTGGATCGGCGGTATGGGTGTATTGGTGTTTTTGGTGGCCATTCTCCCGTTGGCCGGCGGCGAAAACTTGCACCTTATCAAAGCAGAAAGCACCGGCCCTGCCGTTGGTAAATTGTTGCCTAAAATCGGCACGAGCGCAAAATGGCTGTATGGTATGTATATTTCCATGACCGCCATTTTAGTTATATTACTGCTATGCGGTGGGATGGATTTATTTGAAGCACTCACCCTGTCGTTCGGCACAGCCGGCACCGGCGGTTTCGGCATAATCAATTCCAGCGTGGGCGAATACTCCGCCTATGTGCAAATCGTTATTACCGTATTTATGATTTTGTTTGGTGTTGACTTCACCTTCTATTATCTGCTGATGACGCGCCGTTGGAAAACAATCGCGCACGCCGATGAGACCAAGGCATACTTTGCCATTATCGCCTCTTCGATTCTTCTCATCACCCTAAACTGCCGTCCCCTGTTTTCTACACTCGGCGAAACCGTAAGACACGCGGCATTTCAGGTTGGTTCCATAATTACAACAACCGGTTTTTCCACGGTGAACTTTGACCTTTGGCCGGAGTTTTCAAAAGCGATTCTGGTGCTGTTAATGTTTGTCGGCGCATGTGCAGGCAGTACCGGCGGCGGTATAAAAGTTTCCAGGGTTGTGATTTTAATCAAAAGCATTGTAAAACAAGTGCGTATCTATACGCACCCGCGAAGTGTTGTCAAACTCAAAATGAATGACCGCCCGATTGCACACGAAACCGTACGTGCAGTCAATGTATATATGGCGGCATATATTATCATATTTGTTGCATCCATGCTGATTATCAGCATAGACAATTTAGATTTTACAACAAACTTTACTGCGACCGCGGCCACGCTCAATAACATCGGCCCCGGTCTGGCAGGTGTTGGTCCTACACAGAATTTTTCCGTGTATTCTCCACTCTCCACTTTTGTCATGTGCTTAGATATGCTCATCGGACGATTAGAGATTTTTCCGATGCTGATTTTGTTTTCTCCCCATGCGTGGAAACGATAAAAGGTGTGTTATAAAACACACCTTTTTATTTGTAATTTTGACCAGGAAATATTTTTTAAAAAAACTCAAAAAAAGTGTTGACAAATACTTATTTCTACTGTATAATAAACAAGTCGTTTGCGAGTGTGCTGGAATCGGCAGACAGGCACGTTTGAGGGGCGTGTGCTTATGGCGTATGGGTTCAAGTCCCATCACTCGCACCATAAAAAAGAGGGTATCCGAAAGGATACCCCTTTTTTTATTCTATTGGTGGGACTTGAACCCTAAGAGGGCATTTTGCCTTAAGAAAAAGTTGGGAGTGGCAAGTTTTACAGCAAAATGGTGCGCAGCCGGGTACCGAAGCCGCAGGCTTGGGTCGGCAAGCAAGGCAAATTGCGCAGCAATATGCGTCCCATCACTCGCACCATAAAAAAGAGGGTATCCGAAAGGA
>JAZRUW010000023.1:0-14640 GCA_045652745.1 Clostridia bacterium
GCGCTGATATCATCGGCACAATCGCTGCTTATGATACAGACGGCGACGACGAAATTGACCTGTTCAAGGTTACAGAGTATGACATCGCTATCGTTGATTCCATCAACGCTAAGACTTTGAGAGTACGTTTCAACGGCGAAGCGATCAACACAACAGGTAAGGCAAGCATCGCTCTTAATGAAGATACATGCGAATACCTCAAGGACATCACAGTAACAATCGACGGCGCAGCTGCTGAAATCGCTGATCTCCAGAAGGATGACGTTGTATACGTTCGTGCGAACAGCTACGATGCAACAGCAATCACTTTCATCGAGTTCATCGCTTCCAGAAAGACCGTTGAAGGTAAGGCTATGTCCGCAGTTGTTGATGATGTAGTAACCATCGGTTCCGAAGAATACGATGTATTCCCGGGCTTTGAAATCGAAATCAAAGAAGAAGGCAAGTTCTTCCTCACAGCTGACGGCATGATCGTTGCTAAGGACGTATCTGTTGCTAAGCTTGACAAGTACGCTTACATCTACAAGATCGGTGCAAACGCATTCGGCGATAAGTCCATCAGAATGTTCGACGCTGAAGGTAACGACGTAACTTACGACGTATCCGAAAGAATCGAAATCAACGGCGTATATCCGGCTGCTAAGAGAAGCGCTAAGCAGGCATTTACTGCTGTAGAACTCGCTGAAATCTTTGCTGTAGAATATGACTACGCTGATGATGCAGATGCAGCTGCAATCGAAGCTGCTGCTGCAGAAGCTGTTGCAACAATCGTTACAGAACTCGACGGCAACGACGATGATTCCGCTGTATGTGCAGAAGAAATCATCGCTGGCCTCGCTGCAGGCGCTGCTGCGAACAAGCTCATCTCCTACGAGCTCACAGGTTCTGAAATCACAGCGATCAACTTTGGTGAAGCTGTAAATCCGGGCGAAGACCTCGTTTGGAAGGGCAACATGTTCATCAACGATGCACGTGTTTCCACTATCCCGGCTGCAGGCGCTAAGTTCTTCATGGTTGACGAAGATAAGGATATCTCTGAGTGGAAAGTTGTTTCCGCTGACGCTCTCGTAGTTGACAGAGAATACCCGATTATGTTCTACGCATACGATGAGGATGCTAGAGAATACGGCGTAGCTCTTATCGGCGAAAGCACAGGCGACTTCGATATTAAGGCTGCATTTGCATACTTTAAGTCTGCTGTTTCTTCCTTCTACGGCGAAGATGAAGAAGAAGCTTGGAAGGTAACCTTCATCCAGGGCGGCGAAGAAAAGATCGCTTACGTAATGGCTGAAGACGAAGCTGAACTCGATGGTCTCGAACTCGGTGATGTATTCTTCTATCAGACAGCTGATGATGTAAACGTTATCACAGATATCGACGATCTCTTTGCTCCGGCTGCAATCGATCCGGAAGGTTACGATTTCGCAGAAGCTGATGAATTCGCTGGTTTCGAAGCTAACGGCAACTTCATCTACACCTACTCTGAAGACATTCAGGACAACGAAGTACAGTACGGTATCATCGGTGCTGTAGCTGCTAAGGACGGCGCTCTCGAGCTTACCATCGCTGACGCTGCTGGTAACATCAAGGGCTCCAGCTACACCTACACTGTAGGCGAAGATGCAAACATCGTTGTTTACAACGCTCTGAAGAGAAACGATAAGGATAAGGTATATGTTGGTACAGAAGACAACCTGCTCCCGTCTGAAATCAGAACGGTTGCTGGTCAGATCGACTTCGATGACGAAGACGAAACACACTTCCACTATGTACTTGTAAGACTTTACAAGGATACAGTAGTAGATGTATACGTAATCAACTACACCAACAGAGAATTTTAATCTGAACCTTACGGGTTGATTCTTTAAACAAAAAAACGCGGTACTCACTTCGGTGAGTACCGTTTTTTTGTTCTTGTTATCGTAGGGGCGATTCACGAATCGCCCGAAAGGAAACGCATAAACTAAACGGGACGTTCGTGAATGCCCCCTACGCAGTTTATATATAATTATTGCAGGATTATTCTTTGTGTGATAGAATGAATAAAAAATAATGCGGTGATATTATGGATTTACCTAAACGCAAAAATACACGCTTGTTGGAATACGATTATTCGATGGCGGGTGCATATTTTATAACGATATGTACACACGAACATAAATGTATATTTGGTGAAATTAAAAACGTAGGGGCGATTCACGAATCGCCCGCAATAACATACACATTTATCGGGAATACGGTACGCAAAATTATTGAACACTTGCCAATGCGATTTCCGGTGCGTATTGACAAATACGTAATTATGCCCAATCACATACATATGATAGTCACGATTTGTTCAGATATGGATGAACGGGCGATTCGTGAATCGCCCCTACACAATAAAAGGTCGGTTATCTCAAAAATGGTTGGTTACATGAAAATGAACGTTTCTAAAATTGTACATCAACTGCAACCAAATCTTAACATTTGGCAACGCTCCTATCATGACCACGTGATTCGCGGCGCAGAAGATTATAAAAACATTTGGGAGTATATGGACAATAATCCGGCAAAATGGAATCTGGATAAATATTGGCGTGATAACATATGATTTAAATTTATGCGTAGGGGCGATTCACGAATCGCCCGAAAATCAGCACAAAACAAACGGGACGTTCGCGAACGTCCCCTACGCAGTTGGTCGCAGTTTGTGCAAAACCGTAACCAACCCAACACACAAATTTAAATTTATGCCGTAGGGGCGATTCGCGAATCGCCCGATAAATCCACGCAAAAAAAGACGGATATTCCGTCTTTTTTCATTTTGCTTACGCATCCCCAAACGATACGCCCATGCTTTTTGCAACGGAAATCATTTGGTGGTCGGTTGGCACAAACTTGGTAATGCCGGCGATATCCTTTAATGCATTATGGGTGATGCGATTGTTCACCATGGCTACGGTAACGCCGTAAATTTCCTTTTCAATCAAATCTGCTGCATACGCACCGAACTGCGTTGCAAGCACACGGTCATACGCTGACGGACTGCCGCCGCGCACAATATGACCGGAAAGTACGACGCGTGTTTCATAGGTCGAACGTTTGGCGATTTCGTCTGCAATTTGCTGTGTTGCGGTTTTATAGCCGAGCTCGGCGCGCAGTTGTGCACGCTGTTTTTTCTTTAATTTTGCTTCATCTTTGGACATTGCGCCTTCTGCAACGGCAATGATGGAAAAGGCTCTGCCCTTGTTTGCTCTGCGGTCGATTGCCTTAATAATCTTATCTATGTCGTACGGGATTTCCGGAATCAGAATAATGTCTGCGCCGCCGGCTACGGCAGAATACAGTGTAAGCCAACCTGCCTTATTTCCCATAATTTCCACAAGCATAACGCGTCGGTGGCTTGATGCCGTTGTGTGAATTTTATCAATTACGTCCGTTGCGGTATCTACCGCCGTGTGAAAGCCGAACGTTACATCCGTACCGAAAATATCGTTGTCAATTGTTTTCGGCAGACCGATGACATTTAATCCCTCGCTTGAAAGCAGGTTCGCCGTCTTGTGTGTGCCGTTGCCGCCGAGCGTCAACAGGCAATCGAGCTTCATTTCCTTGTAGTTTTTCTTCATGGCGGCAACCTTGTCGACGTTATCCTCGCCGATGACCTGCATCTTTGAGTATGGTGTACGCGATGTGCCGAGAATTGTACCGCCGACGGTCAATATCCCGGAAAAGTCCGATGGTTTCATTTTGTGATATTCACCGTAAATCAAACCGTGATAGCCGTCCTCAATGCCAATGATTTCTACATCATCGCCCATTTTTTCATATACCGCCTTTGCTACGCCGCGAATGGTGGCGTTCAGTCCCGGACAGTCGCCGCCGCTGGTAAGAATACCGATTCTTTTTTTCATGCACAAATCCCCTTTCGGAGTAGATTTTTCTTGTATTTTATGTTATTATTGTATATTATATAAGTGTAGAAAACAATAGTTTTTTAAAAATTTGCAAGGGTGCATGGTTATGGTGGAAAACAAAGGAATTTATATCAATCGTGAATTAAGCTGGCTTAATTTTAATGCACGTGTTTTGGAAGAGGCAGAGGATGCGTCCCTGCCGCTGTTGGAGCGCTTAAAATTCGTTTCCATTTTCGGGACGAATTTAGACGAGTTTTTTATGGTGCGTTTGGGAAAACTCCATGACCGCGCAATTTTAACGCCCACCCTGCGCGACAACAAGACCAACATGACCGCGCGCGAGCAGACGGATGCGGTCTGCGCGGCTTTGCCGCCGCTTTTGCGCCGCAAGGAAAAGGTGTATGCGCAAATTTTAGAGTCCCTTGCCGACCAAGGGGTGCGCAAGTTGGATTTTAAGAAAATCTCTGCCGCGCAAGATTCGCTTTTGGAAGAATATTTTAAAAACGAGATTTTGGGACTTTTGTCGCCACGGTTGGTCAGCGAAAAACTGGCTTTCCCGTTTTTGCAAAACAGGGCAACCTATCTTGCGGTGCGCTTAAAAGGCAAGGCGGATGAACTCAAAGTCGGTCTTGTGGCGGCGGACGACGTGGAACGGCTGCACTTTGTGCGCTTAAATGGCGACATTTACTATGTGCTTGCCGAAGAGATACTCTACCATTTTGCGCCGCTTGCTTTTTTGGGTTATACGGTGGCGGAGCGTTACCTCATCCGCGTTACACGAAACGCGGACATCAACATATTGGAAACGCATTTTGGCGAGGACATGACCTGGCGCGACACAATGTGCGAGGTTTTGCGCCGCAGAAAGAGTTTGGCGGCGGTGCGACTGCAGGTAAACAAACCCCTGCGCACACAGATGCACAAATATCTTACCAAAAATTTGAATTTGCGCAAAAATCAGATTTTTACGGAGCCGGCGGTTTTTGATGCGACATACGCATTTCGCTTGGAAAACATACTGCGCAAAAACCATCCGGAGCTGTTATTTGCACCGCAGCAACCGCTGTATTCGCCGGAGGTGGACAGAAATGTGCCTTTGCATTTGCAGGCGCAAAAGAAGGATTTGCTTTTCTGCTATCCGTTCCAGTCCATCCGCCCGTTTGAGCGGTTATTGGAAGAAGCGGCGGCAGACCCGGAAACCGTCAGCATCAAAATCACGCTCTACCGCGTAGCGGCGAACTCGCAAATACTCGCTTCATTGTTAAAGGCGGTGGAAAACGGCGTCGCAGTGACGGTGATGCTGGAGCTTCGCGCCCGTTTTGACGAGCAAAATAACATTGACTGGTCGCACAAGCTGGAGGCGGCCGGGTGCAAGGTGCTCTACGGTTTGGAGGCGCACAAGGTGCACTCCAAGATTTTGCTTATTGAGCGCAAGGGCGAGGATGGCTACAGTTATACTGCCCAAATCGGTACGGGAAATTACAACGAAAAAACGGCGGAGCAATACACGGATTTGAGTCTGATTACCGCAAATCGGGCACTCGCCGTAGAAATTAAAAGCATTTTTGACCAGATTTCGGTGGGTGAAACCGTCGAAGGCAGGGACAGGCTGCTCGTAGCGCCGCACTGTATGCTGCCGCCGCTTTTGGAAAAAATAGATGCACAAATTGAGCGTGTCCGCAATGGTGAGGAGGCGCAAATTATCATTAAATGCAACTCCGTATCGAACAAACCGCTCATCGACCGCTTGCTGGCGGCCTCGCAGGCAGGGGTGCGTGTACGATTGTTCGTGCGCGGCATCTGCTGTTTTAAGGCCGGCGTGCCGGGTGTGAGTGAAAACATTACGGTGAAAAGCATTGTCGGCAGGTACTTAGAACATTCACGAATTTATGTGTTCGGCACGGGCGAGGACTGCGAGGTTTACCTTTCGTCCGCTGATTTTATGACGAGAAACATGGAAAACCGCGTGGAGGTCGCCGCGCCGATTTTGGACAAAGACACAAAGCAAACGATACTTGAAATGTTAGAGGTTATGGACCGCGACAACGTTAAGGCAAGAGTGATGCTGCCGGACGGCAGTTATGTGCGCTTTAAAAATGATGCGCCGCCGCTCGACAGTCAGATGTACTTTTTTGAGAAATTCGGCGGTCAGCCGGCAAGTGTACTGCCGGTAAAAACCGAGGAGGCACAGACGGTGGACATAGAGTCTGCGGACGAGCCTGCGGTGGAGGAAGAAGTACAGGAAGAAACACCGGCGGTCACGGAAAAGAAGCTGCGCCCGATGCTTGAAGATGCCGAGCGTGCCTTACTTGTGGCGGACTTGGCGGATTTGAAGGCGGCAAAAACAGAAACGAAAAAGCCGAAAAAGCGCATGCCGCTTTGGGCGAAAATTTTGATTGGACTTTTGATTGGAGGCGGCGTATGCACAGCGGCGATTTATTATGTCACTCTACACCTCGGCTGGACCTTTTGGTCGATTTGACAAAGCAATATAAGACGGTGGCGGACATCGGTTGCGACCATGCGTATCTTTCGATTTTGCTTGCGCGTGCAGGCGTGCGCGTAATTGCATCGGATGTGGCGCAGGGACCGCACGACAAGGCGCTTGCCAACATTGCACGCTTCGGTGTCGGCGATAAAGTTGATTTGCGCTTAGGGGATGGTCTTTTAACCCTTGAATGCGGCGAAACGGAGGCGATTGTGATTGCCGGTATGGGCGGTCTTGTCATTGCAGATATTTTATCTGCCGGCCGGCACCTGATTACGGAACAAACAAAGCTGTATCTTCAGCCGATGCGCGCCGACGAGGATTTGCGCAAGTACTTATATGAAAACGGGTTTGAAATTTTAAACGAATCCCTCGTGCGCGAGGACAGGCGTATATATACGGTGATGGAGGTTTGTCTTGGACAAAATGGGGAATACACCCCACTCGATTGCGTGTTTTCTCCGGCACTGCGCAATGCACAGCCGCCGCTGTTTTCAGAGTATTTTGCATGGAAAAAGCGGATTTTAGAGGGGATTTTACGCGACACGGCGCAGGCGGAAAATGCCGCTTTGGCGCAGGGGTTTGAAGAAAAATTAAAGGTATATGAGGCATTTGAAAAGGAGTGTTTAAAATGACTTGTGCGGAAATTGTAAAGGCAATTGAGGCGACCGCGCCGCGCGGTCTGGCATACAGCCGCGATAACGTCGGCTTTTTGTGTGGCGATGCACAAAGAGAGGTTACAAAGATTTTACTCACGCTCGATTTGGACGAGGGCGTGGTGGAGGAGGCGCATGCCTGCGGTGCGAATCTGATTATCGGGCACCACCCGATTATGTACCGCGGCACAAAAACACTCACGACCGATGCGCCGGAGGCGCGCGCCATTGAGAAACTGTTTTGTTACGGCATCACCTACTATGCCGCACACACAAATCTCGATATTGCACAAGGCGGTTTAAATGATTTTCTGGCGATGCTGCTCGGCTTAAAAGAGGTCGAAACCGTGGAGGCGGTAGAAGTACCGGGCGAGGGCATCGGCCGTATCGGTACGGTGGAGCCGCAGTCAGCGCTTGCCTTTGCCGAGCACGCGAAAGCCGTACTCGGTGCGCAGGGTGCACGTTTTTGCGGGGACAAAAACAAGGGGATTACCCGCGTGGCCGTGTGCACCGGCGGCGGTGCATCTTTGTGCGAATCTGCCTTTCAGAAGGGCGCGGATTTGTTTCTCAGCGGAGATTTTTCCTATCCGCAGATGCGTGAGTATGCCGCACGGGGCATGTGCATTTTAGACATCGACCATTACACGACCGAGATTATCTGCCGCAATGTGTTTGATGCGCTTTTGCATAAAGTCCTTGGGGAAAATTGCCCGATTTTGATTTATTCGACGGAAAATAAGAATGTGATGCAGTTTATTTAAAATGACACACAAAAAAGGAACGACACCGTCGTTCCTTTTTGCGTTTTGTTATCTAAAACATGCCAATATTTTATCAAACTCGCCGCCGCGGGCGATGATTTTTGCGTGTTCTTTCAGATACGGCTCTACGTTTTGCGCCTGCACCGGCACAGCAAACTCCGGCATCAGGTTGTTGATTTGTTTTGCCTTTGTACTTGTGCACGGCAAAGCGAGGTAGTAGCAATCTTCGCTTTTATACAGCATTGCGGTTTTCGGCAAAGTTGTCGCCTGCAAAAGTGCGGCAAACCCCTCTAAGGCATCAAATCTGTAATACTGTCTTTGTGTTTTTTGCACAGTGGCCTTTTCTACGGCGCGGTATGTACCCTTTTTGATACGCGCTTTCTTTTCCTCGCTCGACAGCGCCGGCTTCGGCGTTTGCACGGCGCTCTGCGATTCCACGCGCGTGATTAAAAACACCAGCTCTTCACCCTGCGCAATTGCCTCGATCAACACATTGCCGGCCGGAGCCTGAAAGCCGAGCTCAAGCTCGGCACGCTTCATCAGCGCCAGAATAAAGGCGCGCAGACGCGGCGACTCGGGCGACAGCGTTTCGCGGGAAATGTCATACACCGCCAAATCCTCGGTATTTACCGTCACCTTAATTTTGTTTAAACTTAGTTTCTCAATCCTCATGCTGCCTCACCTCACGAACGTAAATTTAAACCCTAATTCTATTATAGTATAATGGTTTGAAATTTGCTATAACAAAAAAATGTCTATAGTGTTACCATTTGGTAACCGCAAACAAAAAAATATGCATAATTCCGGCTCGAAATGCATAAAATACACGATTTGCTCACTTGACACTGTGGTATCAAACTGTTATAATATATACGTATGTGTATGTCTTTTGATATACAAAGGTTGTAATTTTAGTAAGGAGGAAATATAGATGGCAAGAAAGATGAAAACTATGGACGGTAACAATGCCGCCGCTTGGGCATCGTATGCGTTTACGGACGTAGCTGCGATTTACCCGATCACCCCGTCTTCCGTAATGGCAGAAGTTACGGATGAATGGGCGGTTGACAAGAGAGAAAATATCTTCGGTCAGCCGGTTAAGGTTGTTGAGATGCAGTCTGAAGCAGGCGCTGCAGGTGCAGTACACGGCTCCTTGGCTGCAGGTGCGCTCACCACAACCTACACAGCTTCCCAAGGTCTTCTTCTGATGATCCCGAACATGTATAAGATGGCAGGTGAACTTCTCCCGTCCGTTATCCATGTATCGGCTCGTTGTGTAGCGTCTCACGCACTCAACATTTTCGGCGACCATTCCGACGTAATGGCTTGCCGCCAGACCGGTTACGCAATGCTGTGCTCCAACAGCCCGCAAGAGGTTATGGACCTCGGTGCTGTAGCACACTTGGCCGCAATTAAGGGCAAGGTACCGTTCCTGCACTTCTTTGACGGTTTCAGAACTTCGCACGAAATCGACAAAATCGAAGTATGGGATTACGAAGATTTAAAAGAAATGGTAGATATGGATGCTGTTAAGGCATTCAGAGCAAACGCGCTCAATCCGGAGCATCCGGTACTGCGCGGTAGTGCACAAAACCCTGACATCTTCTTCCAGAACAGAGAAGCTTGCAACAAGTACTATGATGCAGTTCCGGCTGTTGTAGAAGAATACATGAACAAGGTAAATGCAAAGATTGGTACAAACTACGGCCTTGTAAACTATTACGGCGCTCCGGATGCGGAGAAGGTAATTGTTGCTATGGGTAGCGTATGTGAAACCATCGAAGAGACAATTGACTACCTGACCGCGAAGGGCGAGAAGGTTGGTTTGATTAAAGTTCGTCTGTACAGACCGTTCCCGGTTGAAGCATTCTTAAAGGCTGTTCCGGCAACCTGTAAGAAGATTGCAGTACTCGACAGAACAAAAGAGCCGGGTTCCATCGGCGAACCGCTCTACCTTGACGTTTGCGCTTGCTATGCAGGCAATGCAAATGCGCCGATGATCGTTGGCGGCAGATACGGTCTTGGTTCCAAGGATACCATTCCGGCTGACATCATCGCAGCTTACAAAAACCTCGACGCTGCAGCTCCGGTTAAGGGCTTCACACTCTCCATCGAAGACGACGTTACAAACCTGTCTTTGCCGAGAGTTGAAAATCCGGACACCTCCGCTGAGGGCAACACCGCTTGTAAGTTCTGGGGTCTTGGCTTCGGCGGTACCGTTGGTGCAAACAAAAACTCCATCAAGATTATCGGTCAACACACCGAACTGTTCGCACAGGCATATTTCAGCTACGACTCCAAAAAGTCCGGTGGTATCACAGTATCCCACTTGCGTTTCGGTAAAAAGCCGATTAAGTCGACTTACCTCATCAACAAGGCAAACTTCGTTGCATGTCACAACCCGTCCTATGTAGACAAGTATGACATGGTAGAAGACCTTGTACCGGGCGGTAATTTCCTTCTTAACTGCGCTTGGGACATCGATGAATTGTCCGCAAGACTTCCGGGCAAGATGAAGCGCTACATTGCGCAAAACAACATCAACCTCTACACCATCGACGCTATCGGTATTGCAAAAGAGCTCGGCCTTGGCAACAAGACCTCCATCGTTTTGCAGTCTGCATTCTTTAAGATTGCTGACGTTATTCCGTTTGCAGATGCAGTAGAATATATGAAGGCTGCAGTTGTGAAGTCCTTCGGTGCGAAGGGCGAAAAGATTGTAAGCATGAACCACGCTGCTATCGCAGAAGGCGAAAAGAACATCAAAAAGATTGACGTTCCGGCAGATTGGGCAAATGCTGCAGACGCTGCTGCAGAAGAAAAGGATGTTCCGGTATTCGTTAAGAATATTCTTGGTCCGTGTAACGCACAGGCAGGCGACAAGCTTCCGGTTTCCACATTTATGGATATGGTTGACGGTCATCTCCCGCAGGGTATGGCTGCTTACGAGAAGCGCGGTATCGCTGTTGACGTTCCGGAATGGATTACAGACAACTGTATCCAGTGTAATAAGTGTGCGATCGTTTGTCCGCACGCTGCAATTCGTCCGGTTGTATTAAACGCTGACGAGGCTGCTGCGGCTCCGGCTGCAATGAAGAGCAAGGCAATGACCGGTAAGGCAGACTATAAGTTTGCTATGGTTGTTTCCACACTCGACTGCTCCGGCTGCGGTAACTGTGCTAAGGTTTGTCCGGCAAAGGAAAAAGCACTTGTTATGAAGCCGATCGATACACAGCTGGCTCAGCAGGAAGCATTCAACTACGGCGTAAAGGTATCTGTGAAGGAAGACGTTCTGGCTGGTCCGATGAACGTAAAGAACTCCCAGTTCCGTCAGCCGCTCCTCGAGTTCTCCGGTGCATGTGCAGGCTGCGGTGAAACACCGTATGCGAAGCTCATCACCCAGATTTGCGGCGAGAAGATGTATATCTCCAATGCAACAGGTTGTTCCTCTATCTGGGGTGGTTCTGCTCCGTCCACACCGTACACTGTAAACCATAAGGGTCAGGGTCCGGCATGGGCAAACTCCCTCTTCGAGGATAACGCTGAGCATGGTCTTGGTATGGCTGTTGCTGCAAAGCAGCTCCGTGAGAGACTTGCAAATAAGGTAAAGGCAATCGATTGTGATTGTGCTAAGGATGCGGCTGCTGAGTGGCTCGCAACCTATGATGATATCAATGCAAACAGCGCGGCTACAGATAAGCTCGTTGCAGCACTTGAGGCTTGCGGCGGCGATGCTGCAAAGGAAATCCTCGAAATGAAGGAATACCTTTCCAAGAAGGCTGTTTGGATCTTCGGTGGTGACGGTTGGGCTTACGATATCGGTTTCGGCGGTCTTGACCATGTACTCGCTTCCGGCGAAGATGTAAACATCATGGTATTCGATACCGAAGTTTACTCCAACACAGGCGGTCAGGCTTCCAAGTCCACGCCGACCGGTGCAGTGGCACAGTTCGCAGCAGGCGGTAAGCCGATTAAGAAGAAGAACCTTGCTGAAATCGCTATGTCCTACGGTTATGTATACGTAGCACAGGTGGCTATGGGTTACTCCGATGCACAGACCGTTAAGGCAATCAAGGAAGCTGTTGAATACAACGGTCCGTCCCTGATTATCGGTTACGCTCCGTGTATCAACCATGGTATCAAGGGCGGCATGACCGATACCCAGAAGGTTATCAAGAATGCTGTTGAAGCAGGTTACTGGCATACCTTCAGATTCGATCCTAGACTCACAGTTGACGGTAAGAATCCGTTCCAGATGGATTCCAAGGATCCGTCCGCATCGTACAGAGACTTTATCATGAACGAAGTACGTTACAGCTCGCTGGCACGTAAGTTCCCGGATAGAGCGGAAGAACTCTTTGCTGAAGCTGAAAAGCAGGCGAAGGAGAAGTACGAGCACTGGACAAAGTACTCCAAACTCTTCGAGTAATTTAAACCAAATAAACAGAGTCCCCCGGGACTCTGTTTTTGTTTGAGTACGAATATCTTTAAAAATCACAAAAGGACACAGACTTTTCTGTGTCCTTTCGCGAGCAATGCTCTTTTTGCATTCCCTTGTCCCCTTGCGTCGCAACAAGCATATTATAGAGCAAATAACTATCGGAGGCGATAGATATGGATATGGTGGAAAGAATCAGAAGCCTGCGTGAAGATAAGGATAAAAGCCCATGCGGGCGTGTATGCCATCGGCTATTACGGCGATTTTCACTAAACTAAAAAAGCACCCATAGGGTGCTTTTTATCGTTCACATTCTACATCTATATTTTCTCCGTCACAGATAACAACCACCGTGCCGTTTTCGTCGGTGCGGTAAATATCAATGCCACGACTGTTTAAACGCTGCAACACCTCTCGGTGCGGATGACCGTACTCGTTGTCCTTGCCGCAACTGATCACAGCGATTTGAGGAGAAACGCGGTTTAAAAATCGCTTGCTTGTCGAGGTGGAGGAGCCGTGATGTCCGACCTTGAGTACATCTGCGGTAAGCTCGCCCGTTATCTGACTTTCGGACAGTTCCTCGGCATCGCCGGTAAACAAAATTGCATTATCTTTGTAGCTTATGCGCATAACCGCAGAATAATTATTCAAATCCTCATAATATTCCTCTGTCGGCGCCAGAATTTCAATATCCAAATCTTCAGTATCTAAAAGCATTACGCCTGCGCGTGCGCTTTTGATTTTTAAATTCTTTTCCTGTACCGCAAGCAGAAGATTTTCATAGGTTTTGCTTGTGTGATTTACGCGCGGCAGCACAACTGTGCCGATGTCAAACGCGCGCAGAGCATCTTCAAGTGCATTGATGTGGTCAGAATGCGGGTGCGTGCCGACCAGGTAGTCAATTTTATCTACACCAAGACTTCTTATATAAGAATTTACATTTGCGCCCGCATCAATAAGCATCGTTTCGCCGTTTGGCAGCTGTACAAATGCGCTGTCGCCTTGCCCGACATCTATAAAATGGGCAACAAGTGTGTCCGGTGCTTGCGTCGGTGCGGGAGCAGGCTCGTATATATGCGGCAGACAGCAGGCGATAAACAGTGCCAGCAAAAAGGTGCCGTAAATCAGTTTTTTCTTTTTCATATTATACCTCGGTCAAACGGTCTGCCAATGCGCAGAAGGCTTCTAGCGAAAGTTCCTCGCCGCGTACGGTTTCTTTAAAGCCGAGTTCAGCAATAATGGCTTTGTACTCCTCTTTGGAACGGGAAAAAGCATTGCTTGTGGACAGCGCATTTAACAGAGTCTTTCTTCTGTGCCCGAAAGCGGCGCGTACGGTTTTAAAGAACACGGCCTCGTCCTTTGGTGTCACGCGCGGACGGTCGAGCATCTTCATTTTTACCACCGCGGAGTCCACTTTTGGCGCCGGTACAAAGGATGCGGCCGGTACGTGCACCACGATTTCCGGCTCGGTGTAGTAGCTGACCAGAACGGACAGAGCGGAATAATCCTTCTTGCCCGGCTGCGCACAAAGGCGAAGAGCAACCTCCTTTTGCACCATTACCACGATGTTGTCAAATTTGAAATCCCGATTTTCAAGCACGCTTGTCAAAATCGGTGTGGTTATATAATAGGGAAGATTTGCCGCAAGGCTGATGTGGTCGATGCCGTCAAACTGCTCGGCAATAAGCTTCTTTAAGTCTACCTTCATAAAGTCGCAGTTGATGACCTGTACGTTGTCGTGCCCGGCGAGTGTTTCGTCCAGTACGGGTAAAAGGCGGGTGTCGATTTCAACCGCTGTTACTTTTTTCGCACGTTTGGCAAGTACGTTGGTCAGTACCCCGATGCCCGGACCGATTTCAAGAGCGCCGCTCGTTTCATTTAACTCTGCGGCATCCGCAATCTGCTCTAGCACATTTGCATCGGTAAGGAAATTCTGCCCCAAACCTTTGCTCATATGAAAGCCGTATTTGTTCTTAATATAATTGATTGTGGAAAGTGATGTTAAGTCCATAATAATCTCCAATCTTTGCTTTTGACTTTATTATACTTTAAAACTGTCTGTTTTTCAAGTTTTTGACCCACGAAATATTGTGTATGCACCGTGAAAATGTGCATATATATAGGAAGAAAAAAATTTTTAAAAAAATTTAAAAAAAGTGTTGACAAAGTAGGGGGTGTGGTGGTATACTAGTATTCGCCGCTGATTGAGAGGCATAAAAAATCACGGCATTGGACATTGAAAATTAAACAGTGTACGACAAAAAACAAGGAACTTGTCAAAAGAATTTGAGTAAACGCAGATAGCATTAAATGTTATCAGCGTCCTGACAAAGTAAGTCAGAGTTTAAAAGAGCTAATTAAACGAACGAAATATTTTTTTCGAGAGTTTGATCCTGGCTCA
>JAZRUW010000024.1:0-2100 GCA_045652745.1 Clostridia bacterium
GACCATGTGGTATTTGTTGATTTGTACATAAAATATTTTCTTTTTTGTAATTTGTAAATTTGTGCGTAGGGGCGATTCACGAATCGCCCGTGAATATCGCATAAACTTGCGGCAGGAGCAAGCCCCTGCCCTACGGTGTTGTGTTAAATTTTCCTGCAAATCTCCATGGCTGTTTTGCACTTATATTTTATCATAAAAATTGGGTCTACTACTATCAACTTTTCTGCGCATAAAAAACGGGCGAGCACACAGGCTCGCCCTACGGGGTTGGTTGTAATTTGTGGTTTTGTAACAAAACTGTCCCGTCCCTAAACTGTTTTACAATAAATCAATATCTTTTCTGATTGCAACATCAAGTAGCAGTCCTTCGGCATCAAAACCTAATGTTCCTGCCTTTTTTCAAATTTGAAATCCTGCGTTGTTAACTCCTCAAAAGTTGCGTCTCTTAATGCGCAAAAGGTTTGTTCACCCACTTGCAGCACAAGGTCGTTTTCCTTCATATATTCCGCAATCTGATATCGCACATCATCATCTAACTCCAAAAAACGCTTATATTTTCCGTATGGATAAAGAAATACGGTGTAATCCGCCACATCCTCTTGCATCACTTCAATTGTTGCATAATGTTTCACCGCGCGAATCGGCACCTGTGAAAGCATATAGCAAAAAACTCCAACTGTAATTATGACGAGTGCGAGCAAAATGAGAATAATATTTCTGATGATTTTCAAAACACGCATTGTTTTCTCTCCTTATTTCGTAAATCGTGGACCGCCATAATACGGGACAATACCGTTTGACCCATCATAATTTAACAATACCCCTCCGTCGGAGGATTTTAAATCTTGCGCCGCAGCTGCAGGCGTATATCCATAATAACGCCCCATTGTCTTTACCAGCGTTGCTGCTAACTCGGGCGATACATAGAAAGGTAATGCTGAATAACCGGCTATTTGTTCTTCAATATTATCAGGTAATATCCATTGATGCTCTTTGATAGGCATCATAGTGCCGATATCTTGTCCGGCATGTGCCAATACCGCAAGTGCAAAGTCCACACAATTGTTTTTTTCTATGTTATAGTCATATCGAGCATGTGCATTTTTGGCTTGATTGATGTAATTTGCTGCATTTGCATATTGTGCATCGGTAAGAACATATGTTTTAGCTACATTCCAATCCGTTACACTATCGTCAATATATTTTCCATCAACATACGCCCCGGTTACCATGGCAAACATGCCACCACCATCTTTCGGCGTATATCCAACATATTCTACATTACCACACCCATCATCTATCCTGATGAATGCGTGTCCGTTATCTAACTTTCCGTCTTTGATTTGCGCAACCTCTCGACTATTTTCTACCGGTCGCTTTATTGCAATGGTAACAGTCTTTTTTCCGGCATAGTTTTTATTAATGTACTCATCCAGCATAGCATTTGACTGGCTCTTCTTCGTTTCACGAACTGTACTCGCAGGTTTTCTTCCACTAGATGCATATAATTTTCCACTATCTAAATAACTACTATTCGCTATCCTCGAAGAAATCTTATTATTCTCCGTTTGCTTTGTTGCACTACTCGTTTGTATCGGCGGCAGAGCAGCTGCAGTCGGCTTTAGCATACTTTCAAACTGTGAACCTTGGAAGGCGTTAAGCAGTTCGTTTTGCTTACGTGTGTTTGCTGCATTTTGAGCATTTACATTGGCTACTCTTTTTTGATACTCCCGTTCGCCCTCTTCGTCGCCAAGCAAGCCTTGCATAAACGCACGGTCGGATTCACCGTAATGCTCAGTGCTTACCGGCGTTTTTACAGTGCTTCTGAGCGTGTCTGCCAATTGCTTGCGTTCCTGCTCTATACCCTGCAACGCTTTACCGAATTCTCGCTCCTGTGCAGACGGAAAGCCATTGTTTTTCAGAAAACTCTGCGTTTTGCTTTGATTGCCCGGTGCATACAGGTAATCCACCGCCGAGCCTGCAACCTCGTCATCGTCGAACGCTGCCAGATTCAATTTCATTTGTGTACTTTCAGTATAATCCTTTTTTCTTGTCTTGTCCAGCGGAAATGTCGTGGACCATGTGGTATTTGTTGATTTG
>JAZRUW010000025.1:0-8858 GCA_045652745.1 Clostridia bacterium
TCCCGAGGCAAAGCTTTTGATCCTGACCTCCCCGACGTATGAGGGCGTTATATCGGATGTCCGCACGATTGCCGATCTTGCGCATGCGGCAGGGATGCCGCTTCTTGTGGATGAAGCGCACGGTGCGCACCTGGAGCTTTCTCCGTTCTTTACGGGCGGAGCTGTCAAGGCAGGGGCAGATGTCGTTGTGCAGAGCTTGCACAAGACGCTTCCGTCACTTACGCAGACAGCCATTCTGCACGTTTGCGGATCGCGCATCGATCGGGCGCGGCTGGAACATCAGCTTTCCGTGTTTGAAACGAGCAGTCCGTCCTATCCGCTTTTAATTTCCGCGGACGGCTGTGTGCGCAAGCTTTCGGAGGATAAAACCTGTCTGGATGCGTGGCTGATTGGTCTTGCGGGATTTTCCATCTGGGCAGGACAGCTTAAACATTTGCGCGTGCTTGGTTACGGGGACGGTTTGCCTGCGCAGGTGTATGCGTTTGACCAATCCAAACTGTATATCTCCACGCTCGGCTGTGATTTAAACGGCCCACAGCTCGCGGCGCGGCTTTCGGAGTACAAAATTGATGTGGAAATGGTGTGCGCCGAAGGGGTGCTTGCCATGACGGGTGCGGGCGACAGCATTGAATCTATCGGTGCGTTTGCCGAGGCGCTTTTAGAAATTGACCGTGATTGCATATCTGCCGATAAGACGGCGGCGCAGGTGCCGGCCTTGCCGGAAACGGTGGTTTTGCCGGAGGCGGCGCTGGAGGCGGAGTTTGCCTGCCGAACGCTTTCGCAAAGCGCAGATGCGGTGTGCGCTGAGTACATCTGGGCGTATCCGCCGGGGATTCCGATTTTGATTCCGGGCGAGCGCATTACCAAAGCGCATATTGCCTACATGTCGGATTTAAAGCAGAACGGCATTGAACTGCACAAAAGCCGCAGCGAGAAAAATGACGAAATTGCCGTAATCGCTTCTTGACAGCGAATTTGCGGTATGGTATAATACATATATCTTTTATAAAGGAGCGAAAAACCATGAAGAGAATTGTAACGATTGAAACTCGTGATTTAAACGAATCTGTTAAGACCGGCGGTTGCGGCGAGTGCCAGACTTCCTGCCAGTCCGCTTGCAAGACCTCCTGCGGTGTAGCAAACCAGGATTGCGAAAACGAAAACAGATAAGTATTAAAAGATAAATACGAGAGAAGAAAGTCTCATAATTCGACATTATGAGGCTTTTTGTTTGAGGTAAGGCTATGATTCACCAGTATAAATTAAACGGGTACAATATTGTTTTGGACGTGTTTTCCGGCTCGGTGCACGTGGTAGACGATGTGGCGTATGACATCATTGAAATGTACGAAACCAAATCGGCGGCGGAAATCGAGGCGCTGATTTTAGAAAAGTACAAAGATACGCCGGATGTCAATGCCGAGGAAGTGCGCCAGTGTATTGCAGATGTCCAAGAACTCAAGAAAAAAGGCAAGCTCTTTACAAACGATGCGTACGAGGAGATTGCCAAAAATTACAGACGCAGCAATTTTTCGATTAAGGCGCTGTGTCTGCACGTGGCGCACGTGTGCAATTTAAACTGCTCGTACTGCTTTGCATCGCAGGGTGAGTATCACGGCGACCGCGCGCTGATGAGTCTGGAGGTTGGTAAACGTGCGCTCGATTTCTTAATTGAAAATTCGGGCACGCATAAAAATCTCGATGTGGACTTTTTTGGCGGCGAGCCGTTGATGAACTGGGAGGTTGTCAAAGCGCTTGTGTCCTACGGCAGAGAACTGGAAAAGGCGCATAACAAAAATATCCGCTTTACGCTCACGACCAACGGCGTGCTCTTAGATGATGAAGTGACGGAGTTTTGCAATAAGGAAATTCATAATGTCGTGCTGAGTTTAGACGGCAGACAAAATGTGCATGACCGCTTCCGTGTAGACCACGCAGGGCGCGGCAGTTATGAAAAGATTGTGCCGAAGTTTTTGGATTTTGTAAAAAAACGCGGTAAGAAAAGCTACTACGTGCGCGGCACGTACACGCACCACAACACCGATTTTTTAAGCGATATTTTACATATGGCGGACTTGGGCTTTACGGAGCTGAGCATGGAGCCGGTGGTGTGCGACCCTTCCGATCCGTGTGCGCTCACCGAGGCGGATTTGCCGGCACTCTTTGACCAGTACGAAAAGCTGGCGGTGGAAATGATTCGCCGCAAAAAAGAGGGAAAGGGCTTTACATTCTATCACTATATGATTAGCTTAACGGGCGGTCCGTGCATCTATAAGCGCGTGTCCGGTTGCGGCTCGGGTACGGAGTATCTGGCGGTGACGCCGTGGGGTGAGCTCTATCCGTGCCATCAGTTCGTGGGCGATGAAAAATACAGCATGGGCAATATTTACGATGGTGTGACCAATACGGCGCTGCGTGACGAATTTGCAGGCTGTAACTGCTATACGCGTTCGGACTGCAAGGATTGCTGGGCAAAACTCTACTGCGCAGGCGGTTGCGCGGCCAATGCGTGCCACGCGACAGGCAGTCTTGCCGGTGTATACGAGTACGGTTGTAAGCTGTTTAAAAAACGTATTGAATGTGCGTTGATGGTGAAGATTGCCGAGTTGGATAAAGAATAAGATGCGGATCGCAAACACTTATGTTTTTGCTTTCCTTTTTATTGAAAAGTGTGGGGTATTATGGTATAATGATTTCAAGCGAAGCTTGAAATCGTCGATATAAATCTCTTGCGAGATTTTCGATATGTGCTAAAGCACTCGATATGCCTATCGGCTCGATATGTTGCTGACGCAACGAGATTTATATCATATCGAGTTTGAGCGTAGCGAAAACATATCGATTTTACGGAGTAAAAATATCGAGCAAACGAAGTTTGCATATCGACACAACAGACTGGCATCTAAATCGTTCACAGATTTTAAAATAAATATTGTATATGTAAATTCAGACGAAACCGGAGGTTGTTTTATGTTTACGAGAAAAAAGTTTGAAAACCGTTTTGAGGGTGCGATGGAGCCGTTTAAAATTATCGGCAACGTCTATTTTGTCGGTACGTTTCCCGGCTCGTCGCATATCATTGACACGGGCGATGGTTTAATTATGATTGATACTGGCTATGCAGATACCCTGCATTTGCTTGTAGATTCGATTTACAAACTCGGCTTTAAGCCGACGGATGTAAAATACATCATCCATACCCATTGGCATTGGGACCACGTGGCGGCGACCAAAGCGTTTGCGTACATGAGCGGCGCAAAAACGTTTATCGGCGAAAAGGATGCGGAAAAGGTAAGACAGTTTTTTGAGCCGGATGCGCTTTTAAAGGACGGCGATGTGGTGCGTCTGGGCAATACCGCCATTGAAATTATGGAAACGCCGGGACATACCCAAGGTACGATTTCGCTGTTTTTTGAAACGGAGGAAGACGGCGTGCGCTATCAGGTTGGTACGTTCGGCGGCGCGGGTGCAAACACCCTGGCGCAAGGCAAGTTTGACTATGACAATTGCAGAGCGGATTATCTGGACTCTTTAAATAAATTAAGACAGCGAAATGTGGACGTGTTTATCGGCAACCACGTATGGAATAATGACACGGAAGCCAAGGGAGAGATACTGCGCACAATCGGAGAAAATAAATTTATTGACAGCCAGCTTTGGTATACATTTTTGGATTATTGCGAGCAGAGATTAAAAGATACTATTGCCAAGGACACCAAGTAAAATATATGGGCGGTGTAAAAATGAAAGAGAGAGGACATAAAAGTACGGGGACTATTTCTGTACATATAATTCATACAAAAGAAAGGGGGAAAATGACATGGGATTCACTTATGAAGAAAACAAACGTAATGAAGCTTTGGAAACATATGAATGGGACAGAACATGGTGGGAGCATGCAATGGATGCATCCAAGCCGCGTGTGCTTTTAATCGGCGACTCGATTTCCGCGGGCTACGGTGAGGTAATCAACAAGCTGCTCGGCGGTGAGATTTATGCTGATGGCTTCCGTACGTCCAAGGCATTGGATAATCCATATTTTTTGCCGAGCATAGAACTGTTCTTAAAGCAATCGACACGCTGTGACATGCTGCATGTCAATAACGGCTTGCACGGCTGGCATTTGGATGCGGAAAGCTACGAGCATTATTATCGTGAATTTTTAAAGGGACTGCAAAAGCTGTGCCCGAATGTGCCGGTTGTAATCGCGCTGAGTACACCGGTGCGCGTCAAGGAAACACCGGAGATTTTTAATCCGGTGCGCACACCGCTTGTAATTGAGCGTAATGCAACGGCAATCCGGCTTGCGGGAGAGTTCGGCTTTGAGGTAAACGACCTACACAATGTTTTAGTCGACCATCCGGAATGGTGCTGTGACGGTGTGCATCAGACGCCGGAGGGGTATATGGCACTTGCCAAGCAGGTTGCAAGTGTGGTAAAAAAGTATTTGGGGTAAGGGCGAAATTTATTAAAGATAAAAAGCATCGGAACTCTCAGTTCCGATGCTTTTTGTTTGTCAATATTTTTCCTGTGCCGAATGGCTTTGTTTTAGTTACATTCAGCTACGAGCGGACCTGCAAGTTCGTTTAAGTAGAACAGCTTACCCGGCATAGTCGGGATAAAGGTCGAAGTGATGTGCATATCCGGACCGTAGTGGAGGGTGGTCAAAAAGCTCATGCCCTGCCAACCCATGCCGCGGTTGAGTGCACCGTCGCAGCCGCCGATGATTTTATCTGCCTGCAGGAAGAGACCCGGGCCGATGGTGTTCGCTCTGCACGGAACGAGGGTTGTACGGCTCTTGAAGCTCGTGATTGCGTTTTGCTCGATGGTGAGCGGATGCAGCTTTGCCGCAATGCGGTACGGTGCCTTCTTCCACTCTTCTACGCTTGCGTAGTCAGCAGCGAAATGCGGCTCCCAGAATGCGATGTGGCAAGCGCGGCCGATACCGAATACCAGTACAAGTTTTACGCCCTCAGCTTTGAGTGCGGCAATCTTTTCCGGATAGGTCGGCAGATTTTCCTTGGTTGCAAAGTTTCTCTGCGCCGGCGGAATGGTATTTTCGCCGAGCTTATCAAAGAATGCCTGCTTCATGGAGTATTCAAAAGAAGCCGGATTGTCGTTGGGCAGTGTGTTGCCTTCGGCATCTGCCCATTCGTCCATGTTGAAGGTGTATACGTGGTCGCATTTTACGTTCCATGCCTTTAAGAAGTATACTGCCCATTTGTACATACCCATCGGGCCAACCGGCAGAATCATTGCCAGTTTTTCACCGTTGTCGCGTGCTTCCTTGATGGAAAGCGCGATTTCGTGACCCATTAATGTGTCAAATTCATAGATGTTTTCGCAGGCAACCGGCGAAAAGTCCTTGTGCCAGAAATCCTCGCGTGTAACACCTTTTTCGCAGCAAGCGTCGATTTTTGCGATGTCCCAACCCTTCGGGAAGAAATCCTCGCACAAGCTGCCTTTAACTGTGCTTAAAAAATCCATTGTTCATTCTCCTTTGCATTTTATTTTATTTATGCTCTTTCTTTGATAAAAGCCATGATTTCGTCATAGCTCTTAATGCCTGTGGTTGCGCCTTTTTCCATTACGCAATGTGCGCCGGTCGCATTTGCAAAGCGTACGCATTCTTCCATGGATGCGCCGCGCGCGTGCGCTGCCAAAAAGCCGGAGCAGAAGCTGTCGCCCGCACCCGTGGTGTCCACGGCCTTGATGCCCTTAAATGCCGGCACAATCTTGCCTTCACTGTCGCCCTGCGGCTGATAGAAGCAACCGTCACCGCCCATTTTAATGACGATGTTCTTTGCGCCGTTTTTGATAAACTCGTTTGCCATTTCCTGCACGTCGTCTTTTTTCGCGATGCACTTTGCTTCATCAATGCTCGGCATGAAATAATCGAGGTAGGGCAGACACGGATTTACGATTTCGCCCCACTTGCCGGATGCATCGTGGCAAACATCGAGGAAGGTGGTTTTGCCCATTTCCTTACAACGCTTCAAAAACGCTGCGGTCTGTGCGCCGTCGAAGGTGCTCAAAAGGAACGTGCCCGTTACGAACACGCTGTCACACGCTTCAATGATGCTCCAGTCGACATCGTCGATGGAGAATACGGCGTTTGTACCTACGCAATGGAAAAACGAACGTTCTGCCGCCGCATCAATCATCAAAACGGATGCGGAGGTCTGTACGCTGTCGTCCGTTTTCAGACCCTTGCAGCTTACGCCCGCAGTGTTCAGGCATTCGCGCAGATAGCTGCCGAACACGTCGCCGCCGACCTTACCGATGATGTATGCTTCTGTACCGAGCTTCGTTAAGTTGATGGAAGCGGTCATCGCGTTACCGCCCGAATGCATGGTGATGGAATTTACTTTTTCGAGTGCGCCTTTTTCCGGCATTTTTGCAACGGGCTGTACAATAACGTCCGCCACTAAAATGCCTACGCAAGCTACTTTTTTCATAATCCATTCCTCCTGATTCAAAATTTATAGTCTTGTGGTTATTTTAGTATAAAAAATTTACGTTGTAAAGTCTTTGCCGAAAAAAGCTGAATTTTTCCGCAACGGTTGCCCGATGCTGCAGAGTGATTTAGCATTTCTTTCGATGCAACTTCATTTTGCAGATTCGTGTCAAACATTGTTGAGTTGACTTTTTCTTAATTATAGTATACAATAACAGCAAAGTAAAGTCTTTATCCAAAATGACGAAATTTTTTGCATTTCTTCCGGAGGCGAGTGAATGTATAAATTGCAACCGATACAAGTGCATATTCGCTTAGACGGGTTTAACAGCGTGTATTATTTCGAGCACGGCAAGCATTTTACTCATACGCCCGAGCAGCATAACTTCTGGGAAATGGTGTATGTTGACCGCGGCAGCATTGTCGCGCTGGCCGACAACATCGGTTTTCCGATGCAGGCGGGGCAGGCGATTTTTCACGAGCCGGGCGAGGTGCATGCGCACGTTTCCGACAATGTGGCGGCAAACAATATGCTCGTGATTGCCTTTTGCGCCGAGGGGGCAGAGTTGGAATTTTTCAGAAGAAAGATTTTTACCTTCGATGCGACGGCGAAGAAGCTGCTTTCGCTTTTTATCGGAGAAGCGAAAAATGCGCTCGGCGTATTGCCGAGCCGCTATGACGACAAGTCGGATTTGGACTTTTCCAAAGAGCGTTTTGCGGCGATGCAGCTCATGGGCTGTTATTTTACGGAGCTTTTAATTCATTTGATTCGGAGCGGCAGCACGCAAAGCGACAAATTGACGGCGAGTGCTGAAAGCCACAGCATTGCGCAAAATTCGCTGGCGGGGCTCATTGAACGGTATTTAAAGGAAAATGTGTATAACGCACTTTCCCTGCAGGATATCTGTGCACATTTCCTGCTCGGTAAATCGCAGGTTTGTTCCATTTTTAAAGCCTGTTTCGGACAGAGCGTCATGTCCTTTTATACCCAGGTGAAGATGCAGGAAGCAAAAAAACTTTTGCGCGAGGAACAGATGAGCATTGGCGAGATTGCCGATGCGCTCGGCTTTTCGAGTATTCATATCTTTTCGCGCGCATTTAAAAAGGCAACCGGTTTTTCGCCGACTGCCTATCAAAAAAGTGTACTGTTTTAATCTTCGAATAAGTTTTGCATGAGGGTGTTTACGGTATCGCCCGGTGCGGAAGCTATTTTGGTGATTTCTAAAATATCGCCCTCTTTTGCCTCAGCGGGTACGAGCGCGCGCGGCAGGTTGCAAAATCGGTTTGCTGCAAGCTCCACCACCGCATAATCACCTTCAAAACGGTCTAAAATAATACGCATATATATCACTTCCTCGTTGTCTATTATACACGGTTTTTTGTGGTTTGACAATAGGGAAGAAAATTAAAAAGGAAATAAAGTTATGAAACTGATCATTGACAAACTCGCTGCGACGGGGACGTTGGCCACTGCGGAACTGACGGCACTTTTGCATTTAAAAAATCAAAGCATGCTCGACTATCTTTATGCCAAGGCAGATGCGGTGCGCAAACAGCACTTCGGCAATAAAGTCTACATCCGCGGTTTGATTGAGGTGAGCAGTTATTGTAAAAACAACTGCTATTACTGCGGTATTCGTGCAGGCAATCCCAAGGCGCAGCGCTACCGTTTGAGTGCCGAGCAGATTTTATCGTGCGCCGAGGAAGGGTATGCGCTCGGTTTTCGCACTTTTGTTATGCAAGGCGGCGAGGATGCGGCCTTTACGGACGAATTTGTGTGCGGCGTAGTGGATGAAATCAAGAAACGTTATCCGGACTGTGCGGTCACGCTCTCGCTCGGCGAGCGCAGTTTTGAAAGCTACAAGGCGATGCGTGATGCCGGCGCAGACCGCTATCTTCTGCGCCATGAGACCGCCGATGCGACCCATTATTCCGTGCTGCACCCCGCAGAAATGAGCCTCGAAACCCGCAAGAACTGCCTGTATGCACTGCGTGAGACAGGTTTTCAGGTTGGCGCGGGAATTATGGTGGGTTCGCCCGGCCAGAGCTTTCAGACCATAGCCGACGACATGCTGTTCATGGCTGAACTGAAGCCTCACATGGTTGGCATAGGTCCCTTCCTTCCCCATCACGCCACGCCATTCAAGGACATGCCCGCCGGAAAACTCTCCGACTCGCTGTTCATAGTAGCGCTTACAAGACTCATGCTGCCCGAAGCGCTCATCCCCGCAACCACAGCGCTGGCCACGCTCGATCCCGCAGGCCGCGAAATTGCGTTACTCTCCGGCGCAAACGTGATAATGCCCAACCTCTCCCCCGAGGATGTGCGCAGAAAATACCTGCTGTACGACAACAAGCGCGCCTTCGGCAGTGAAGCCGCGCAAAGTCGGAGGCCAAGCGG
>JAZRUW010000026.1:0-14853 GCA_045652745.1 Clostridia bacterium
GGTGACGATATTTCATTTGAAGAATAAAGGAGATAAGAATTATGGCAAAATTCAGAGGCGGTATGCCCGGCATGGGCAACATGAATCAGATGATTAAGCAAGCGCAGAAAATGCAGGAAGAAATGCTCAAAGCGCAAAGTGAGATTGAAGAAAAGACACTGGAGGCTTCTGCGGGCGGCGGCGCCGTAACCGTGACCATCAACGGTAAAAAGGAACTGCTTTCCATCAAACTTTCCGAGGAAGCGGTGGATCCGGACGATATTGAAACGCTGGAAGACCTTATTTTAAGCGCGGTTAATGAAGCAATGCGTCAGGCAGATGCGTTGGCATCCAGCACAATGGGTAAGTTGACGGGCGGCATGAACATCCCGGGATTATTTTAAAAAGGAATTATCATTATGCACGCACCAACGATTGAAAAACTGATTGAACAATTTGAAAAATTGCCGGGCATTGGCAGAAAGAGCGCGGAGCGCATTGCGTTTCACGTTTTGCAGATGCCGGACAAGTATGCACAGGATATGTGTGATGCGATTGCCGAGGCAAAGCAGAAGGTCGTTTTTTGCGATAGCTGTCAGAATTTGACGGACCATTCACCTTGTGAAATCTGTGCAGATTCAGGTCGTGATGCAAGCGTGATTTGTGTTGTGGAAACACCGAAGGATGTAGCCGCAATGGAAAAAATGCGTGAGTATAAGGGACTGTATCATGTACTGCACGGCGCGCTTTCGCCGATGGACGGCATTGGACCGGATGATTTGAAAATTGCGCCGCTCTTAGCGCGCTTAGCAGATGACAGCGTGCGCGAGGTCATTATGGCGACCAATCCGACCGTGCAGGGTGAGGCAACGGCTTTGTACTTATGCAAACTTTTAAAGCCGCTCGGTATTAAGGTGACACGCATTGCGCACGGCATTCCGGTCGGCGGCGATTTGGAATATGCCGATGAGGTAACACTCTTGCGTGCCATGGAAGGCAGACGCGAAATGTGAGGCTTGCTATGAAAAAAACAGCCAAAAACAAAAGAAAAACGCTACTTGCGCTCATTTTAGTACTTGTCTTTGCCGCAGCGCTGTATTTGGGTGCGCTTGGTTTTGAGGTATTGGGTATTTTGCAACCGAGCCGTACGGTAACGGTGACGGTAACGGATGCGCGCGTAGCGCAGATTGCAAAGATGCTCAAAGAAGACGGCATCATCAAAAGTCCGTTCCTGTTCCGCACGATGGTATGGCTGAAAGGCGCGGAAAACCGATTCTTTACGGCGACCTTTGATGTGGATGCAGGCGATGGTTATAACCGCATCATCAACACCTTGACTTATGACAGCGGCTACCGCACAACCGATATTACGGTGCCGGAGGGTTCTACGCTCAAAGACATCACTGCCATTGTCGCAAAGACGGGGTATGTGACGGAAGAGAAATTTAGCGAGGCGCTTCAAGAAAGTTACGATTATCCGTTCCTGCGCGGGATAGAGCGGGAAAATCCGTTGGAAGGCTATTTATTTCCCGATACCTACAATATTTCCAATACGATGTCCGCGCGCGAGATTGTATCCATGATGCTCAACCGTTTTTCGCAGGTGTATACAGATGCATACAGCGCAAGGGCGAAAAAACTCGGTTACAGTGATGATGAGATTTTAATTCTTGCTTCTATTATTGAAGGGGAGGCCGGTACGGGCAATGACCGCAGCCGTGTTTCAGCGGTATTTCATAACCGTTTAAACAAGCCGTCGGTGTATCCGTATCTGCAATCCTGTGCAACGGTGCAGTATATTTTGGGAGAGAAGAAGCTGATTTTGAGTATGGAGGATACACGCATTGATTCTCCGTACAATACCTATCGCTACGCCGGTCTTCCGATTGGCCCGATTTGCAATCCGGGCAGAGCGGCCATTGAGGCGGCGCTTTATCCGGCAAATACGGATGATTACTATTTCCAGTCGGATGCGCAGGGCAAAATTTACTATGCAAAAACCATGCAGGAGCATGAGAATTTAAAACGCAAAATTCAACAGTAGGTGAACATTTATGCCGTTTGAAGAACAAATTACGCATAATTATATTATAGATTATATCCGCGATACCCTCCGCCCGAGCGAGGGTATTTTGGCGCAACTGGAAGCTTACGCACACCAAAACGGCGTGCCGATTGTGCAAAAAGAGGTTGCGGCTTTTCTGGAAACCATGTGCAGTATCCAAAAACCGATGCGTGTGCTTGAAATCGGTACAGCCATCGGATATTCCGCGCTATTAATGCTCTCCAACCTGCCGGAGGGCGCACAAATTGTCAGCATCGAGCGCGATGCGACTATGGCGGCACTGGCGAGAGAGAATATAGAAAAAGCAGAGATGAGTACGCAAATCACGGTTGTGGAAGCGGATGCGGAAGAATACTTAAAAGAATTAGAAGACAGTTTCGATATGATATTTATGGATGCGGCAAAATCGCATTACATCTATTTTTTACCGGAGTGCATCCGCCTGTTAAAGCAAGGCGGCGTGCTGATTAGTGACAATATTTTGTACGGCGGTATGGTAGCCAATCGTGCCTTGCTGATTCGAAGAAAAATCACGATTGTGAAACGACTCAAAAAATACATTGCGGCACTTTGCGCGTCACCGCAATTAAAGACAAGTCTGTTGTCGATTGGCGACGGGGTATCTTTATCGTATAAACTGTAGGAGAAATGCTTATGAAAAAACCTGAACTGCTTGCACCTGCAGGCGATTTGGAAAAATTGAAGATGGCGGTGCTCTACGGCGCAGATGCCGTCTACATCGGCGGCGAAAGCTTCGGTCTTCGTGTGGCATCGAAAAACTTCGACCGCGCGCAAATGGAAGAAGGCATCCGTTTTGCACATGAGCGTGGCGTAAAGGTGTATGTCACCGTAAACATCATTCCGCACAATGCGCAATTAAAAGGGTTTGACAAGTATCTGGATATGCTTTGCGAAATTGGCGCAGATGCGGTGATTGTGGCGGATTTGGGCCTGTTTTCCCTGGTGCGCAGGCTGCATCCGGAAATGAGCGTGCATGTATCTACACAGGCAAACAACGTAAACTATGCAACGGTGCAGATGTGGCATCAGCTCGGTGCGGAGCGTGTCGTTCTTGCACGCGAGCTTTCGTTTACGGAAATTCATGAAATCCGCGAAAAAACTGACCCTGCCTTGGAACTGGAAGCCTTTGTGCACGGTGCAATGTGCATTTCCTATTCGGGCAGATGTCTGCTTAGCAACTACTTAACCAAGCGCGATGCAAACTTAGGTGCCTGCGCACAGCCGTGCCGCTGGAAATATGCGCTTGTGGAGGAAAAACGGCCGGGCGAGTATATGGAAATTTCCGAAAGCGACAACGGCACATTTATATTTAACTCCAAGGATTTAAATATGATTGCACATATTCCGGAGTTGGTAAAAAGCGGTATCACGAGTTTCAAAATTGAGGGCAGAGTAAAAAGCGAGTATTATGTGGCAACGGTGGTGAATGCGTATCGCCGTGAAATTGACCGCTATTTTGCAGACCCCGAAAACTATGTGTTTGACCCGAATGCGCTTGAGGAAGTATTGAAGGTCAGCCACCGGCCGTACTGTACGGGATTTTATTTCGGCAAAACGGATGAAAATTCGCAGGTGTACGAAAACAGTTCGTACATCCGTGATTACGATATTGTAGGTTTTATTTTGGATTATGATGAAAAGACGGGCATTGCAACCGTGGCGCAGAGAAATAAATTCTGCGTGGGTGATACAGTAGAGATTATGCAACCCGGCAAACCGTATTTTGCACAGAAGGTCGAGTGGATGAAGAACGAGGCGGGTGAGAACATCGATTGTGTGCCGCACGCCGAGATGGTATTTACAATGAAACTGGAACAGCCTTGCGTTAAAAATGCGATGATTCGCAAGGGTGAATTGGTATCCGGATACTGACGCATCTGCTTAAGCAAATAAGTACAAAAGCCGATTTCTCCGTAGAGAAATCGGCTTTAATTATTTTTTCTTTATTACACTATATACTTCGTTTTTGGGAACACCGCGTTGTTTTGCGGCCGCCTTGATGGCATCGGATTCGCTCATACCTTCCTCTATAAGCATATGCACATGTTCCTCTACGGAGATTTGCGTATAGTCTGTTTCGGTTTCCTCGATGTTTTTACCATCAATGACCAGAACAAATTCGCCCTTCGGATTTTCTTCTTTGTATTTTTCTACGGCTTCACCGAGGGTAGTGCGCACAAATTCCTCGTGCAGCTTGGTGATTTCGCGCGCCAGCACGATTTTGCGGTCTGCACCGAGCGTGTCGCACAAATCGGACAGGGTAGCGCGCAGTTTATGCGGTGCTTCATAAAAGAGCATCGTGCGTGTTTCGTTTTTGATTTCTTCCAAGTGCGCCTTGCGTTGGCGGCGATTCATGGACAAAAAACCCTCGAAGCAAAATCTGCCGGTGGCAAGTCCGGAGGTGATAAGCGCGCAAATGCCGGCTACTGCACCCGGCACAGGTGTAACACGGATGCCGTTTGCAATGGCAAGCTTTGCCAAATCTTCACCGGGGTCGGATATGGCAGGTGTGCCTGCATCCGACACGACGGCGATACTTTCGCCCGCAAGGAGTTTTTCTATTAAATAATTGCCCTTTTCGCGCTTGTTGTGTTCATAATAACTCGTCATTGGCGTATGTATGCCGAAATGATTTAAAAGCTTTAAGGTTTGACGTGTATCCTCTGCGGCAATCAAGTCAACGCTTTCGAGCGTTTCTAAACAACGGGCGGTGATGTCGCCTAAATTGCCGATGGGAGTAGCGCAAAGGTAAAGCGTTCCTTTATTCATCGTTGGACTCCCTTCCGTAAATCGCATGGATTTCTTTGGAATAGTTGTGGTTTTCATCATAAACGTAGAGCGGGGGCATCATTTTCAGTTCCGCGCCGCCGCCGCGCGACCCTTCCACAAGGACGATATTTGCCTTTTTGTACGGTTGCGGATGTACGAATTGTACACGCTTCGGTTCAATGCCGTACGCACGCATTGTGCAGAAAATATCCACAAGCCGTTCCGGTTTGTGCACCAAAAACAGTTTGCCGCCAAAGCGAAGCATTGCCGCGCTTTCGCGGATGACATCTTCGAGTGTGCACAAAATCTCGTGTCGTGCAATATTTTTTTCGTCCGTTTTATTTTGAAGCCCGCCTTTGTCAGCGATGTAGGGTGGGTTACAGGTTACAACATCCACACTCGCTTTGGGAATATAGGCGGAGCAGTTATTTAAATTGTCTTCGATAATCTCCATGCGGTCTCGCAGATTGTTGAGTGCAACACTGCGGCGCGCAAGCGATGCGGATTTAGACTGCACTTCCACACAGTAGATTTTCTCTGCGTTGGTTTTGCCGGCGAGCAAAATGCCGACAATGCCGTTGCCGCTGCATAAATCCACTGCCGTTTTCATCGGTGTATCTTTGGCAAAGTGCGACAAAAGCACGGCATCCACCCCAAAGCAGAAAAGTTCATCATCCTGAATGAGTTTTAATCCGCCGATTTGTAAATCATCAATTCTTTCCATATGCGTATCCTCTTAACAAAAATGCCGATTGCGGCTGCAATCGGCATTTCGTTTTGTTTCTTACTCTTCTGCAATTGCACCTACCGGGCAGTTGTCAGCGCAAGCGCCGCAGCTCAGGCAAGCGTCAGCGTCGATTACATGAATCTCATCGCCGGCAGCGATACATTCAACCGGGCAGTTTGCTGCGCAAGCGCCGCAGTTAATGCAAGCATCACTAATTTTGAAAGCCATTTAAACACACCTCCATACCAAAAATAACATATCATAAAATTTAATAATATGTGTATTTGGCAAGATATTTTATCTGCCGCTACACATTGTACCACATATTTTTCTATTCTTCAAGTGTTTTTAGAATATCTGCATCAATTTGTTCGGCTTCGGTGTTTTTTGCGTTTTTGAGCAGCTTCACTTCCGAAACGTCGAAGTCTTCAACACCGCCGCCTTTTTCGGAATTCATCGTCACCTTCAACTTGCCTTTCAAAAGGTTTACCGAGGTGACGGTACCCTTGCCGGACGGGGTCTGTACCAACGCGCCGACACGCGGGGTGGTGCGAAGCATATCGTCATAGGCCGACTGCTCATACTTTAAACAGCACATCAGTCTGCCGCAAGTGCCCGAGATTTTGGACGGATTTAGCGAAAGACCTTGTTCCTTTGCCATTTTGATACTCACCGGAGCAAAATCACCGAGATACTGTGCGCAACAAAGATTTCTGCCGCAGATGCCGTAACTGCCAATCATTTTGGCTTCGTCGCGTACACCAATCTGGCGCAGTTCAATACGTGTGCGGAATACGCCGGCCAAATCCTTGACCAGTTCACGGAAGTCTACACGGCCGTCTGCTGTAAAGTAAAACAGAATTTTACTGCAGTCGAAGGTATATTCCACATCCACGAGTTTCATTTCGAGTTTGTGTTCCTGAATTTTTGCGTTGCATTTTTCAAAGGCGTCGCGTTCCTTTTTCTTGTTTTCCTCCGCCTTTTTAAAATCGTCCGCATCCGCAATGCGCAGTACCTTTTTGAGCGGCTGCACGATTTTGTTTTCTTCGACCTCGCGGTTGCCGATGACCACTTTGCCCATTTCTACGCCGCGTGCCGTTTCCACAATCACGTGCATGTCGGCGGTGATTTGCTTACCGTCCGGATCGAAATAATATATTTTTCCTACGCTTTTGAAGCGTATGCCTACAATCTGTACCATTGTTGTAACTTTTTCTCCTTATTTATAATAAATTTCGAGCAACATTCGCAGAATGGTTGATTTTGCCGAAACAAAAATGCTCAGTTTATCTTGTGCCTGCACCACTGCTTCGCAGGCAAACATCAGTTTTTCTTTTGCACAAAACGTGCAAAGCTCTGTCATTTGCGGCAGGTAGTCTGTGTTGGTGATACCGTTTTGCGTGCCCAGTTTCAGTTTTAAAAGGTCAGAAAAGAACGAAAGCAGACAATCCAGTAAAATGGCGATACCGTCTGTCGGATTCTCCTTGCTTTTTTTATGTGCATCAAAAAAGTCGGCAATATCAAACAGGCGCGTCGGCTTGCCGCCACGCAGTAAAATGGCCGCCGCATTATACATTTTCTGGCGCATTTGTGCAAAATCTTCATTTTGACACAGTAAATCCACCTTGCCGGTGATGCCACCGCAAAACGACACGATAAAGTCTGTCTGCGAGAGCATGTGCGGATAGTTTTCCTTGACGTAGAGTCGGATTTCATTGTCGCTCTTGGGTTGGAAACGCAAAATGCGACTGCGCGAACGAATGGTCGGCAGAATTTTATCTGCATCCGATGTGCACAGGATAAAGACGGCGTAGGCCGGTGGTTCTTCTAACACCTTTAAAAAGGCGTTTTGTGCACCGACGGTCAAGGCTTCGCCGTCTTCGATAATATACACTTTTTTGCTTGCCTTGAACGGACGAGTATAAACATCTTCGATAATATCGCGTACTTCATCGACACCGATGCTTTTTTTCGTTGTCAAATCCTGCAGAGATTTGACAATGATGTCCGGATTGTTACCGCTTGCGCTTTGCACACAGTTGTCGCAATTACCGCAAGGGGGCATGCCGCTGCCTTCGCAAAGAAGCGCTGCGGCAAAATAGCGCGCGGTTTCGCGCTTTAAAAGACCTGCAGGCCCGGCAAACAGATAGGCATGTACGGCAGTATTGTTTTGTATACCGGCAATCAAATCGCGCACAATGGCATGATTGCCCTTAGGGTAAGTGATAGACATTATGCTTTTTCGAAACGCTCAACGTCCATTACAAAAATCGTTGCGCCGCCAACCTCTACTTCCACCGGATACGGTGTGTAAACCGAGCCGAGACCGGACATCGGTACCGGTGTGGAGATGATTTGCTTTCTGGTCTCACTCTTGGATTTGATAATATCAATAACTGCCTGCACGTTCTGTTCGCTTGTGCCGACCAAAAGCGTGATATTACCGGATTTCAAAAAGCCGCCGGTGGTGGCCAGTTTGGTTACGCTAAAGCCCTGACGGTTGAGTTCGCTCATTACTTTGCCGCCGTCCTCGTCGTGTACAATCGCAAGAATAAGTTTCATAGAAAATCCTCCTTTATGATAAAACTTAAAATGTAAATCCGTTTTTTTACTATATTTATTTTAACATAAAAAATTCAACTTGGCAATAGTGCAATTTTGGCGGTTATGCCAATGGTAGAGACGGTATGGCATTTAAAGATAAATCCGCTGTGTCGCCTGCCAAGAATGCGTAGTGTGCCGCACAACCGATCATGGCGGCGTTATCGGTACAAAGCACCGGCGGCGGCACAAAAAAGTCCATTTTATTTTTTTTGGCCGCGGCTTCAAAACTTGCACGAAGTGCCGAGTTGGAGGCAACGCCGCCCGCGAGCGCAATTTTACCTGCACCGACGGTTTTTGCTGCGTGAAATGTATGCGCGGTCAATACCTCTACGACCGCCTGCTGAAAACTTGCGGCGATATCGGCTTTGTTGTAACTTTCACCGTTTTGTTCTAATTTGTGCAGATGGTTGATTACGGCGGTTTTTACACCGCTGAAGCTGAAGTCGTACGGATTATCCATCGTCACGCGCGGCAAATGCACCGCTTCGGGGTTGCCCTCTTTTGCCAGCTTGTCTATGAGC
The DNA here is from genome assembly GCA_045652745.1 of Clostridia bacterium. GTDB lineage: Bacteria > Bacillota > Clostridia > UBA1381 > UMGS1253 > RGIG2041. The sequence continues at coordinate 8,687 of JAZRUW010000026.1, forward strand.
GGGCCGCCGGGATAGCCCAGACCGAGCACGCGTGCTACTTTATCGTAGGCTTCGCCTGCCGCATCGTCGCAGGTGCGGCCGAGCACCTCAAAATCAGTGTATGTTTTTACATGCACAATATGACTGTGTCCGCCGGATGCAACCAAGCATACAAAGGGCGGCTCTAAATCCGGATGTGCTAAAAAGTTTGCCATGATATGTCCCTTGATATGGTGCACCGCAATTAGGGGGAGCTTTGCTGACATCGACAACGCTTTTGCAAAGGATACGCCGACGAGCAATGCGCCGACTAGGCCCGGACCGTAGGTCACGGCAATCGCCGTTAAGTCTTTCAACTCTATGTTTGCAGTTTTGAGTGCTTCATCGACCACTGTCCCGATGGCTTCCGTGTGACAGCGCGATGCAATTTCCGGCACAACGCCGCCGTATCGCTTATGAATTTCAATTTGCGAGTTGATGACGTTGGACAATACAGTGCGGCCGTTTTTAATTACCGCCGCTGCTGTTTCGTCGCACGAAGATTCAATTGCCAAAATGAGTGTATCTGCCATAGTGTTCATTCCTTATATCTGTTTTTCCATAATCACGGCGTCCTCGCCGTTGTCTGCGTAATAGCCTTTGCGCTCACCGACAGGGATAAAGCCGCAGGCGGCATACAGCGCTTGTGCGGCCGTATTGGATTTGCGCACTTCTAAATAGATGTTATGCACACCGCGCGCCGCGGCAGCATTTAACAATTTTTGCAGAATTTGTTTGCCGAGGCCGCGTCTGCGACAGTCGGGATGTACTGCTACATTGGTAATGTCTGCGCTGTCTGCAGCTTGCCAGAATGCGCCGTAACCGATAACGGTTTCGTTTTCCATGAGCAATACATAACACGCGTTTTCATTGGTTACATCATTTTCAAAAGCCGTCTTTGTCCACGGGACGGGAAAACAAATGCACTCCAGCGCATACAGACTGTCTGTATATTCGGGTTTTAAGACCTCAAAATGCATCGTCTGCTTTCTCCTTTTTATACAAAAGTGTAATGGCATCTTTTAACTGATCGCGACATCTGCGATAGGTGTCCATATCGCCGCCGTAGGGATCCGCCACATCGCCGCCGATGCCTACATAGTCTAAAAGCGGATGGGTTTTTAGTTCAAAATCGTCTCCGAAAAAGTGCACGATTGCCTGCTTGTGTGCTGCGGTCATTGTCAGTACCAAATCGGCCTCGTTTAATACATCCGCGTGGATATTTGCAGAGCGGTGATTTTGTATGTCTATATCCAGTTCCGCCATGGCGCGCACTGCATTTTCCGAGGCGCGCTGGCCTTCCGATGTGCTGATAGCACCGGAAAGTACGGATAGGTTATCGTCTTCTTGCACCATGGATTTTAATAATGCTTCGGCCATCGGGCTTCGGCAAGTGTTACCGGTGCATACAAACAATATGTTCATCAGATTACTCCTTTATTTCCAGTACACGGTTTGCTGCGGCTTTATAGATGCGGTTGCGCACCGCAACCATAATCGGATCCTGCCATGTGAGCGGCGCATAGATTTTTTGTGCACCTTCGGCATCAAATTCGCGCAGAGCATCGAATAAAGTTGAAGCGTAGACTTGTGCACTGTTGCCGCCTTGTAAAAGAATGTCTGCCCCGCAAATCGTGTAATCTTTGCCGTCCGCCAAAACGCCGACGCGCAAGCCGTCTTTTTTGTCTTGCAAAACTAACTCGGTCAAAGCGGCGGTGCAATCGGATTTGTATTCAATCACCGTTAAATCTGCTTTCGGCGCATAGTGCTTATATTTCATACCGGGACTTTTGGGTGCCTCGTCCTGTGTCGCACTGCCTTTGCCGGCGTGTACTTCGCCGAGTACGGATTCGAGCATATCTAAAGTAATGCCGCCCGGACGCAGTACGGTCGGGATGTCGCTTGTCATATCAATAACGGTGGATTCCAATCCCACGGTGCAACTGCCGCCGTCTGCAATCATATCAATTTTGCCGAGCATATCTTCGCGCACATGACTTGCCTCTGTAGGCGAAGGTTTGCCCGACGTATTTGCCGACGGTGCCGCTATCGGCACACCTGCAGCGCGGATGATTTCGCGCGCCACGGGATTGGACGGCATGCGGACGGCAACCGTTTTCAGTCCTGCGCTGACACAGTCCGGGATTTTATCCGACTTTTGCATGATGATGCTGATCGGGCCCGGCCAAAACGCGGCCATCAGAAGTTTCGCTTTTTCGGGGATTTCGGCTACGAGCGCGTCAACCTCTTTTATATCGGCAATGTGCACGATGAGCGGATTGTCCGACGGACGGCCTTTGGCGGTAAATATCTTTTGAACGGCAGTTTCATCGAGCGCGTTTGCGCCGAGACCATATACGGTTTCCGTCGGAAAAGCGACTATGCCACCTGCCGCCAGAATTTGTCCTGCTTCGCGGGCGAGCGCCGGGTCTATATTTTCGGGATTAAATTTTATTTCCTTTGTTTGCATGAATTTCACCTTTTAAATTTGTGTGCTATGATTATAGCATATAATTCTCAAAAAAACAATTCCCATATATTAAAATATGTACGAATTGTGAAAATTCGAAAGTTTTATAGACAAAAACGCAAAAATGTGCTTTAATAATAGAAGTATTTGTCAGGGAGGTAGGATTATGGCAAAGAAAGAAAAAAAGATAAAAGAAAAAAAGGGACTTGGTCTGTCTAAGTCGGCCGGCATTACGCTCGGTGTCATTTTGGCGGTAGTTTTGGCGTTCCGCGTAGGTTATGCGGCAGGTTTTGCCGTAGCGGCACTGGTGCTTTTGGGGTTGGTGATTTGGCAGTGGCCGAATCTTTTGACGTTGTTTGGTCAGCGGTATTATGCACAGGGCAAAAACAACAAGGCACTGCGTTGCCTGAAGGCAGGTCATGAACACGGCCGTGCCGGCGCATCCAATTCCAGCGCATATGCATACATACTTTTACGTTGCGGCCAGGCGGAGGAAGCTAAAGTCGTTGCCAACTATGCGTTGCTCAGCAAAAAGATTTCAGATGCGGACAAAAATCAGGTGCGTCAGATTTTGTCGCTCATTTGTTATAAGAAGGGCGAGTATGCCGAAGCGACAAAGATGATGGAAAAAATCTTTGAAACCTATAAAACCACAACGGTGTACGGAACGCTCGGCTATTATAAGATTCTCGCCGGTAGCGAGGATATGTACAGTTTTAATGAAGAAGCGTACGCATATAACAGTGACAATAAAGTCATCATAGACAACATGGTGATTTTGCATCTGATGAAAGGCGAATATACCGAAGCGCAGGCTCTGTCTCAAAAAAGTATAGATGCAGGCAACAAGGGCGTGGAGATTTATTTCCATGCGGCGCAAGCCGAAGAGGGACTGGGCAACATGGACAAGGCGCGTGAATACTACCGTGCGGCGCGCTCTTGCACACGTTCGTTTATGACAACGATTGGCGAAGAAGAAATTGACAGTGCAATTGAACGCTTGGATGTATAGTTTTGTATGGAAAGGAAGAAGAAACATGAAAAAGATTTTGGCCATTGCGCTTGCGCTGGTTATGGTGTTCGCGCTCGGCGCATGCGGCGAGCAGATCACATCGACCACCGGTGACGAGGGTGCAAAACCGCCGGTGACAGAGCCGGAAAAGAAAGTAGAACCGAAGGTAGAGGTCGATGAAACAAAATTAAAGGTCGTAATTGAAACCGATTACGGTAAAATTCATGTGACACTTGCGCCGGAAATGGCTCCGATTACGGTTGCAAACTTTCAAAAACTTGTGAGTGAGGGCTTTTATGACGGACTTACATTCCACAGAGTTATTGAAGGCTTTATGATTCAGGGCGGTGCGGGTAATGCACCGAAAACAATCAAAGGCGAATTTGCTGCGAACGGTGTAAATAATACACTTGCACATGAGCGCGGTGTGATTTCTATGGCGCGTGCGTATGATTTCAACTCGGCAAGCAGTCAGTTCTTTATCATGCACGAGGCTGCACCGCATCTGGACGGGCAGTATGCCGCCTTCGGTCAAGTTACCAAGGGGATAGAGGTTGTGGATGCCATCGTGGAAAATTCCCCGGTAGTGGATAATAACGGTACGGTGCTTGCCGAAGACCAAATTCATATAACAAGCATATATTTTGAATAAAAGGAGAAAATAAACATGGCAAATGTAATTATGGAAACACAGCACGGTACAATGAAACTCGAACTGTACCCGGAGGTAGCGCCGATTACGGTAGCAAACTTTGAAAAGTTGGTCAGCGAAGGATTTTATGACGGTCTGACGTTCCACCGAATTATTCGCGGTTTTATGATTCAGGGCGGTGATCCGGAAGGTACCGGTATGGGCGGCTCGAAAGATAAAATCAAGGGTGAATTTGCGTCCAACGGCGTAAAGAATGATTTAAGACACACCCGCGGCGTCATTTCGATGGCGAGAAGCATGATGCGTGACTCGGCAAGCAGTCAGTTTTTCATCATGCACGAAGATGCACCGCACCTCGATGGTGAGTATGCAGCATTCGGTAAAGTGGTAGAGGGCATTGAGGTTGTAGATGCGATTGTTCAAAATGCCCAAGTTGTGGACAGAAACGGTACAGTTTTGCCCCAAAATCAACCAAAAATTATAAAAGTTACAATCGAAAAATAAAAAAAATTCAAGATTATCAAAAATTTAACAAAAAAAACTTGTAAAAATGGAATTCTTGTTGTAAAATAACATAGGTAACTTTAAATAGTTAATAAAATATTTGGAGGTAATTCAAATGTCAGTAAAAGTTGCGATTAATGGTTTTGGTCGTATCGGCCGTCTGGCTTTCAGACAGATGTTCGGTGCGGAAGGCTACGAAGTTGTTGCTATCAACGACCTCACAAAGCCGGAAATGCTTGCCCACCTTTTGAAGTACGATTCCGCTCAGGGTCGTTACAACAAGAGCGTTGAAGCAAAGGAAAATTCCATCGTTGTAGACGGTAAGGAAATTACAATCTACGCGAAGGCAAACGCTGCTGAACTCCCGTGGGGCGAGCTCGGCATCGACGTTGTACTCGAGTGCACAGGTTTCTACACCTCTAAGGAAAAGAGCCAGGCGCACATCGATGCAGGTGCAAAGAAAGTTGTTATTTCTGCTCCGGCAGGTAACGACCTCAAGACTGTAGTATTCAGCGTAAATGAGGATATCCTCACCGCAGATGATCAGATCATCTCCGCTGCATCCTGCACAACAAACTGCCTCGCTCCGATGGCTAAGGCGCTCAACGAGTATGCTCCGATCCAGTCCGGTATCATGAGCACAATTCACGCTTACACAGGCGATCAGATGCTTCTCGATGGTCCGCACAGAAAGGGTGACCTCAGAAGAGCACGCGCAGGTGCTGTTAACATCGTTCCGAACTCTACCGGTGCTGCAAAGGTTATCGGTCTGGTTATACCGGAACTCAACGGCAAACTCATCGGTTCTGCACAGCGCGTACCGGTACCGACAGGTACCACCACAATTCTGACTGCTGTTGTTAAGGGCACAGATGTAACCATCGACGGTATCAATGCTGCTATGAAGGCTGCTGCTTCCGATTCCTTCGGTTACAACGAAGATGAAATCGTTTCTTCCGATATCATCGGTATCACATACGGTTCCCTCTTCGATGCTACACAGACAATGGTAGCAAAGATCGCTGACGATCTGTACGAAGTTCAGGTTGTATCCTGGTATGACAATGAGAACTCCTACACAAGCCAGATGGTTAGAACAATCAAGTACTTCGCTGAACTTTAATTTTCAGTTAAGTGAAAGATGCGGTGCAATGCACCGCATCTTTTTTTGTTCCCTGAGGAAAAGTTTTCTAAATATGGTATAAAACGACCCTGTTTAAAGCACTATATATAGGAAGAAAAAAATTTTATAAAAAATTGAAAAAAAGTGTTGACAAAAGGTTTTACTTTTGGTATACTATCAAAGTCGCTGATGCGACGGGCCTTTAAAAACAAAGGCATTGGACATTGAAAATTAAACAGTGTACGACAAAAACAAGGAACTTGTCAAAAGAATTTGAGTAAACGCAGATAGCATTAAATGTTATCAGCGTCCTGACAAAGTAAGTCAGAGTTTAAAAGAGCTAATTAAACGAACGAAATATTTTTTTCGAGAGTTTGATCCTGGCTCA
>JAZRUW010000027.1:0-66209 GCA_045652745.1 Clostridia bacterium
AAAGGTACCTAAAGAGGAACAATTTATACATAAGGATGCTGTTCCTGCAATCATCCCAAGAGAGATTTGGGACAAGGTACAGGAGATTATACGGATAAATTCAGAGGGCAGAGTGAAATCGCAAAGCAATCAGCCTTGCCACAGATATGCTTCTCTCTTAAAATGTGGGGATTGCGGTAGCACATTCACAGCAAAAAGGAGAAAAACTAAGGATAAGCCGGACAGAATTGAGTATGTGTGTAATGGATATCACAGACACACTCATATGGTATGCTCCTCTCATAGAATTAACGAATCGGTGCTTGATGAACAGATTTACAAGCAACTTGCTGTAATGAGAGACGGACTATCCAAATGCTCAAGGCAAATCGAAAGTGATATACGGTCATGGATGTCGCAAAAAAATAATGTAAGCAAGAGAATAAAACGACTTCAGGACAGTATTAATGCAACCGAGCTTGAGGTTGAACAAATCCTGATGGAGAAAATCAAGGACAGGGATAATGCCGAAAGATATGAAAGAATGATAGAAAAGCGAAACAGAGAAATCGAAGGCTTCAAAAACGAGATTGCAAAGATAGAGAATATTGATAAAACTATCAAAGAGAGAAAAAAGGCAATGCTCGAAAATGCAAATCTGCTTGATAAGATATTAAGTGAAAAAGAACTGAGCCACACAAATCTGTGTCTGCTGCTGGAAAAAATCATAATTCACGAGGATGAATACGGACTCCGCCTTGAAATACGAATGAAAGCACCATTCCTCGAAAAAAGCTATACAGATGAAATCGGTATGATATACGAGGACGATTACGAGGAAGTATCAGCCTGAAAAATAATAGGCACGAAAAAAGCTTACAGTCAAATCCTGTAAGCTTTTTGTCGGTGGTGCGGATGAAGGGACTTGAACCCCCACGATAAAATCACTAGATCCTAAGTCTAGCGCGTCTGCCAATTCCGCCACATCCGCATATTAAGTTTTTACCTCTTAATTTTTACACGGGAGAGGTTACCCGAGGAGGAGCATATCGCTTAACTCTCATATATGAAAACGGATAAAACCGTAATCAACAATAAAATCACATACAGGACGGAACCTAAGTCTAGCGCGTCTGCCAATTCCGCCACATCCGCATATTAAGTTTTTACCTCTTAATTTTACACGGTGGAGGTACACCGAGGAGGAGCATATCGCTTAATCCTCATCTATGAAAACGGAAAAATCCGTAATCAACAATAAATTCACATGCAGGACTGATCCTAAGTCTAGCGCGTCTGCCAATTCCGCCACGGGCGCGAATGTTGCACTTTCTTTTTTTGAAAACAATATGCTATTATTATAACAGTGAATTCAGAAAAAGTCAAGAGGAGAGATACTGATGGAAAGAGCGATTGACAGACCGGATGCCTCTCAACCGATAGAGAAATAAATATCCCCCGTGCGGGGGATATTTATTTCTTAAAACTCTGCTGAATATATTCCGAGGCATTTTTGGCGTTTGCAACGTAAAGGCAATCTGTTATGTCGCACAGTGGAGCGACCTGTTTTAAAATGTCCGAACTTTCGCTGTTGTCTAGAACAATGAGTTCATAACGGCCTTCGGGGTTTTGTTCATAGAGCAGATTTAAAAGATTGGCAATACCACCACGCGCATTTTCGCGGACGGCCTCGGCCGGAATAAGCACCGTCATTTGGACAGGCAGCGTATCTTTAAACATAAAATAGCGCACGATATCGCATAAAAGCACCGCAAAGCCAGCCAGGGCAAAAAACCAAAGCAAAAGCTCGGGCAAGATATTTGTCTGCATATTGCATCCCTCCTGTCATAATGTATGCGCACAAATACAAGAGTGTGCGCATTGACGGGCGGCATTTTTCTTGGTATAATGTGAGATAGAAAATCCGAAAAGGAGAGCGGATATGGGACGCAGAAAAATATGGACGCGAATTTTTGTCGGTTATATATTGCTGGGTGTTTTTTGTGCAACGGCGCTTATAGGCGCTCTTGTGGCCTGGACCAATACATATGTAAATTACCGTGAAGAAAGTGAACTTAGGCAAAAACTGACCAATGTGGCCAAGAGTATTGATATACAGACCAATACGGCGCAGGAGGTTGTAAATGCTTTATACTGGGATGCGGATATTCGCAGTATGGCGCAGGTCGGTGCAGAAAATGTAGACACCGAGGCGGTATGCCGCGCCTTAAAACAGCGTTCGGACAGCGCAAACGCAAAACAGATGGAAGTGTATGTTTCTACGCTGGAACATTCACTTGACAGTGTCGTTGGTGCAGAGCGTGTTTCCAGTGCGCTCAGTTTTTTGAAAACCGAGGGTTTCGGTTCGAGTTCGGCGATGGATATTGCCAATTACTTTACAAGCAATGCGACAGATACGTATTTTCGTCTGATGGAAGAAAGCGCTACGGGCAAGCTTGGCAGTCGTTTGGCTATTGTGGAGAGAAAGTTTTACGGAAATGATCCGATTTACTTTTTCACATTTGTGGATTTAAATCATTTTGTGCCCGAACAATCGGTGTCGGACACGGTGATGATTGTTTCTGAGGGTTTGCTTTTGGCGAGCAGTAATTACAGCTTGGGTGCACCACGCAAGGGGATGTATGCGCTGTTAGAGCGCATGGGAAGCTTTTCCGCCATGGAGGGCAAGCCGAATATAGAGCAAGACTATGCCTTCGCTGTGAGCCAGTCGGAGGTAATGAGTTGGTATTACGTGTTGGCAACGCCGTATGTATTCTTTTCGCCGTTGCGTATGAATTTGTATTTGCTGTGTATGGCGATTGTTATGCTCACGCTGGGCGTTTATACAGCCATCGGCCTGTTGCTTCGCCGTTATGCATATGCGCCGTTGGCAGAAACGATAGAAAAACTGGGGGCATATACTAACGCGCGATGTGATGCAGAGGATAAATATATTTGCGATACCGTACAGACATTGGCAGAACTGGCTCGAGAATATCGTGAGGAAAATGCGGGGCATATACAGCGTGCTTATTTGGAAACATTGCGCCATATGCTGCGCGGCATCAAGCCTTCGGAGGAGATGCAACGGAAATTAGAAGAAGTTTTTTGCGCGCAAAAAGACGGTCCGTACCGCGTATGTGTATTGGAGTTTTCCAGATATGCGCAACTTGGCGATGCATTTTCGGAAGAAATGATTTACGAAATTCGCTGCCAAGTGATTGAGTTTATCGTGCAGCAACTCGGTGAAAGTGTCGTTGCTGCGCCGATGCTGATGGATTACAAAAGTTTTGTTGTAATTACGGCAGGCGTGGAAATGCGTATATTGCGTGCGAAACTGATGAATGTGGTTGCGACCGTGGAGGGTAGTTTTGAAACGGAACTTGCCGGCGCGGTAGGCGATTTGTGTGAGCGGCTTTCGCACATCGGCACATCTTATGCATCCGCACTGAAAATTTTGGACACCCATTACAGTCTCGGCAGTCGAAATTCGATTGTGACAAGTGAAGATGTGGTAGTCAACATGGGCGGAAACGGTCTGTTTTATCCGATTGACACAGAGCGCGAACTCATTGCCGAGGTTATCCGTTGTCACGAAGAAGAAGTGGCACAGATTTTGACACAGCTTTTGGATGAAAACTTCGAAAAGCACGCACTGACCAAGGAGCGTTTAAATTCGTTTGCATTTTCAATTGCATCTACCGTCAACCGTGTGGCAGAGACCTTGGGCAAGGGTACGCAGGAAATTTTCGGTGAGGGCAACATTGTTTTTCTCGAACTGAAAATGTGTACGGACAAGATGGAACTACGCGGTAAGGTGTACGGGATGTTTAACACCTTAATTGAGTTCGTGCAAAAGCAAACACCGGACACGGAGCGCGATATTTCCGCTTTGATGCTTGAATACATTCATGCACATTACAATGAGGATATTTCGCTCTCGGACTTGAGTAATGCTTTTTCGCTGTCGCTGAGTTACACAAGTACGCTTTTCAAAGAAGTGACGGGCGAGAATTTTAAAGATTACTTAAACCGATATCGAATCAAGCGCGCCTGCGATGTTTTATTGCAGGAGCCGGGGATTAAAAATACGGAACTTGCAAAACGTGTGGGATGCAATACCGTCGCAACGCTTTTGCGTTTATTTAACAAATATGAAGGGGTAACGCCCGGTCAGTATGGGAAAAAAGTGAGTGACGGTTAAGCCGATTTGGTTTGTCCGTTCCAAACATTTTTATTTCGCCACTTAAAAAATAAAGTTGAAAAGACCGTCCGCTTTGCACAAGCAGACGGTCTTTTCGTTGGGGGAAAAGGATTGACCTTTTCGGCGGCGCGTTTGATTGGGGTTGGGGTCGCCCGCGCCGCATCGAAAATGTATTTCGTGAGGTCATTATCATTATGCACCTGTATGTTTGAGATTATACATGAATTTTAAAAATTAATTTTAAGCAAAATAAACGGGCGAGTACATAAACTGGCCCGTACAATGTTTGTATCCATTTGCATGCAGGGCAATGGTGCATCATTGCCGACTTTTAGTTCCCGTAATTTTCTGTGTTACATCCGCTAAAAGTGTATAGGCTTTGTTTTCGAAAAGTTTTATATTATATTTTCTCCAACAGCCTTGGAATTTCGACGAGTGTTTTTACGGTAAAATCCGGTTTGTTATCCGCCGGCATGGGTGCACCATGCGGATTAAACCAGCAGGTGTGAATTCCTGCGTTTTTGCCGCCGTTTATGTCGGAGGACAAACTGTCACCGATGATGACTGTTTCCTCTTTTCTGAAATTTTCAATTTTAGAAAAACAGTAGTTAAAATAGCCGATGTCCGGCTTGTTGATGCCGACATCCTGAGAAATAAAAATCTCATCAAAATAGCGCGCGATGCCGGAGCTTGCGATGCGCCCTTTTTGCACATGTGTTGTGCCGTTGGAGGCTAAAAACAGTTTATATTTGCCGTAAAGCGCATCTAAAAGAGCCTCGGCACCGTCTATAAAATAATGGCCTTGTCCGAGGTGGTTTTCGTAGCACGTTTTGACCTGCCACGCATTGCAATCAATGCCAAATTCATCAAATAAAATCTTGAAACGGTTAAGCAATACCTGTTCACGAGTCACTTCTTTGCGCTCGAGCGCTTTCCAAAGGCTTTCATTGATTTGGCTGTAACGCGAAACAATGGCGGGTGTCGGCTCAAGTCCGTGCTCGGTCAGCGTCTTAGAAAGGGCTGCCGCTTCTGCTTTTTTAAAATCAAAAATTGTATCATCTAAATCCAAAAAAACATTCTTTATCATAGCTTTAATGAAAAGGGGCGTAAAACGCCCCTTTATCCCTTCGATTAGTATCCTAAAACTTCCGGCACCAGAATTACGGTAATTCGCTCCGGCCATTTTACGCAGGTATGTACAATGCTTGTGGTGTTGCACATTCTGGCTTTGCAGTCACAATCTACACATACGCCTGTCTCTGCACACGGAGTCTGATGTTTGATGCGCTTTGCATTGAGCGGAGCAATCTTCATACTTCTTTCAATACCCTCGGCGATATCTTCTACAATTTTGTTTACACCGGCGATGACGATAACCTTCTTCGGGCCGAAACTGATGCAGCCTACGCGGTTACCGGTCGAGTCGGTGTTGACAAGTTCACCATTTTTGGTTACGGCATTGGTGCTGGTTACAAACCAGTCTGCAAAGTAACCTTCGCGGTATTTATCCATAATGATTTCGAAGTTCGGCTGATGATAGCGGTCAATCCAGTTATATTTTCCGCTATTTTCGAGCAAATCCTCTACGCCGGTTTCAATCAGCGTAACAGAGCCGCCGACTGCAACGGTTGCTTTTTCCGGAATCATCTCTTCTACGATGCCGCGGATTTCATCTGCACTGTTTGCAATCACTACGCCGTAGTGCTTTCTTCTCAGCGCCTCGGCAACTTCGTTAATTTTGTTTTGCGCGTCCCATTTGAGTACTTCTTTTGCATCCATTTTAACATTCTCCTCTCGGTTTATACTAACGGTTCCGGTCTGTAAATCAAGTGGCTGATGTTGCCTTCCGGATCGGCAAAAAAGAAGGTCTTAATGCCTTTCGGAGATACGGCTACATCTGCAATTACAGCTACATTGGCCGCCTTTAATTTTTCGACCATGGCATCGAATTTGTCATCGTCGATGGTAAGTGCCAGATGGCGAATACCTGCGGTTTTGTCGGTTGCGTCCTGCTTCGGCGCTGCCGCCATGCAAAACTCAATCATATCTCCGCTTTCAAAGGCAAGAAAAATTGTACCCTTGCCGTTGTTGTACACTTCGCGCAGACCGAACATCTCCTTGTACCAGTCGGTCAGCGTTTTGGTGTCGTTTGCAAAAACTGCAACGTGTTCCATACCTTTTACCATTTTATATTGCCTCCTAAAAAATGAATTTACCTTTTGCATACACTGCCGTTCTGTGCGGCAGTATACATTCTGCTTTAAAGTCCGGCAGGTATTTTTGCATTGCGGCAATTACCAGCTCCGGTTTGATGTTTTTTTCGTTGCCGCACGGCAGGCACATTCTTAATGTGTATATACCGTTTTCGCAACGTTCCGATTTGAGCACGGAAATGTCGGGTTTGATGTCAATTTCTTTTATACCTTTTTTGGTTTTCTTTTCAATTAAGATTTCAGGAAGCGCCAAAAACATATCTATGTCCGGTACCGCTCCGGAAAATTCCACATCCACGATATAACTTGCGGAGTCAATCTCACGAAAGGCGATGCTCTCGTTTGTCACTTCTTTGGCCTCGAGGACATGTATGCCCTCGGGGAAAGTCGCATCCAGATGCGCCGCCAGAAATCTTGTGTCCTGTTTTGTATCGAAATCAATGTCGATACATTCATAACTGCTCGTTGTGCCCACCGGAATCGGCGCGGCAACCGTCATTACCGGGTGCGGATTAAAGCCGACCGTATACGTTACGGGCAGGCCGCTTCTGCGGATGGTGCGGTTTAATACGCGCACAAAGTCGAGTTGAGAGATATAGCGTACATTTACGCCCTTTTCGTAGAGCAGGCGATAGGTGTAATTACCTTTCAAAGCACACACCTCCTCCAAAACAGCTTGCACCGCAACCGGTGCACTTTTCGCGGCAGTTTGGGGTAACAATACCCTTGTATGCCAGTTCACATTCTTTTTGTAAAAATGCCTTGGTTACGCCGACATCGATGTGATCCCACGGCAGAATTTCGTCAAAACTGCGGCGGCGGTTGTTGTAAAAACGGATATCGAGGCCACATTCTTCAAAGGCCTGCATCCAACCCTCAAAATTAAAGTATTCGTCCCAACCGTCAAACTTGCATCCGTGACGGTGTGCGGCCAGAAGCACTTTACCCAAACGGCGGTCGCCGCGGGCGAATACGCCTTCCAAAATGGTGACTTTGGATTCGTGCCAACTAAACGAAATCTGGCGCGAACGGATGGCGCTGCGCGCAACCTTCTGCTTTTCTAAAATCGTGTCCAAATCATCCTGCGCTTCCCACTGAAACGGGGTAAACGGCTTGGGCACAAATGTAGATGCGCTTACTGAAATGCGCGGACTGCCCTGACGTTCTTCTTTGGGCTGGGCATAGTAGGCGTCGAGCACTTTGTGTGCCAGAGCGCCGATACCGCGCACATCATCTTCCGTCTCCGTCGGCAGACCAATCATGAAGTAGAGTTTTAAATTCGTCCAGCCGCCGGAGAAAACCATAGATACAGAGCGGATTAAATCTGCTTCGGTTACGCCCTTTTTAATTACGTCGCGCAGACGCTGTGTTCCGGCCTCCGGTGCAAAGGTGATGCCGCTTTTGCGTACGGTCTGCACCTTGTGCATTAAATCGAGCGAGAAATTGTCGATGCGAAGCGATGGCAAAGACAAATTGACTTTCTGCTTTTCGATTTCGTCTAAAAGTCCTTCGGTGAGTTCATTTAATTCGCGGTAATCGCTGGTGCTCAGCGAGCAGAGCGAAATTTCCTCATAACCGGTGGATTTCATCAGCTTGTCTGCCAAATCCAGCAGTTTTTTTGCGCTCTTTTCGCGTACCGGACGGTAGACGTAGCCTGCCTGACAGAAACGGCAACCGCGGATACAACCGCGGAAAATTTCAAGCGTGATGCGGTCGTGTACCGCTTCGCCGAACGGTACGATAATACTTTCCGGAAAATAGGAATTGTCAAAATCCGTGATGATGCGTTTGCGGATTTTATCTTTCGCGTGCGCATTGTTTTTGGTAAAGGACTGAATTGTACCGTCTTGGTTATACGCTACATCGTAAAAGGACGGAACGTAAATACCTTCCAGTTCGGCAACGCGTTCCAAGAAAGTCTTGCGGTCCTGCTTTTGCTTTTTCCAGTCCGCATAGACGTCCATCACTTCGTTTAAGATTTCTTCCCCTTCGCCGAGGATGAAAAAGTCGATAAAATCAGCTAAAGGTTCTCCGTTATAGGCGCATGCGCCGCCGGCGCAGACAAACGGGTCGCCCTCACCGCGCTCGGATGCCAAAACGGGCACACCGGACAAATCGAGCATGTTTACCACGTTGGAGTAGCACATTTCGTACATGAGCGTAAAGCCGATAAAATCAAAATCGCGTACGGCGGATTTCGTTTCGATGGAAAACAACGGCTCACCGCGCTCGCGCATTTTTTCTTCCATATCCGGCCACGGCGCAAATACGCGCTCGCAGTAGGTATCGGCTCTTTCGTTTAAAAGATGATATAAAATTTTCATGCCCAGATGCGACATGCCGACTTCGTAATTGTCCGGAAAACAAAAGGCGAAGCGAATGTCTACCGCATTCGGGTCTTTTTTTACCATGCCGAGCTCTCCGCCGGTGTACTGTATCGGCTTGGAGACGGACATAAGCAGTTTATCGTCAATCATTTTTATTTACCGCTTTCTTTATTAAAATCAATTTGTCTTATTGTATCATATGTTCGCAAAAAACGCAATGCATACGGGCAATCTGTCGAAAAAAATTTTCTATTTATATATATTATAGAAAAAAAGTTTTGACAAAGCGACGGTTTTGTAGTATGTTAGAAAAAGGGTTTTGTATTCCGAGAGGGAATGGAGGTCAAATTATGGATAAGAAAATATTATGGATTTGGCTGACAACGCTTTCCGGAATTACGAGCACGAAAATCGGCGCATTGTTCGAACGGTTTGACTCGGTGGAGGATATTTATCGTGCAGGGACGGACGAACTTGTGCGGGTACCGAGAATTACAAAGAAGGATGCACAAAACATTGCGGCGCACGATTTAACACGTGCAAATGAGATTTGGACGCGCATTTGTCAAATCGGTGCGTGGGTGCTTTGCTATGACGATGCGCTGTATCCGTCTGCTTTGCGTGAATTAGATGATATTCCGTATGTACTCTACGGCATGGGGGAAATCCTGAGTTGGGACAGAATGCTTGGGATTACCGTGGTCGGTACGCGTGATGCAACGCCGTACGGACTGAAAGTCACCGAAACCCTTGCGTATGATTTGGCACAAAACGGAGTAACCGTGATTGCAGGTATGGCGAGGGGTATTGATGCGGCGGCACACTTTGCAACCATCGCCGCGGGCGGCAAAACCGTTGCGGTGTTAGGCTGCGGCATTGATGTGGTTTATCCTGCGGAAAACCGCAAATTGTATGCACAGATTATCAAAAACGGTGCGGTCATTACGGAGTTTGCTCCGGGGACGGCTGCCATCGGTACAAATTTTCCGCGCAGAAACCGGATTATGGCGGCCCTGGGCGCAGGTACGCTTGTTACGGAAGCGCCGACAAAGAGCGGTGCACTGATTACGGCAAGTAAAGCGCTCAACATGGGAAAAGATGTATTTGCCGTGCCGGGCGATTACAATCGCCACTTTTCGCAGGGATGCAATGATTTGATTCAAAACAGTGGTGCAAAACTGTGTAAAAAGGTAGAGGATATTTTAGAAGAATACACCTACCAGTTGATGCTTTTGCACGGCGAAGAATATAAAATCCGTAAGGGTCGGCGCTGGATAAAACCGAAACCTGAAACGGTAAAGAAGGTAGCGATTTCACAGGAAAAGTTACAGGCACTCGACGAAGAAAGTCGCGAAATCGTCGTTTTGCTTGCAAAGGAAAATATGCACCTTGATGCACTTTGTGCCGCACTCGGCAAAGATGCCGGCACGGTAAGTGCGCTGCTTACCATGCTCGAGCTTTCGGGCTTGGTGCGTAGTTTGGGCAGTAACAATTTCGCTATCATCGTTGAATAAGAAATTTCATACAGATACACGGAGGAACTTATGGGAAAGAAACTGATTATCGTAGAGTCCCCGTCCAAGGCGGACACCATTAAAAAATACCTCGGCTCCACGTACAGCGTGGAGGCATCGGTCGGTCATATCATTGATTTGCCGAAGAGCCAGATGGGTATTGATATTGCAGACGATTTTGAACCGCATTATATCACAATTCGCGGTAAGGGAGAGATTTTGGGCAAACTGCGTAAACTCGCAAAGGAAGCAGACCAGGTTCTGCTTGCAACCGACCCTGACCGCGAGGGTGAAGCCATCAGCTGGCATCTTGCAAATGCGCTCGGTTTGCCGGCGACGGATAAAAACCGTGTGACCTTTAATGAAATCACGAAGGATGCGGTAAAAAAGGCCGTGAAGGAGCCGCGTGCTATTGATCAGAGTTTGGTAGATGCACAGCAGGCAAGACGAGCACTTGACAGAATTGTGGGTTATCAGCTAAGTCCGATTTTGTGGAAAAAGGTAAAGAAAGGTCTTTCCGCAGGCCGCGTACAGAGTGTGGCAACCCGTTTGATTTGTGACCGTGAGGCGGAAATTGATGCATTCATTCCTCGTGAATATTGGTCAATTTCGGCATTTTTGCTGCCGGACGGCAGCAAAAAGAAGTTTAAGGCTGCGTATTATGGTACGAACGGCAAAAAAGTTGAGGTGGCGGACGAAGCATCTGCAATGCAGATTGTGCAGGATGTTACGGGCGGCAAATTTACTGTGGAAGAAGTGAAGAAGGCGGTTGCGCAAAAGAGTCCTGCACCGCCGTTTACAACCTCGACTTTGCAACAGGAGGCTTCCAGAAAAATCAATTTCCAGGCTAGAAAAACCATGTCCACGGCACAATCGCTCTACGAGGGCGTCAATGTAACCGGTATGGGCAAGGTCGGCTTGATTACCTATATGCGTACCGACTCTGTTCGTATTGCGATTGAAGCGCAGACGGCGGCGAAGGCGTTGATTGGCGAAAAGTATGGTGAAAACTACGCGCCGAAGTCGTTTCGCGTGTATAAGACGCGTAAAAATTCTCAGGATGCGCATGAAGCCATCCGCCCGACCAATGTGTATTTGACACCGGAGGCGGTTAAAGGGTCTTTAAATAATGACCAGTATAAGCTCTACAAGTTGATTTGGGAGCGTTTTGTTGCCAGCCAAATGGAAAATGCCAAGGTGGAAAACACCACTGCTGAGATTACATGCGGCAAGCATAATTTCCGTGCAAGCGGTACGACGGTGCTCTTTGACGGTTTTATGAAGGTGTATACCGAAGGCAGCGATACCGAAAGCGAAAAGCAGACGGCACTTCCGAACTTAAATAGGGGCGATGTGCTTAAGGCAGACAGCATTGAACCGGAGCAGCACTTTACTGCGCCGCCGATGCGTTATACCGAAGCAACGCTCGTTAAAGCGCTCGAAGAAGAGGGTATCGGCAGACCGTCTACCTATGCGCCGACCATTACCACGATTTTGGCGCGCGGTTATGTAACGCGCGAGAAAAAGTCGCTTGTGCCGACCGAACTCGGCAAGGTAACGACCAAACTCTTGAAAGAGAACTTTGAAAATATTGTAGACGTGGAATTTACGGCAAACATGGAGTCGCGTCTGGACGATGTCGAGAGCGGTGATGTGGCATGGAAGCAGATTCTGCGTGATTTCTATCCGTCTTTTAAAAGTGAGCTTGAACGTGCGGAAAAAGAACTCGAACACGTCAAGATTGCCGATGAGGTTTCGGATGTTGTGTGCGAAAAATGCGGACGCATGATGGTATACAAAATCGGCAGAAGCGGTAAGTTTTTGGCATGCCCGGGCTTTCCGGAATGCAGAAACACCAAATCCATTCGCGTAGAGGCCGGTGTGGCTTGTCCGAAATGCGGTAAGGCGCTGCTCACAAAGCGTACCCGTACGGGCAAAACGTACTACGGCTGTGAAGACAATCAGAATTGTGATTTTATGACTTGGGATGCACCGCTTAAGAGCCGCACCTGTCCGAAATGCGGCAAGGCGCTGTTTACCAACATATCGCGCGCAGGTCGCAAGACCGTATGTTTAAATCCGGCCTGTGATTTTGAAGAAAGCGGAAAAAAAGGCGGTAGCAAAAAGTGAAAGTAAAGGTAATCGGAGCAGGGCTGGCCGGCTGTGAAGCCGCCTGGCAGCTTGCCGAGCGCGGCTTTGAAGTCACGCTGTATGAAATGAAACCCGAAAAGCGCTCGGAGGCGCATCATTATGACCATTTTGCAGAGTTGGTATGCTCAAATTCTCTGCGCTCCAATCAGCTTGCCAATGCGGTCGGTCTTTTAAAAGAGGAAATGCGCAGATTAAACTCTGTGATTATGCGCTGTGCGGATGTAACGGCGGTGCCGGCAGGCGGTGCGCTTGCGGTGGACCGTATCGGATTTGGTGAAATGGTGACCAAATGTATCCGCGAACATAAAAATATTACGGTTGTGCATGAAGAAGTGACGAATATAGATTGCAATATACCGACGGTGGTGGCCGCAGGACCGCTCGCTTCCGCGGCGCTCAGTGAAGAAATCGCACGCATGACGGGCAAGGATTATTTGCACTTTTTTGATGCGGCGGCACCGATGGTGACCAAGGAAAGTTTAGATATGTCCAAGGCGTTTTATGCGGCACGTTATGACCGCGGCACGGCGGATTATATCAACTGCCCGATGACGAAAGAGGAATATGAAGCCTTTTACGAGGCGCTCATCGGTGCGGAAACGGTGCAGCTTAAAAGTTTTGAAACGCTTAAGGTGTTTGAAGGCTGTATGCCGGTGGAAGTGATGGCATCGCGCGGGCATGATACCCTTTTGTTCGGGCCGCTCAAGCCGGTCGGCATCACGAATCCAAAAACGGGCAAAGACGATTTTCACGCGGTGATTCAGCTTCGGCAGGACAATGCGACAGGGTCGCTCTACAACATTGTAGGCTTTCAGACGCATTTGACCTTCGGCGAGCAAAAGCGTGTGTTTTCTATGATTCCGGGACTTGAAAATGCGGAGTTTGTGCGCTATGGTGTGATGCACAGAAACACATTTTTAAATTCTCCGAAGCTTTTAAATAATGCTTATCAGATGCGCGAAAATGAAAATATCTTCTTTGCCGGACAGATTACCGGCGTAGAAGGGTATGTGGAGTCGGCGGCGAGCGGACTTCTGGCCGGTATCAATATGGCGCGCTATTTAGAGAAAAAGCCGTTTGTGGATTTTACGCGCTATACGGCCATCGGTGCACTTGCAAATTACGTTTCCGACGAAAGCGTGGAAAAATTCCAGCCGATGAATGTAAACTTCGGCATTATGGAAAACTTAGGCGAACGCATCAGGAATAAGAGAGAGCGCTATGAGCGCATTTCGGCACGTGCGCTTGAAAAACTCGATGAAATTATAGCAGGTTCTTTGACATAAAGATATACTGAGGTGATACGATGAAAAAACAGATTTGCGTACTCTTCGGCGGTGCTTCGACGGAAAATGTTGTTTCCTGTCGTTCCGCATATACAATTCTTACAAATATTAACCGTGAGATATACGATGTTCTTTGCGTCGGCATTACGATGGAGGGGCAGTGGTATCTCTACGAGGGCGCATATGAGGCTATCCGCGATAATTTGTGGGTTGGTCCGCAAAACAAGCGCGTAGTGCTGTCGGCTTCGCAGAAGTGTCTGTACGTTTTGAGTGATGGTACTTATGAAACCTTGCCGGTAGATGCGGTATTTCCGGTGCTCCACGGCAAAAACGGCGAGGACGGTACCGTGCAGGGACTTTTTGAACTTGCGAATCTGCCGTATGTCGGTTGCGGCGTGCTCTCGAGTGCCGTTTCGATGGATAAGGTATATACAAAACTTTTGGTCGACGGCTTGGGCATTGCGCAAGCGCCGTATGTGTACGTACAAAGTGCGCAGGAAGTGGAAGACTTTAAAGACAGAATTTTGGCACTCAAATTTCCGGTGTATGTCAAGGCAAGCCGTTCCGGTTCTTCCAAGGGTGTATATAAGGTGGACAGTTATGCGCGCCTGAAAGCGGCGGTTGCCGAGGCACTGCATTACGACAGTAAGGTGCTCATTGAAGAGGGCATTGTCGGCAGAGAAATCGAATGCGCCGTTTTGCAAAGCGGCGACGAATATATCGCGTCCTATCCGGGCGAAATTCTGGCAGACGATACGTTTTACAGTTTTGATGCAAAATACAACAATCCGCAATCGCGCACCGAGGTAGAGCCGCAGTTGCCCGAAGGTGTAGCGGAGGAAATCCGTACGGCGGCGGTGGAAATTTTCAAGAGATTGGATTGCCGCAGTTTGTCGCGCGTGGACTTTTTTGTGGAAAAGGACACAAATCGCGTGATTTTCAATGAAATCAATACGCTTCCGGGATTTACATCCATTAGTATGTATCCGATGATGATGCAAAAAGCGGGAATCGAATTGCCGGAGCTGGTAAATCGACTGATTTCGGATGCAATTGCAGGCATCAAACGATAAAATATAAGGCGACCTTGCAGGTCGCTTTATGTGCTTTATGTAATGAGAGGATACCGATGCACGAGCTTACAATTCAACCAATTGCATATATTCGCACGGCGTTTAAAGAAAAGTTTGGCCTGCCCAGACAGAGCGGCCTTGTGCCCGAACTTATTGGAGAAATCGTTTTTAAAAAATCATATCGCAATGCGGACGCTTTGCGCGGTCTGGACGGTTTTTCGCATTTATGGCTCGTGTGGGGGTTTAGCGAAGCTTTCGGTGCGCCATGGTCAGCAACGGTGCGGCCGCCGAGATTGGGTGGCAACAAACGTATGGGCGTATTCGCAACGCGTTCGCCGTTTCGTCCCAACCCGCTCGGCCTTTCGTGCGTGAAAATTGAAAGGATAGATTTTAAAGGAGAAAACGGTCCGACCATTACGGTATCGGGTGTGGATTTGATGGATGGCACGCCGATTTACGACATCAAGCCGTATCTGCCGTATGCTGACAGTTATCCCGAGGCGAGTGCAGGCTTCGGTGGCACGGTTTTGGATTATGCACTTGAGGTGGAATTTCCGTCCGAACTTTTAGATAGGGTGGATGTGCAGCTACGCGATGCGCTTTTGGCGGTTTTGCGCCAGGACCCGCGACCGGCATACCAGAGTGATGCCGAGCGTGTATACGGTTTTGTGTTTGACCGATACGAAATTAAATTTACGGTGGAGAATGCGCTTTTGCGCGTATGCGAGGTTGCGTGCTTATGAAACAATATAAAATGTTGCCCGATGCGCTCTTGCCTTGGTATGCAAACAACGCGCGCAAGCTGCCTTGGCGCGAGGATAATTTACCCTATCATGTATGGGTATCAGAAATTATGCTTCAGCAAACGCGCGTGGAAGCGGTCATCGGCTATTATCATCGGTTTTTGTCGGCGCTTCCGAATATAGAGGCGCTTGCAAACGCATCCGAAGAACAATTGTTGAAACTTTGGGAAGGACTTGGCTATTATAACCGCGTGCGCAATATGCAAAAGGCGGCGCGTGTGATTACAGAAAAATACGGCGGAATATTTCCGCAAACCTATGAAGAAATTTTATCTTTGCCGGGCATTGGTGCCTATACGGCCGGAGCGATTGCTTCCATTTGTTTTAACTTACCGCGTGCGGCGGTGGACGGCAATGTTTTGCGTGTAGTTTCGCGCATCACCGCTTCGGATAAGCCGATAGATACGGACGAAACGAAAAAAGAGATTGCGGAAATGTTGGAGCGCGTATATCCCAAGGATTGCCCGGGAACATTTACGCAGGCACTTATGGAGCTCGGTGCGTGCGTATGCACGCCGAAATCGCCGTCTTGCGATATTTGCCCTTGCGCGGTCTTTTGCAAAGCGCATAAAAACGGCGAAGAAATCAAATATCCGGTGCGTTTGCCGAAGCGTGAAAAACGCGTAGAAAAACGCAGCGTGTTTTTGCTCGAATGTGACGGCGAATTTGCTCTGCAAAAGAGGGGCGATAGTGGCCTTCTGTCCGGACTTTGGCAGTTGCCGAATACGGATAATACTTTTGAAAAGGTTGATGATGCACTTGCATTTGCGAAAAAAATGCGCATTGTGTCCAAGCGTCTTGTACGTACGATGGAGCGCGTACATATCTTTACGCACATCCGCTGGGAGATGACGTGCTATCATATAGAGTGCCGTGAAAAATGTCCGGATTTTGTGTGGGCAAATGCAAAAGAGATTCAAAAAAAGTATGCTTTGCCGACCGCATTTCGTATGTTTTTGGAAGATATGGAGTTCATCGGTGATGAAACCGGAGAAATAGTTTAGGAGACGAAAAAGGAGGAAAGCAGTGATACCCGAATTGATTATTGTCGGCATCATTATTATGTGCTGTGTGTTCTTTAATAAAATTTCACATAAAATCGGTCTGCCGGTGCTTCTTTTATTTATTTTTATCGGTATGCTTTTTGGTTCGGACGGATTATTGAAAATTCAGTTTGATGACTACAAGTTTGCCGAACAGATTTGCTCGATTGCCTTAATTGCGATTATTTTTTACGGTGGTTTCGGCACGAAGTGGAGTGTAGCGAAAAAGGTTGCGCCGCAGTCTATGCTTTTGGCTTCGGCGGGCGTTATTTTTACGGCACTGTTTACGGGACTGTTTTGCTATTTTGTTTTGCGTTTTGATTTTTGGGAAGGACTTTTGCTCGGTGCGGTTTTAAGTTCGACGGACGCCGCCTCTGTGTTTTCGGTATTGCGTTCCAAAAAACTGAATTTAAAGCATCATACGGCCTCTGTGTTGGAGTTGGAGAGCGGCAGTAATGACCCGTGGGCCTATATGTTGACGGTGCTGATTTTATCTGTGATGCGCGGACAGACAGCCGGGGATGCCTTTGCCTATGCGCTTTTTGCGCAACTCTTTTTCGGCATTGTTTTCGGTGTGATTATTGCACTTCTTGCTCGGTTTGTGCTTTTATATGTACATTTTGAAACGTCTGGGTTTGATGCGATTTTTGTGACGGGTATTGCACTTTTGTCGTATGCATTGCCGTCAGCGCTCGGCGGGAACGGCTACTTGAGCGCCTACATTGTCGGTATTGTGCTTGGCAACACCCGTTTGCTCAATAAAAAGTCGCTGGTGCACTTTTTTGACGGCATTACGGTGTTTATGCAGATTTTGGTCTTTTTTCTGTTGGGCCTTTTGGCAACCCCGTCGCAGATTCCACAGATTTTATTTCCTGCGGCGGCGATTGCGCTGTTTTTGTCTTTAATTGCAAGACCGGTGGTGGTATTTGTGCTGCTGAAACCGTTTGGTGCCGGGTGGGGGCAGATGGGGGTCACTGCATGGGCAGGCCTGCGAGGTGCTACCTCTATTGTATTTGCCATTATGGCGCACATTGATACGGCCTATACGAAAAGCGATATTTTCCATATTGCGTTTTGCATTGTCCTTTTGTCCATCGGCATACAGGGAACGCTTTTGCCGTGGGTTTCTAAAAAGTTTAAAATGATAGACAACCACGAAAATGTTATGAAAACATTTAATGACTATTCGGATGAAACGCAGGTACAGTTTATCCGTATCGGTATTACACAAAATAGTGTGTGGGCGCACAAGCGCATCCGAGAAATTGTGATGCCGCACGGACTTTTGGTGGCACTGGTTTTACGCAAAGGCAAGCGCATAGTGCCATCCGGCAATACAAACATCCTGCCGGGAGACGTACTGATTTTAAGCGGTGAGGGTTATTATGATGATAATCACATGGCGCTGAGCGAAATTCACATTCATGCCGAGCACGAATGGTGCGGTATGGCGATTGCCGACCTCGGTATTACGCCGGAGAGCTTGATTGTGCTGATGAAACGCAAGGGCAGAACGGTCATCCCGAACGGAAAAATGCGTTTGAAAGACGGCGATGTTTTGGTCGTAACAAATGAGGTGTAGGCATGAAAATTTATGCACCGTCCTACTATAAGGATTTTGCCTGCATTGCCGACCGTTGCAAACACAGCTGCTGTATCGGTTGGGAAATTGATGTAGATGAAGATACATATATGTATTACAAAGAAATCGGCGGCGCGTTTGGCACGCGGCTACTAGGTAATATTGAAAGTGATGCGCAGAGCGCACATTTTTGTCTGGATAAAGATGAGCGCTGTCCGTTTTTAAATCGGCAGGGATTGTGCGATATTATTACAACCTTGGGTGAAGATGCGCTGTGCCAGATTTGCGCAGACCATCCGCGGTTTCGCAATTTCTACGCGGACCGCACGGAAATCGGACTCGGCCTTTGTTGCGAAGCGGCGGCAGAATTGATATTGAATTTTCCGGAAAAGATGACTGTCGAGCTGATAGAAGATGACGGCATAGTAGAGGAAAAGGATGAAGATGAGGCAACCTTTTTTTCCTTTCGTGCGCGGGTGCTTTCCGTTGTGCAAAACAGAGAGAAAACGTTAGCGGCACGCATGGAAGATTTGTGTGCGTTTTGCGGTTTAAAAGAGGACCAAGTCGATCTTGACACCTGGCGGCCGGTTTATTTAAAATTAGAACGACTCGATGACGCGTGGACACAGGTGCTTTCTGCTGCACGGAAAAATGCGTATATGCCGACGGATTTGCAACGCGAACAACTCTTATGTTATTTTATCTACCGTCACACGGCGGATGGGATATACGACGGCAGTTTACAGGCGCGTTTGCAATTTTGCCTGCATGCTGCGGCGTTGATCTGTGCACTTTCCACGGATGCATCATCGTTTTTAGATATCGCGCGTATGTATAGTGCGGAGATTGAGTATTCCGAAGAAAATATAAAAAAACTGCTATCACAGATGTGATTGATGTGATAGCAGTTTTTTTATATCCGATACAATATTTTGTGCCCACCTGCCTTTTTTTGAGTAAGAAGAAAATCACAACACATCTTATCGCAATTAAGACCTGCATAATAAAATAGAGCGGTGTTGCGGGCAGGTCGGTAAATCTGGATAAAATGAAGGCGAGCGGAATTTCGATGGTGAATAAAAATCCGCTGTCTACAAGCAGCATGGTGATGGACTGACCGCCGCAACGCAGCGTATAATAGCCGGTATGATAAAAGGCGTGGAGCGGCAGCATAACCGAGCGAATCAAAATAAAGTTTCTTGCCAGCGCACGCACGACGGGTTCGGTGTTGTAAATCACCGGAAAAATGCCGGAGCGTAATCCCATAAAGATGCCTGCGGCGAGAAGAAAAGAGAACAGGACGAAATAAAGTTTGTGCCGATGAATTTGTGCATATAGGACTCCTTGGTTGTAGAAAATCGTATATAGTCTGGCACAAAAGGAAGATAGGTGTCAAGAAAGGGATTGACAGACGCGGTTTGTGCCTTTTATAATAAAACTACGGAGCAACCGCTTGAAAGGAGACGTGTATATGAAAAAAATATTTGCAATCGTATTGAGTTTGATTTTTTGTTTTAGCGGGTGCGCACAATTACATACGCCGGCACTGGATACTGCAGAAACGCCGTATATGGGCGAGTGGAAAATATATACCCAATCTGAAGATAAAGGCGATAGCATTGGGAATATGAAACTCACACAAACGGGCGTGGAAAACTTTGCCATAGAAGTCACTGACTTCACAGGCGGCGTGGATATTACGCAGTATAAGACGGCTTTTAAAGTGACAGACGGGTATGCGGCAAGCGTCGAAACTGTAGAAAACCACGGCGAGCAGTTGGTGATGCAACTTTTCTTTGCGAAAACTGCAGATGGGCAAGATACGATTATTTTAGACTTTGCCAATGCGGCAAAATCTTCGCAGAAATTGCTTGAAAGTTTATATTTGTACAGAGATTAAAAAAGCAGGGGCACCTGCTTTTTTTATCTAATTTGGAAGTATCCAGGTTGGAATATAAATGCGCGTCGCAGTAAATTTAATTCTTTTGGTGTTTTAAAAGATGCAAAGAAATTATGAATTTGCTTTGTTAGGTTATGAAGAACCTCTTTTTGCGGTACAATAGAATGTAGGGATTGTCGGAAAGGAGATAAATACTATGCAATTGGCTGTTTTTGTACTCAGCAAAACGGAGATGTTGGATGCGTTTTTGACGACACTTGCGCAAAACGGCATCCGCGGCGCAACGGTGATAGACAGCAAGGGTATGGCGCACGCGCTGCCGAAAGAAAGTTCGTTTGCCGCATCACTTCGGCTAATCTTAACGCCGGGACACGAAGAGAGTAAGACGGTATTTATGGTTGTGCCTGAGGAAAAACTGTCTGTGGTTTCCAAGGTGGCAAACCAGGTGTGCGGCGATTTAAACGGACCGGAGAGTGGCGTGCTGTTCTCCGTGCCGGTGTCTTATACGGAGGGTATCAAGCGATGAAAAAATCCCCATACGGGGATTTTTTTCGTAATTATTTCATTTCGCAAGACATGGAGTCAAACATATCGCCGACCCCCTGCATCATGCGATTGGCTGTGCGGCGCATTTTGCGGCGTTGACGCGGTGTAATCGGGTCAAAAATCAGCATGGTCACACCACCGGCGACCATACCGGCAAGCATGCCTTTTAAAAAGCCCATTTTTTTCATATTCTCACCTCTCGTTTGTTACGGACACAAAATTAGTATAAGTTTTCTAAAAGAAAATAAACAGAAAAATTTAGGCAAAGCCTTTAAAATGCTGAAGGTTTGTGATAAAATGGAAAAAACAACAAAAACGGAAGGATTTACATATGCAAAAGGCAAATCAAACCGGAAAAGCCTTTGTGCGCGGTGCGGCCGTGATTGCGGCGGCGCACCTGCTCATCAAGGTGCTTGGCGCGCTGTATAAGATACCGCTCGACCGTATGATATTGGGAACGGCAGGGATGGGCATTTACAATGCGGCGTACTATATCTACAATTGGATGTTTGTGATTTCGACTGCCGGACTTCCGGTGGCCATTTCCAGAATGGTTTCGGCCGCCAATGCAAGAGGGCATTATGCGGAGGCGGAAAAAATCTTTACCGTCTCGGTGCGATTTATGCTTGCGGTCGGTCTTGCAGGATTTTGCATTTTATTTTTTGGCGCGCCGCTGTTTGCAAAAATGCTCAATGCCGATGCGGCAGGCATGAGTGTTTCGCTTGCCATCCGTGCGCTGTCTCCGAGTATTTTATTTGTTGCATTGATGTCGGCATGGCGCGGCTACACACAAGGCTTTGGTGCAATGGTGCCTACGGCACTTTCGGAGATTGCAGAGGCTGCGGGCAAACTTTGCATCGGTCTGGTGTTGGCGGGCCTTTTGGTACACAACTCTCTGGCTGCAGGAGCGGCAGGCGCCATCGGCGGCGTAAGCTCTGGCGCTTTTTTAGGATTTTTACTGATTGTGCTTGTCAGCCGCAAGCAACGAAAAGAAGAGAAAATACGTGTGAAGCAGACGGCGGAACTCTTGCGTTCGGGAAAAGGGATTTTTGCAGAGCTTTTTCGTACAGCTGTGCCGATTACATTGGGCGCATCCGTATTTACCATGACCTCGCTTTTGGATACGGTGATGATTTTTCATTTGCTTGAAAAGCTGGGTTTTAGCGAGCAGATGTATTACAGTATGAGCGGATATCTCGGCCGCGCGGTCACGCTGTTTAATCTGGCGCCGACGGTGGTGGCGGCATTGGCGGTCAGCGTTGTGCCGGCGCTGTCTGCTGCGCTCGCAGTCGGCGACCGTAAGTCGGCCGCGCAAACCACGCAGTCGGCGCTCCGTATCACGGTGCTTGTCGCTCTGCCGTGCGCTATTGGTCTTTCTGTGCTGGCGCAGCCGGTGCTATCCTTTATTTATAACGATGCAAGCCATGCATTTTTATTGAATGTCATGGGGATTGCCGTTGCTTTTGTGACGATGGTGCAGGTGACAAACGCGGTTTTGCAAGCGCATGGCCGTGTCTGGAAACCGGTGTTGTTTATGGCGGCCGGCGGCGTAGTTAAAGTAATTTTTAACTTTCTGCTGGTGAGTCGACCGTCGGTACATATCTATGGTGCGCCGATTGCAACGCTTTTGTGTTATGCGACGGTGATGGTGCTCAATTTGATTGAAATCAGACGCATTTCCGGTGTGCGCTATGCGGTGGGGACTTTGCTTGTCAAACCGCTGCTGAGCGGTCTGGTGATGGGTGCGGTGGCCTTCGGTGTATATACGGGACTGGCCGGCGCACTGGGCAATACGATTGCGCTGTTTTGCGGTATCGGCATTGGCGCGGCGGTGTATTTTGCAATGTTGCTGCTTTTGCGCGGCATTTTGGCAGAGGATGTGCTTTTGTTGCCGAAAGGCGAGTGGATTTTGCGTATACTGGTAAAATTACGTTGGATGGAGGAAAAATAAAATGGAGAAGAAAACGTATACAATAGAGGATTTGGTGCACATTATGGAGCGACTGCGCGGCGATGGCGGATGCCCTTGGGATGCGGCACAGACGCATGACTCCATCAAGGCCAGTATGATTGAAGAATCTTATGAGGCCATTGACGCACTGGAAAAGGGAGATGATGCGCTGTTTGCCAACGAACTCGGAGATTTGCTGCTTCAGGTGGTGTTTCACGCACAAATTGCCAAAGAACGCGGTGCGTTTGATTTGAGCGATGTGCTTTATGAAATTTGCGAAAAACTCATTTCCCGTCACAGTCATGTATTCGGTTCGGATGCGGCCGAAGATGATGCCGCGGCGCTTTTGACATGGGAGAAAAACAAGCAAAAGGAAAAGGGACTGAAATCCACCACGGAATCTATGCGCGATGTCATTTCCGCCTTGCCGGCACTCACACGCGCGGCGAAAGTGCAAAAGAAGGCAAAAAATGTCGGCTTTGACTGGCCGGATGTTTCGGGGGCAATAGAAAAGCTGAAGGAAGAAACGGCGGAACTGGAGGTGGCCATCGCCTCGGGCAAACAGGAAGACATTGAGGAGGAACTCGGCGATTTGCTGTTTTCTGCGGTCAATATTTCG
This sequence comes from Clostridia bacterium, assembly GCA_045652745.1. Classification (GTDB taxonomy): domain Bacteria; phylum Bacillota; class Clostridia; order UBA1381; family UMGS1253; genus RGIG2041. The sequence continues at coordinate 23,192 of JAZRUW010000027.1, forward strand.
CGTTTTGTGCAGACGGATGCGGAAGAATCCTTGCGCCACGCAACGGATAAATTTATTGATAGATTCGCGGTTTTAGAGCATATTGCACAAGAAAATGGCGAAAATTTGTGCAGTTTGCCGCTAGAAACGCTCGAAAGCCTATGGCAACGGGCAAAAATCGAAAAAAAGTGAAAATTTTTTCGCAAAATAAAAGGATTTTGCAAACGCAAAGCGAAATTTCTAAGTACTATACTTTTTAGGAGGTAATTTACTATGAACAAGGCTGAACTTATTGCAAATGTAGCTGCAGCTGCTGGCGTATCCAAGACAGATGCTGCAAAAGTACTGGGCGCTCTCGTAGATAACATCACAGACGCACTCAAGAAGGGTGACAAAGTACAACTCGTTGGCTTCGGTACATTCGAAGTTAGAAAAAGAGAAGCTAGAATCGGTAGAAACCCGCAGACCAAGGCTGAGATCAAGATCCCGGCTTCCAAGGTTCCGGCATTCAAGGCTGGTAAGGCTCTCAAAGACGCTATTAAATAATTTAGCACAATTGCGGACAACCCCGGCGCTTGCGTCGGGGTTGTTTTCATCAGAGTTATATGTAGCGGAGGATTATATGCGTTTAGATAAATATTTAAAGGTATCCAGACTCATCAAGCGGCGCGGCGTAGCAAACGAAGCGTGCGATACGGGGCGCATCAGCGTCAACGGCAAGGTGTGTAAGGCCTCGTATGCCGTAAAAATCGGCGATGTCATTGAAATTGCCTTCGGCGAAAAACTGCTTCGCGCCGAGGTGTTGGAAATTCGTGAGCACGTACTTAAAAACGATGCGGCGGCAATGTACAAAATTTTAGACTAAACAGACCATTCCTTTCATATATTTGTAAAAACAATATGCAGATATATGGGAGGATTTTTTTATGCCGATGGAGGAAAAGAGAATGCAGCACAGTATGCAACTCGAGGATAGAGCACGTCTGATTTTGACGGGCGTGGAAGATGTGGAAAGTTTTGATGAGCAGGGGATGGTGATTGAAACTGCGCTGGGTGCGGTCTTGGTCGGCGGAAGCGAGCTTCGTATACAGCGCTATAATGTCGACAGCGGAGAGCTGTGTATTGAAGGCAATATTGATGAATTGGTCTATCAGGATGCAACCGGTACAAAAAAAGGCCTTCTCGGCCGTCTGTTCGGGTAAAAGCCCATGGAGGTCAATTTAAATGAGGAGCTTTATGTGTTCGCTATGCTGTTTCTCGGCGGCATAGCGAGCGGTGTGCTGTGGGATTTGTTTTTGCCGCTTCGCCGCAGGTGCGGTCGCAAACGGCTGACGGTCGGCATTGCTGATTTTTTACTTTGGCTCGTATGGGCGGCAGGAATTTTTGTTTTAAACCTGACGGTAAATAACGGACAGGTGCGCTGGTTTGCTTTTTGTGCGCTTCTGCTGGGCAGTGTAGTGTACTTTTTGACCATCAGCCGTCTGCTTCGACCGATTTTTATGTGGCTTTTCGTCGTGGTAGAGAAAATCGTGCGTTTAATTTTGAAAATAGTATTGACTATACTGGCATTTTTGTATAAAATAATATCGTATATAATTGTGTTTATACAGCGATTGCTCCAACCGTTTTTGCGGTGGTGGAGAAGGGGTGCATCGCGCATAAAGCGCACGGCCTTACTGACGAGGCTAGTGCTGAAAAAGAAGTGAGGAGGGCGGCTTCATGGACAGATTGGAAGAAAAAAGAGCAAATCGCATAAACCGCCGCGCCCAAACAGCAAACCGCGTGCGCTGGGTACTTTTATTGGGGATTGTTGTGTTTGCCCTGGGCTTTCTGGGCGTGAAGTTTTACCGCCAGAGCGCGTTAAATGCAAAACTGGATGAGCAAATTGCGAGCCTCGAGGAGCAAATTGCCCAGCAGGAAGCGCAAAAAGAGCATTATGACAACTTGACCGAACTATACAAGACGGAGGAATATCAGAAACTGTTTGCAAAAGAGCGCCTCGGTCTGGTAGAGGAAAATGAAAAAATATTTATTGATGTTTCGGGGCAGTGATTTAGCAGATATAGAGCCTAAGGGGTTCGATATACAACAGAGGAGTATCCGCGAAGGAGGACAAACGGTTTATGGCAGTAGAGGTTGGTAGCGTAGTAGAAGGAAAGGTAGTCAGTGTTATGCCTTTCGGCGCATTTGTCGAGTTAGAGGGGGGCACAAACGGCCTTGTACATATTTCGGAGATTTCGACCGAGTATGTGCAATCGGTGGCAGACCATTTGAAGATCGGCGATGTGGTGAAAGCCAAGGTCGTGAAAATTGACGAAAGCGGCAAAATCAGCCTTTCGATTAAAAAGCGTATGCTCGATGAGCAGAAGCAAAACCGTAAGCCGAGAAGCGGCGGTCCGCGTCCGACAGGCGGCGCTGTACGTCCGGCGGATGTCGATTCCTTAAAGAGTGATAATTCGGCTTTGTCCTTTGAGGATTTGATGGCCAAATTCAAGTCTGACAGCGATGAAAAACAGCAGGCATTGCGCCGCAGTTCGGATTCGAAACTCAGAAGCGGCTATAAGAGATTTTAATATATGCAAAATAGCGAAAGGAATGGCGATGCCATTCCTTTTTGTATATGCGTTTTCAATGCTTCTTTGTGCGAAAATTTTTCGAATTTTTCATTGACAGATGTTTTTTCTTTTCTTAAAATGAATACGGAGGGATTACATGAAAATTTTAATTGATGCGGACGGATGTCCGGTGGTACGCGCTTGTGTGCGCATTGCAAAAGAATATCAAATCGAGTGCGTGATTTACTGCGACAGTGCGCATAAAATGGATATCGACGGGGTGAAAACCGTTACGGTTTCCACCGGTGCAGACAGTGTGGATTTTTATCTGGTCAACCAATTGGAAAAGGGCGATATTGTACTGACGCAGGATTACGGCCTGGCGGCGATGTGCCTCGGCAAGGGAGCAAGAGCACTCAATCAGAGCGGTATGATTTACAGCGACAGTAATATGGATGCGCTTTTGTTTTCGAGATACAGCGCCAAGAAGGCGCGGATGGCGGGCGAGCGCGTGCGAGGCCCGAAAAAAAGAAAGCCGCTCGACGATGCGGCTTTTGAGACGGCTTTGCGTAAGATGTTAGAAGATTAAATATATTCAATATCCTGCGCGTGGTGCAGGGGATAGGTGATAGGCTTGTCCTTATCCAAATCCGCTTTGTGCATGTCTACAGCACGGATACGGCGGTTTTCATAGGTGGTATAATAGTAAATGCCGAGGGCGGTGTTACAGCAGGAGCTGTACACCGTTTTTTCGTTCCCGTTTTCCAGACGAACGGTTCCGGCCACCTGAGCAACGCTGTCTAAAATGTGAAAAAATTGCGTGACACTTTCTTCTTCGCTTTCGCACGATGCGGAATTGAGCGCAGTAAATGCGGCGCGTACAAAGCGCGACGGGCTCGATACATCTCCCGGCAGACCGAAAGCACCTAATCCACGGCTGTATCCGCTTTCCGGCAGTGCATCCGTAAGGCGGTTTTCCTGCGGCGCGGCAGACAAATGCGCGTAGGTGCGCAAGTTTGCAATCTGGAAATCAAACGGCGGTGCGTTGGTTAAAATGCCTACGGGATTTTCGTGGAGATGTACGCCGTCTTGCCTCGGCTCGATAACCAGATTTTCGTGTTCGTCGGAGAGCATCCAATGTAGTGGGGTGTTCGGCAGGTTGGCGCTGAAAGGCAGATCGACAATTTTCAGTTTTATAAGTTTTTCACGCGCTTCCGCAACGGTGGAACATGAGGACATGAGGTAGGAAATCACCTCAAACGGTGCAAGTGCAGGTGCGCTGTCCGGTGTCGGGTAATGTGCGTATTCCGGAAAATTTAAGGCGGCGATGCTTAAACCGCGCTCATTGGTGGCATCATAATACAGCGGCGTAGCGTCCGCAATGGTTGCCATGCCGATAAATGCAAGATGGTGCGTGAGCGCAGGCAGACGGCGAAAGGACAGCGGAAAATCGCGCGGAGTGATTACGACTTGTTCATTATAACTGAATTCCAAATCGAGATTGCGCCCGAAATAATGGTGTTTTGTTTTGTAATTTACGGCAGTACACATCTGTTTATTTCACCTCGTTTACAGTATGGCTTTTTTGTTGACAACTTATGAAGAATTTTATATACTTATTTGTAGAATAAAGTAGAATTTTGCGAGGAGTAAAACGATGGACAGACGAACGGTACACAGACGCGGCAGTTATAAAAATCAAAAAAAGAGCGGCGGTTTTTGGCGGGGTCTATTGGTGATTGTGCTGATTGGTGTATTGGCTGCGGCGGCGTATTTTGCATGGCCGATGTTTACAGGCGATGCGCCTGAAAAGCCGATTGCTTCGCAGGACAAGCCGCGGGGGGACAGTGCGGCGGCAAAAGCCGTGCTCGTCGATATGAGTTTAAAAGAAAAGGTGTATCAGATGCTCTTTGTCACACCAGAGTCGATTACGGGTGTGGGGCAGGTCGTTGTTGCAGGTGATGCCACACGCGCGGCAATTGAAAGCCAGCCGGTCGGCGGGCTTGCTTATTTTGGACCGAATCTGATGTCGCGTGAGCAGGTGCGCGATATGCTATCCGCAACGCAGGGGTATTCAAAAATCGGACTGTTTACGGGTATAGACGAAGAGGGCGGGCGTGTGTCGCGCCTGACGGAAAATCCTGAGCTTGGGTATACAGCGCTTCCGTCCATGAAAGAAATCGGGGACGGCGGTCAGCCGCAGGCGGCGTATAAACACGGGCAAACTTTGGCTGAACGCTTGACGGAGCTTGGATTTAATGTGGATTTTGCGCCGGTGACGGATGTGCTGGTGAATTCGGACAATACGGAAATCGGCAACCGAGCCTTCGGCAAAAATGCAAAAACGGTAGAAACGATGGTGCCTGAGGTGGTATCCGGTCTGCAAGACGGCGGTGTTCGAGCGGTACTCAAGCATTTTCCGGGGCACGGCAGTGCGCTTTCGGATTCGCACACGGGGTATACCGAGAGTCTGCGTACCTATGACCAATTGCGCGAAACGGAGTTTTTGCCGTTTGCATCGGGTATCAAGGCGGGCGCGGATTTTGTGATGGTTTCACATATCACCCTGGTCAATGAGGTGGAAGAAAATGTTCCGGCATCGCTTTCTTATGAGGTCGTGACCGAGTGGCTCAAAGAAGAACTCGGTTTTGAAGGTATCATTATTACCGATTCGTTTGCGATGGGCGCAATTACCGAGCACTATTCGCAGGCAGAGGCGGCCTTGCTTGCTGTAAATGCCGGCGTGGATATGATTTTAATTCCGGCGGATGTGACGGCGGTGGCGGATGCGATTATTGACGCTGTGGAAAGCGGAGAAATCGAAGAAGAACGTATCGATGAAAGTGTACTCAAAATTTTGATGTGCAAAGAAAAAATGGGACTGTTGGAATAAATTAAAAACAAATAAAGGCTGAACGGAATTTCCGTTCAGCCATTTTTGTTTGATTTTACTTGTCCAAATCGTACATATACGAGCCTTTATCACGCAGAACGTGGAGGTTGTCGAGCGATGCGCCCGTACCTTTCGCCACGCAGGAGAGCGGGTCGTCTGCAAGGTATACATGAATACCCGTTTTTTCCATAAGCAGTTTATCCAGACCCTCAATCATTGCGCCGCCGCCGGTCATTACAATGCCGTTTTCGGCAATGTCGCCCACGAGTTCAGGCGGTGTGCGTTCGAGCACGGAGTGTACGGCATCTACAATCTGCACCGCAACTTCGTCAAGTGCATCGCGGATGTCTTCGCTGGAAACGGAGATGGATTGCGGCAGACCCGTCAAAAGTGAACGACCGCGGACTTCCATGAAGGTTTCCTTGCCGTTCGGGTACACACTGCCGATTTCCTTTTTGAGTTCTTCGGCTGTTCTGTCACCGATAACCGCATTAAACTTTTTACGGATGAAACGTACGATGGCATCGTCAAACTTGTCACCTGCGACTTTGATGGAGGTGCTTACAACGATACCGCCGAGGGAAATAACGGCGATGTCACTTGTACCGCCGCCGATATCTACAACCATACTGCCGCATGCGCGGGAAATATCAATACCTGCGCCAATGGCCGCTGCAATCGGCTCTTCGATTAAGTAAACCTGTCTGCCGCCGGCCTGCATTGCCGCATCAATTACGGCTCTTTCCTCAACTTCGGTAACACCGCTCGGTACGCAAATCATAACTCTCGGCTTAAACAGACGGTTTTTTGTCACCTTACGGATGAAGTACTTGAGCATCATCTCTGTGGTGGAGTAGTCAGAAATTACACCTTCGCGCATCGGACGTACCGCAGTGATATTACCCGGTGTACGGCCGAGCATTTTCTGCGCTTCCGTACCGACTGCGTAGAGCTTGCCTGTACCCTTGTCGATGGCAACCACGCTCGGCTCACAAAGTACAATACCTTTGTCCTTGACGTGCACCAAAACCGAAGCAGTACCTAAGTCGATACCGATGTCGGTGGACATGCCAAACATATTTTTCATTTTAGAAATAAAAGAATTTGCCATTCTTCTGCCTCCCGAGGGGATAACACCCCAACTCTATCATAGTTATTATATTTATTATATACCATTTCCTGCTTTTGTCAAGTAGAACTCAGCGCGGATTTTGCGCAGGGAAGTTTACATAACAACTAAAAACTCACAAAACTATCCTTGCATTTTGAGTTTTCCTCAGAGTTATCCACAAAAAACATATGTTCTGCACATAGTTTTCCTTGAAAGTATGCGTTTTGTGTAAAGTTATCCACATAAGATATGGAAAAACAAAATCGGTTATTCACATAAAACCGGTTTACATAATGCAAAATGACGGGAAAATTGACGAAGAAAAGTGCGTAAACTACCTGTAATTAAAATGTAAGAATGAACAAAAATGCAGTTGTATCAACGGTTTGCGAGGAATTGTGCTTCGGACGGGACTTTTCAGGATGCAAAAAGTGTGTTATGATACAATTGCTGAGATTTATGGGCTTAAAGAGGGGATGATACATATGAAAAAACCTTATACATATGAAAAATTGAAAGGCTTTCTCGCCGGCTTGTTGGTGGCAGTACTTTTCATGAGCGCACCGGCGATGGCGGATGCTTTATATCAGTCCATTGACGTATTGGTCAACCGCGTGCAGATTTTAATCAACGGACAACCGGCAGATATTGACTCATTGGTTTATAACGGGCGTACATATGTGCCGCTTCGTGCATATTCGGAGCTTTTGGATAAAAGTGTGGACTATGACGATGCAACCATGACCGTTACGGTGCAAGACCGTGAGCAGTCGCTGATTATGAGCAAGGAAATTGCATTTTTGGTTAACGGAGAAGCGGTACGCGTGAGTACGTTTAAACAGATGCTTAACTGGTTTAAATACAATCTGGAACTCGGCGAAATGGATGCGCAGACTTACGCGGATTTTAAAGAGTTTGTGCGTCAGGAAACCGTTGCAAACTACATTGTGCATCAGTATGCAGCAGATGCGGGCATCCGTATGAGCACATCGGAAAGCGCCATGCTGAAATCTCAAATTGATATTTACGCGAACAATTTCGGCGGTATGGAGAGTTTTGTGAAAAAACTCGAATCCTTCGGCGTGACTTACGATTTTTATTACTGGCTGCAGGAAACAGCGGTTTTGCGCGATAAGCTGACAGATATTATTATTGATCCGGTAACAGAGGAAGATATTTCCGACTACTATCAGAAAAATATTGCGCTTTACGCTACGCCGCTGGTTACGGCAAAGCATATTTTCTTAAATAAAAACGACGATACGGGGCATTCGCTTCCGCAGGCAATGCGCGAAGAGAAAAAACAGTTGATTGAGGATATTTTGCTGACTATGCAACGCGGTGAGGCGAATTTTGATACGCTGATGCACCGGTACTCCGAAGATCCGGGGCTGGCTGCTTATCCGGACGGCTATACGTTCGGTCGCGGTGAGATGGTACAGGCATTTGAAACGGCGGCATTTGCACTTCAGCCGGGACAGATGAGCGGTATCGTGGAAAGCGAGCTTGGCTTCCATATTCTGATGGTGACCAAGCGTGAAACGCAGTATATACCGCTCGAAAGCGTAAAGACAACCATCTACAATTCTCTGCGCAACGAGCGCTACTACAAGTTTGCTGCGCCGCAGATTCAAAATGCGTACATTTTGCGCAATACAGAGGTTTACGACTCGATTTGAGGTGAATACTATGGTGCAAATCGGTAACGATTGGGACCGTGTTTTGGACGGAGAGTTTGACAAGGAATATTATTTAAAACTACGCGGTATTTTAGCGCAGGAATATAAAACACATACCGTGTATCCGGATATGTACTCGATTTTTAATGCGCTGAAATTGACGAGTTACGAGGATACCAAGGTTGTGATTTTGGGCCAGGACCCGTACCACGGACCGGGGCAGGCGCACGGTCTGGCGTTTTCGGTGCAAAAAGGCATCGCGATTCCGCCGTCCCTTCTAAATATGTATAAAGAACTCAAAACCGATCTCGGCTGCTACATTCCGGACAACGGTTTTCTGGAAAAGTGGGCAAAGCAAGGTGTGCTTTTACTAAATACATCGCTCACGGTGCGTGAGGCAAGTCCGAATTCGCATCAGAAAATCGGTTGGGAGATTTTAACTGACCGTATTATACAGCTTTTAAATGAAAAGCAGACGTCGGTAGTATTTTTGTTGTGGGGCGCAAATGCACGCGCAAAAAAGGTGTTTGTGACTAACCATGTGCATACGGTATTGGAAGCGCCGCACCCGTCGCCTTTGTCGGCGAGCCGAGGCTTTTTCGGTTGCCGCCATTTTTCTAAGGCAAATGATATTTTGCGCATGAATGGTCTTGAGCCGATTGACTGGCAGATTGAGAACTTGGATTAAAGGTAGGACGAAAAATATAAAAGCAGAGGGATTGGGCGGCGCGCCCAATGCCGCTGCTTTTTGTGTGTGAAACGGATGCATATTGCGGTTACTGTGTGTGGTATGAGACCTGTATGTCACGAAGTGAATTTCCGTGCAAAATCCTGCATATAAATTTTTCTAAATCCATTGACTTTTTTTGAAAAACATTGTATAGTGATATTTGTCGTTTTATGTGTTATTTCATATAAAATGCGTGAATATACAGCTTGCGCAAAAATGGCAAACTACAAACGCCATGCAGGCAGTAAGACAGGGGATTGATAAATGTCTAAGATTATACGTTTGGAGAACGTGTCCAAAAATTTCGGAACAACGGAAGTATTAAATAATTTGAGCCTCTCAATCGACAGCAGCTCTTTTGTAACGCTGCTCGGTCCGTCCGGTTGCGGCAAGACAACGACCTTGCGCATTATCGGCGGTTTTGAGATGCCTTCATCAGGAAGAGTGTATTATAACGACACGGATATTACCGATCTGCCGCCGTACAAGCGCAGTTTAAATACCGTGTTTCAGAAGTACGCTCTTTTTCCGCATATGGATGTTTATGAAAATATCGCATTCGGTCTGTATTTAAAGAAAATGAAAGAAAGTGAGATTAAAGAAAAGGTAACGCGCATGCTTAAGCTCATTAACCTTGACGGGTATGAAAAGCGCGATTTCGACTCGCTTTCCGGCGGTCAGCAGCACCGCGTGGCGATTGCACGTGCTCTCGTCAACGAGCCGAAGGTGCTTTTGCTCGACGAACCGCTCGGTGCGCTTGACTTAAAACTTCGTAAGGAAATGCAGATTGAACTTAAAAATATTCAAAAGTCGCTGGGCATTACTTTTGTATATGTAACCCATGACCAGGAAGAGGCCCTGACGATGTCGGATACGATTATCGTCATGAAGGGCGGCAATATTTTGCAAAACGGCACACCGCAGGACATTTACAATGAGCCGCAGTGCGCTTTTGTTGCCGATTTTATCGGTGAATCGAATATTATTGACGGTGTGATGCACGAAGATAAGGTTGTAAGTTTCTGCGGCCGCAAATTTGAGTGCGTGGATACCGGCTTTGCGCCGGAGGAGGCGGTGGATGTTGTTATCCGTCCCGAAGACGTTAAGGTGGTTGCGCCCGAGGAAGGCCTTTTGACCGGTGTGGTAAAATCGTGTATCTTCAAGGGCGTGCATTATGAAATGGTCATTGATGCACCGGGTTTTGATTTTCTCGTACAGTCCACATTGGCCAGCGAGGTTGGCTCCAGCGTGGGTCTTACGTTTATTCCGTTTGATATTCATATCATGCACAAGGAGGGATAAGTGTGAAAAAAACGCTTTCTGCCTATCCGTACCTTGTGTGGGCAGCACTTTTTATTGTTGTGCCGCTTTTGCTTGTGGCGTATTACGGCTTTACTGTAGAGCAGGCGGACGGTTCTATGGTGTTTTCGCTTGAAAATTTCAAGCACTTTTTCACCAGTGAAATCTATCTGCAGGCGCTCTGGCGCTCCATCTGGATGGCGGCGGTCGCTACGGCCATTTGTCTGCTTTTAGGCTATCCCGTGGCGTACTATCTTTCGGGCACGCTGTTTAAAAACAAAGGCCTGTTAATTTTGCTTTTGGTCATCCCGATGTGGATGAATCTGCTTTTGCGTACCTACGCGTGGCTGATTTTGCTTGATACCAAGGGCATCTTTAATACCTTGCTCGGCTTTGTGGGGCTCGGGCCGTATGAGTTTTTGTATGGTACGCACTCCATCATTTTCGGTATGGTGTATAATTTTTTGCCGTTTATGATTTTGCCGATTCATTCCGTGCTCGTAAAACTTGACGGCTCTCTTATAGAGGCAGCGCAGGATTTGGGTGCAAATCCGATGCGTGTGTTTTTTAAGGTGACGCTGCCTTTGTCGATGCCGGGCGTGTTCTCCGGAATTTCGATGGTATTTATGCCGGCGGTGACCACCTTTGCGATTTCAGATATTTTAAGCGGACGTAAAATTCAGCTCATGGGTAATGTAATTGAAAATCAGTTTTTGCGCGCGGACAACTGGAACTACGGCTCCACCATGTCGCTGATTTTGATGGTGCTGATTTTAATTACAATGTTTATCTCCTCCAAGGCGGATAAAGATTCGGAAGGAGGCGGTATGTTATGAGTAAAGCACTCAAAAAACTTTACGTCTCTCTCATATTTGTATTTATGTATGCCCCGATTGCGGTTTTGGCGATTTATTCATTTAATGATTCCAAATTCCGTACGGCGCAGTGGAAAGGGTTTACCTTTAAGTGGTACGAAAAACTCTTTGAAAATGAGCAGATGCTCGGCGCGTTGCAGACGACTTTGTACATCGCATTTTTGTCTGCCGTGATTGCTACAATTATCGGCACGCTGGCCGCAATCGGTATCCACAATATGGGTAAGCGCACCAAGGGTGTCGTGATGGCGGTGACCAATCTTCCGGTACTCAATCCGGATATTGTAACGGGTATTGCGCTGATGCTCTTGTATGTATTTGTCGGCATCCCGCTCGGCAGAACATCGCTTCTATTGTCGCATATTACCTTTAATATTCCGTACGTGATTATTTCCGTTCTGCCCAAACTCGGACAGCTCAATAAAAACATGTACGAGGCGGCGCTGGATTTGGGCGCAAGTCCGACCTATGCGTACCGCAAAATTATTTTGCCGGAAATTCTGCCCGGTATCATTACCGGTTTTCTGTTCTCGGTGACGCTGTCGATTGACGATTTTGTCATCAGTTTCTTTACATCGAGAACGGAAAATTTGTCCATCTACATTTACAATGCGGTCAGCAAAAAGTATGACCCGTCCATCAATGCACTTTCGACTTTGATGTTTGCGGTTATCTTTATCTTGCTCGTGATTGTAAATAAGCGAAGTGTGAAGGGGGAAAAACAATGAAAAAGGTTTTAGCTGTAGTTTTAATGCTGACACTCGTGGCTTGTCTGTTTTCGGGTTGCAGTGATGACCGCGTAACCATTCGCGTATACAACTGGGGCGAATACATCGACGAGGATATGATTGACCTGTTTGAAGAAGAAACGGGCATCCGCGTGGATTATACCACATTTAACGATAACGAAAGCATGTATGCTAAGGTAAAAAATGCCGGTGACGATTCCTACGATGTTATCGTGCCCTCGGACTATATGATTAAGCAGATGATTGCAGAAGATATGCTTCTGCCGCTCAACAAGGCAAATATTCCGAATCTTGTGAATGTAGATGATATTTATGTAAATCCGAGTTATGACCCGGAGAGCGCGTATTCCGTGCCTTACCTTGCAGGTCTGGTCGGTATTTTGTATAACACCGATGAGGTGGATGAGGAAATTACAAGTTGGCGCGCGCTCTTTGACGAAAAGTACGCAGGCAAGGTTTGTATGCTCGATTCTATGCGTGACTCCATCGGCTTGACGCTCAAAATGCTCGGCTATTCGATGAACGATACCGATCCGGCGCATATCGAGGAAGCAAAGAACCTGCTTATCGCGCAAAAACCGAACGTGCTCGCTTACGGCACGGATGAGTTGACCGAGAAGGTTATGAGCGGTACGGCGGCGATGTCGATGGTATACCCGGGTGAGGGCATCGGCGCGGTTGCAGAGCAGCCGGAGAATTTGAAGTTTGTTATTCCGACAGAGGGTAGTAACCTCGCGGTGGATTCGTTTGTTATCCCGAAAAATTCTGCGCATCCGGCAGAGGCGGAAGCATTTATTAACTTTATGCTCCGTCCGGATGTAGCGGCTGCCAATGCGGTTGCCAGCGGCTATGCGACCACGAACAAAGCGGCGAAAGAATTACTGCCGCCGGAGGTTGCAAATAATGCATGTCTCTACCCGAGTGCGGACGTTATGGCAAAGTGTGAGGAATTTACCAGTGAAAACACCCCGTACGTAGAAGCGTGGAACGAGATTAAAGCTAGATAAATCTATTTGAAATTGAAAATCTGGAAGGGAATGGCAATTGCCGTTCCCTTTTGGTTTATAAATTTTGTATTTTTGCTTGACAATATGGGTAAAATATGCTAAACTAGTGTCTGCGGTTGCGAAGAAGAGCGCCTGACTGCGTTGATCTGGAGAGGTGTCCGAGTGGTTTAAGGAGCTGGTCTTGAAAACCAGTGATACGCAAGTACCAAGAGTTCGAATCTCTTCCTCTCCGCCACAATTTTATACCATTTTAATTCGGTTTGGAGAAGTACTCAAGTAGGCCGAAGAGGCGCCCCTGCTAAGGGTGTAGGTCGGGAAACCGGCGCGAGGGTTCGAATCCCTCCTTCTCCGCCAAAACAAGAAACCGCATAACAACGGGTTTTTCCCAGTGTTATGCGGTTTTTCTTTGTTTTGATTGTGCGACATATCGCGACATATCGTGCGCATTTTGAATATATTTCTTTGTCAAATCTTTGTCAGCTTATGCGCTTATTTTGTTTTCGGCGATAAAGGTCAGCCATTTTTCTTTTGAGCTGCCCTGCCGCAGTTCGGAAAGGTGTGTGTAGATTTCAAGTGTGGTTTCGACATCGGCGTGACCTAACCATCTTTGTGCGGTTTTTACATCCACCCCGGCGTCATAGAGCATCGTAGCATATGCATGGCGCAGCTGATGCGGTGTTGCCTCGATGCCAAGCTCTGCTTTGTATTTATCCCACATACGAGTGAATTGCGAATCTCGATATAACTCGCCATATTGATTTGCGAAAATGTATTTGCCTCTCATTCGAGGCTTTAACAAGTCAAATATAAAATCCGGTAGCGGGATTTCGCGGTTGCCGGCTTCCGTTTTCGGCGAATATTTGATCTGTGGCACTTGGCCTATCCATTCCACTGTCTTTGATATGCGCACCGACTTGTCCTTTTTGTTGAAATCGGAAGGCTCAAGCGCAAGCGCCTCACCTTTTCGACAGCCGGAGTACAGATAGAACAGCGCAAGCACAGCGGCATCCGTATCCTTTTTTGTTTTGATTTTTTCAATATCTATATCTTTTGGTGGTTCTCTTTTTTTCTGCGGCAGGTCCTTTGGGAGTTTAGCATCTTTGCATGGGTTGCTTTTCAGCATTCTGTGCTCCACAGCGTAATCAAATATCAGACTACATACGAGCTTGCGTGATTGTACGGTCTTTTTCGCGTAGCCTTGTTTTTTGAGTGCTTTTAAAAATGCGCTGATGTCAGCAGTCTCGATTTCCTTGATGTGCATATCCCCAAAAGCCTTTACTACTTGTGCCTTCGCCGGGCGGTATTGCTTCAAGGTGTTGTTCTGCAGGGATGGCCAGTGCTCTTTTTCCCAATTGTCGGCTACAATTTTAAACAACTCGCCGCGTTCCAATTTCTCTTTGTATTCTATCATTTGCCGGGCGATGTCACGCTCTGCAGCCTTCTCGGTTTTGGCACGGCTGTAAAAGTGTACCGGCTCACCGTTTATCACGATGGTTTTCGGCCATCTGCCGTCTGGTCTTTGTTTCATTAAAATAACACATTCCCTTCTGAAAATTAGTATTGCAAATAAGAAGGAAATGCGCTATAATGAGTGCGAAGCCATTTTCCTTCAATTTGGTGTTGTTGGTTTTGGTTTTCGTCATAACCCTTGGCATTGCCGTGCCGGGGGTTATTTTTTAATTATCCTAAAAATCCTGCAAAAAAGCCGATAAAGATACATACAAGTATAAGTATGAGAATGGCAATGAACGGACCCACTACACAACCGATAGCCGTTTGGCTGACTTTTTCCGCCGGTGTAGGTTCGCCGCAATGCGGGCAACGCTTTGCGCGTGGGGATATGGCAGCACCGCACACTTTACAAGTGATTGTACCTGGTCTCAAATTTACAGAGGAAATAGAGTTTGCATCAGCCTTTGATGTGGAGTGAGCCTGCACTTTTTCCTCCGGCAACTTTTCGCCGTTTGCATATATATCCATTTTGCTAGTTTTTGCATTGAATTTTGTCATGAAATTTGCATTTTCGCCATTAATGTTTACTTTTATAATCGTTTCTTTTTTCCACATCGAAATTGAAATAATGTGCTCTCCATTTTCAACTTCACACTCGAACTGCTTGCCGTTGGCAATCTTACCTACTATGCTATCGTCTATTTTAACTACGCAGCTGACAGCGCTACCGCCCATGACGCTTTTTCTATTGATAACAATCTTTGTTTTCTCCATTTTTAAAGCTCCCTTATATTTCTCTTATCAGCAGCACCGGCATGCCGAGTACACGGCAATGCTCCAGTGCTTCACCTTCAATTGTTTTTGGCATATACTCCGGATTTATCGGGAGCATGCGCAACCAGTCCTCGCCCTGGACATATTCTACCTTTTTGAGCGTTACATTTTCATCGTCGTACAGTATTGCGCCGATTTCGCCGGAACGGTTTAATGTCGACTGTCTTAATATAAGTACTTTGTCCCCGTCCATATAGAGCGGATACATACTGTCGCCGACTACTTTTAATACGAAGAAATCTGATGCCTTTCGCCCACGTAGATAGGATGTTGGTACATCCACCGTATCGCCGGACCAATCCTCAACGGCAAGTTTGTCATATCCTGCAGCCACATCTCCGATAACCGGGAATGTCACGACATCCTCTGCGATGCGAGGATGCTGCAGAATAATGCTCGACCGTGAATTACTTGATGTAGATTTTCCGTTCAAATAATCTATAGACACATTAAACAAATCCGCAATACAGGTAATTGTATATATTTCCGGTGTTTGAAACCCAGTTTCCCATTTGCTTATCATCACGCGATCGGTTTTTAGATTGTACTGTTCGCGCAATCGTTTTGCCATTTCTTCTTGTGTTAATTTGTGAGCCTTGCGAAGTTCTCGAAGGCGAGTTTGTAAATTACTCATGTAATCCCCTCCGTTAATGCAATAATAACATAAATGTGTCGAAAGTGCAACAGTTTTTTGAGATTTTTTTAAAAAAAGTGTTGACAAAGGAACGAAACGGTGCTAACATAAATGTGTCGACAACGAAACAATGGAGGTGATATGGATGGGAAAACGCGAAATTAAGCACCCGGAATATTATGCAATTCCAGGGTATATGATTTTAGCAAAAAAGAGCGATGAAGACTGTGCGGATTTTCTTGATATGAGCGTTAGAACTTATAAAGAAAAGATTAAAGGTTTTTCGGATTTTTCTGCTGAACAAGGAAGAAAATTAGCGGAGTTTTTGGGAGTTACGCAGAGTGAAATTTTTTTAATTTAAAATGTGTCGACAACGAAACATGTCTTACGAAAAGAGGTGAAAATATGAAAAGGTTTTTCAAAGAGTATGGATGGACTATTTTAGTATCTGCCATAGCTTCGGCAATATGTAATTTGATAATAAAGTGGTTATAAAGGCGACAACAATCGGAATCCAAGCATTTTTTAGCCATAATTCACGGAACTTTAAAGCTTTGTGCTCAAAGTAATGTAAACCTTCGTGAGTCAGTATAACAGAGGCGGGGCTATCTTCATCAAATGTCGGATAGTATGAATCAAGCAATCCTTGCTTTATCAAATATTCGCAAGCTGCATTCAGTTCAGAATAATGCATATTTACATCTGCGCTTGAAACATCTATAAGCTCTCCTAAGTCGTCGCTATGATGGTTAACTATGTATTTGATTACTTTTTTAGCTTTTTTATCTAATACCATTACAATCACCTCAGCGTGATTATACCACAACAGAAAAATTAAGGCAAGAAAGAAGGTGACAAACATGCCTTTGGAAAAAGAGGGATATAGAGAAAATCTTGAGCGCATCAAAGAGCGTTTTCCTACCAAAGAAATTTTGAGACCGGGTGAAGTCGCAGATTTTTTAGGTGTATCAAAACGGACGGTGCAGAGGATGTTCAATTTTAATCAATTTGGTCATATCTCTGTTGCCAGCCTGGCGCGGCAGATATGTAGTTAGAAAGGAGAGAAATACATATGATGAAGTTCTTACGCCGCATATCCGGTCTGCCGGAGCTGACGGCTAAAGATGTTATCGAGGGTTTAATCGGCGCTACACTTCTTGTAGTGATGTTTTACGGCATTATTTTACTGGCCTCCGGAAGCGCGCCGGTGAACGCATTATGAAGGGAGGTGTAGTTGTGGGCGGAACTGTAAACGGCGCGGATCACGAGAAGGAAATGCTCAAGACGATTATGATTCGTGAGTTTGAACGCGCGTTGCGTAGTGCAAAGAACACAGTCGGATTGACACAGGCTTTTTGGGTGAGCGTGTGTCATGTGGTATCGGACAAGCTCAAGAAAGAGTTTGGTGTTATTGCAAAATTCAGTTTGGAAGAAGGTGAGGAGTGATGGCACAAAAAACACAGATTGTGTGTGATAAATGCGGAAAGGAAATAGTTAATCCGTACAATGGCTACTCACCAACTTATAGAATTAAAGACTTTTCTGCAAGGATAACACTGTATGGAGTTGGCGAAGCAAGGTATGGCACAGGACAAAGAATAGATTTGTGCCTGGAATGCTATGAGAAATTTATAAACTTTTTGGAAGAAGGTGATTGATGTGTGTATGGAATGCTTGCAAACGCCGTGCCACCCGAGATGTCCGAATGCACCGGATGATATTCATCCGAAATGCGGCCATTGCGACGGTGAAATCAAACCGAATCCGCTTACGGGATTGTATATGGCATATCCTTTGCCGGACGGCGGATATTTGTGTGATTCTTGCGCCAATGAAATGGACGGGCATGAATTTGCTTGTCTGATGGGTATAGACAAGGTGGTGATGCAGGATGTGGAATAA
Organism: Clostridia bacterium; assembly: GCA_045652745.1. Taxonomy (GTDB): domain Bacteria; phylum Bacillota; class Clostridia; order UBA1381; family UMGS1253; genus RGIG2041. The sequence goes on from JAZRUW010000027.1 coordinate 40,891, forward strand.
ACAAAGAAAAAACGCCCCCGATGTTGGCGCATCATTCGTGGGGGCGCAAGGAAGTTCGTATAAGAACTCTTTGCCTAATTATACCACGGAAATTATAATTTTTCAAGAATTATTTTGAGGTGATGAGAATTGCAGAAATTCAAAGACGGTGTAAAATTCTACACCACCGGGACGGCGACTGTACGCGTCAATTTCCCGGAAAACGATGTCATATGTGCATGGTGTCCTTTTTGCCGCGCAGACGGCGATTTGAAGCGCAGCCAGTGTAGATTGACAAATGATGTAATATTCAACCCGTTTTACGGTGTGGCAGATACCTGCCCGATTCAATTTAATGTGAAGGAGACTCAAAAATGAATGCAAATGTATTAAATAAGATTTTGGATAATCACAAATTATGGTTGTGCACCGCTGGAAGAGAAGGCGAACGTGCGAACCTTAGCGGTGCGAACCTTAGACGTGCGAACCTTAGCGGTGCGGACCTTAGCGGTGCGGACCTTGATTACTCTTGCTTTCCACTTTGGTGTGGCGGCCTTGGTGTACATATTGATGATAAAATCGCGACACAGTTGCTTTTCCATCTCGTGCGCAACGTGCTTGAGAGCGAGAATACAAGCAAAGAAATGAAAAATATTTGCAAGTTGAAGAAAATTATCAAAAAGGCAAATGAATTTCATCGTGTCGATGAATGCGGTTATATAGAGGGGTGATTGTATGGGAATTCCGGTATTGATTTTAGGCGAATCCGGTTCGGGCAAAAGCTCCAGCTTACGCAATTTCGAGCCGGATGAGGTATTGGTTTTAAATGTTGCAAATAAGCCTTTACCCTTCCGGAAGAAGTTGCCGAACATTAAAAATGCAAGATATACCGAAATTGGACAGACCTTGCAGAAAGGCGAATACAAAACCTATGTGGTGGATGATAGTCAATACCTTCTTGCATTTGAAATATTCGACCGTGCAAAAGAAACCGGATACGGCAAATTTACAGATATTGCGGTGCGATTTCGCAATATGCTCGATTTTGTAATTCGCGGTCTTCCGGATGATGTAATTGTATATTTTATGCATCACGTTGAAACCACGGACGCAGGTAAAGTCAAAGCAAAGACCGTCGGCAAAATGCTCGACAGTCAGCTGACGCTCGAAGGTTTATTCAGTATCGTGTTACTCTGCGTAGCAGACGGACAGACGCACAAATTTATTACGCAATCAGACGGCTATACCACGGCAAAGTCGCCGATGGATATGTTCCCGGCAGAGATTGACAATGATTTAAAAATGGTAGACAAAACCATACGCGAGTATTGGGAATTATAAAAAGGAGATAAGAATTATGAAAAAGTTTAACAGTTATGACAATGTAGAGGTTATTAAGGCACAGGAAGCATTGCCGGTAGGCGGGTATGTTTTGCGTATCCTGGATGCTAAAGAGGTTACATACACCTGGGGCAGCGTGCTTGTATTGAGTTTCGATATTTGTGACGGACCGTACACGGGATATTACAAAAAGAATTACGAAGCACAGACACAAGAGAACAAAAAATGGAAAGGTACGTTCCGCATGAATGTGCCGAAGGATGATGGAACCGACATAGACGAATGGACGGCACGCAAATTTAAGACAAACATCCATGCAATTGAGGACTCCAATCCCGGCTATGCGTGGAACTGGGACGAAAAGAGCCTTGTACATAAGTATGTCGGCGCGGTATTTAACAACAAGGAATACGAAGTTGATGGCAGACGTGGTTTTTATACGAACTGTCACAGTTTAAAGACAGTCGAGGACATCAGAAACGGCAATTATAAGATTCCGGGGGACACACTTTTGCAAGTTAAGGCAGAAGATAACGCTTTCCCGAGAAGTGATTTTGCGCCTGCCAATGATGCGTTTGCTTTTGCCGCAGCCGCCGACGAAGGTAATCTTCCGTTTTGATTATGAGTAAGTATAACCATTTTGAGGTCGATGCAATGCTCGACAATATGATTGTGTATTACGACACGCGCGAACAGATAACACGCGCGCTTGAAAAACGGCTTGCTGCTATGCCGTGTAGGACCGAAAGAAAAAAACTCGATTACGGCGACTACAGCGCTGCTACAACACTACCGGACGGCGGGGCATTCAGCCTCGCCGATAAAGTAGTGATTGAACGCAAGATGTCGTTAGACGAAATCAGTGCAAACTTTACGAAAGAGCGTCCGAGATTTGTACGCGAATTGGAACGCGCGAAAACGGATAATGTTCGCGTTCATTTTCTGATTGAAAACGGCAGTTGGCATAAGGTACTGTTGCACAAATATCGCACTCGATTTTCGCCAGAGTCGTTTGCGGCATCGTTGCTTGCCTGGTGTGCAAGATATAATATCCATATTCATTTCTGCACGCCGGAGCATACGGGCAAGCTCATACATCTGATTTTGCGGTATGAACTTAGAGAGATTTTAAACGGAATGGAGGAATAGCCGATGCAGACGCTTAGTGGCTTTGTTAAGATACACAGAAAACTGTTGCAGTGGGGATGGTATCAAGATCATGCAGTTAAAGAATTGTGGCTTCATTTGATTTTGACAGCCGCATTCAAGCAAGGTACATACAAAGGCAAAACTATATACCCCGGGCAAGCAATTATCGGGCGACAATCGCTTGCGAAAGAATTGGATTTTTCAGAACAAGAGATACGCACGGCGCTAAATAAGTTAAAATCAACCAACGAAATAACCATCGAAACAACCAACAAGTTTTCTGTTGTAACTCTTACAAACTGGGAAGAGTATCAAGCGACCGAAAAAGATGCAACCAACACGGTAACCACCACTCCAACCAACCATCAACCAACCATCAACCAGCCAGCAACCAACAATCAACCACATCTTAAGAATGTAAAAGAATATAAAGAATGTAAAGAAGGTAAAGAAAAAGAAAAGGCGGCATCCGCCGCTTGCGCTGATTACCTCCTCGGCATTGAAAATCTTTCTCTTCGGGAAGCGTTGGAAGGGTTTTTGGAAATGAGGGAACTGATTAAAGCACCAATGACCGAAAGAGCGCTGATGCTTCTTGTACACAAATTAGAGAAACTTGCTCCGGGCAATATTCATGCTCAAGTGGAAATGCTCAAAGAAGCAACGCTCAACAACTGGAAAAGTGTATTCCCCCCAAAGAGCGAAGAAAAGAATAAACCGTCTGTGTTTAGCGGTGGTAAATATGATTACGATGAAATCAAACAGAAAGCCAGAGAAAAAATACGACAAAAAATAGGTAAAGAGTCGGTGGAGGTATAAGATATGGCATTATTTGTTGATAATTTTGCCGGCGGTGGTGGCGCATCGACCGGCATAGAAATGGCAATCGGGCGTAGCGTGGATATTGCAATTAACCACGACCCCGAAGCTATACGAATGCACAAAGCGAATCATCCAGACACGAAACATTATTGTGAAAACGTGTGGGATGTAGACCCGGTGGAAGCGTGCAACGGTGAGCCGGTAGCACTTGCATGGTTTAGCCCGGACTGCACGCACTTTTCGAGAGCGAAAGGCGGTAAGCCGGTGGATAAGAACATCCGCGGCCTGGCATGGGTTACAATTCGATGGGCTGCTATGGTACGACCGAGCGTGATTATGCTTGAAAATGTGCCGGAGATTCGCACATGGGGACCGCTCGGCGCTGACAATAAGCCGGATAAGGAAAGAGCCGGCGAAACCTTTGAAGGTTTTATATTGGCATTGACAACGGGATTATCAAAAGAGCATCCGGCATTTGCGGAAATGTGTGAGGCGTTGCAGATTGAGCCGGATTCTGATATGGCAACTAAGATTTCGAATGGTCTCGGTTACGATGTAGACTATCGCATATTAAAATCCTGCGACTACGGTGCACCGACATCGAGACAGCGATTTTACATGATTGCACGCTCAGATGGTAGACCGATTGAATGGCCGAAGCCGACACATGCACCAAAGAACAGCGAAGCGGTAAAGCGCGGTGAATGTTTGCCATATCGTACAGCTGCAGAGTGTATCGACTGGAGTATTGAGCCGCAGAGTATATTTGAGCGTAAAAAACCACTCGCGGAAAATACCTTGCGCAGAATTGCTCGGGGTATCGAAAAATTTGTAATCAATAATCCGGAGCCGTTTATTGTAACGGTAAATCATTCCGGGGACGGCTTCAGAGGTCAGAGCGTGGACAAGCCGCTCGATACAGTGACGGCAAAGAACGGATACGGTGTAGTTACTCCTATAATTACGACATTCAATCAAAACAGCAAAGGACAAAAACTTGATGAACCTATTGCCACGGTAATGGCGGGTGCACCGAGATTTGGCCTTGTCGTGCCGACAATCACAGCGATGGGGCATCAAGGGACGAAAAGTTGCAGAACAAGACCTGCGGATGAACCACTTTCGACGATAGTAAGCAAAAACGAGCACATCTTGGTAGCGCCGACACTGATACAGTATCACGGTGAAACGGCAAAAGATGAGGTGCGTGGTCAAAAGGTGGATGAACCGATAATGACTGTAGACACTGCACCGAGATATGCATTGTCGGTTGCGCACATTATGAAGAACTACGGTGGTAATTATCAAGGCGCGGGCAGTGATGTTGAAAAGCCGTTACCGACAGTAACCGGCAAAGACCACAACAGCCTTGTGACGGCGCATGTCGTTACGCTTCGCAACAATATGGACGGACAGAAAATGGACGAGCCTTTGACAACAATTTCCTGTAGCGGAGCGCATCATGCCGAGGTCCAGGCGTTTTTAGTCAAATATTTTTCAAATGGAATAGCAAAAAGTACAGACGAGCCTCTTGATACAATCACCACAAAGGACCGTTTTGCGTTGGTGACGATTTGCGGTGAGCAGTATGTCATTGTCGATATCAAAATGCGTATGCTACAGCCACATGAACTGTTCAAAGCGCAGGGGTTCCCGGATAATTACATAATTGACGTTGACGTAGACGGCAACAAAATCACCAAGACAGAGCAAACTGCAAAATGCGGTAACGCGGTAACGCCGCAGGTGCCTGCAGCATTGGTAAGAGCGAACCTGCCGGAATATTGTACAGTGGAATTGAGGAAAGGAGCGTGAGTGTATGACGGAGCGTGAAAGATTGATTGAGTTGCTTGCAAATGCTGATTCATATTGTCAAGAGACACTTGCCGACTACCTTCTTGCAAATGGTGTAATTGTACCGCCGTGTAAGGTGGGTGGTATAGTATGGGTTGTATATTCTCCCAAATATCCTGCTAACCCTGCCGACAAAGGAAAATGGTTTATGTCACAAGACGGAGTGCAAAGGATAATTTACGGAGCAAAAGGTATATCAATCGAAACTTGGAATATGGGAACTATTTCAGCGAAAAAAATAGGTAGTGAATTATTTTTCATCAAAGAAGAAGCAGAGCAGGCGTTGAAAGAGAGGGATGATGGATGAAAACATGCAGAATGAAACTTGATTATAACGGCTTGGTTGAAATGATTGATGCGGTTATGTCAAACAGTCGTTCTAAAATTGCAAGAGAAAACGGTTTTGGAATCGGAATAGGGATTAACATGCTCACAGGTTATATCAAAAAGATTGCCGAGCGAGCGATAGAATTGAACGATGAAGTGTTGCTCGAATTGTTGCAAGATATGATGGTGATAAAGCAAACCGACCATTCAACCGAGAAAGGTGGTGGAGCTGATGCGTGAGATTTTATTTAGAGGTAAAGCGGTAAATCTTCACAATGGGAGCAAAGATTTTGTTTACGGTCAATATGTGCAAAACAGAGACGGCAAAATGATTTATAGCGATACTTGGGAAGATGGAATACAAAAACATTATGTAATAGAAAAAACAGTAGGACAATACACGGGATTGACCGACAGGAACGGCACAAAGATATATGAGGGAGATATTTTAAGATATTTTGTTTGGGGTTCTTACGAGTGTTTTGCAGTTGTTCGTATTGGAGAATACGAGCAAGACGGAAGCGGAGACGAATACCCTGCAATTAAAATTTGTGGAGTATATGCCGAAGTTAAAAGATATTGTCCGCTTATAAAAGAAGATGGAGATTATTTCCCTGAATATTTAAAAAAATCAAGTTTGTTTGAAATAGGAAAAGATGTTTTTGAGTTGGTCGGCAACATACACGATAACCCCGAACTATTGAAAGGCGGTGAGGGGTGATGGCTTATATTGAAAAAATGAAGTTGTTTACTAAAGCAGGGGAAAAGTATGGCAATGGTAGTAGAGAACAAATAATGATTATGCGAGTTGTAAACGAAACAATAGAAGATGATGTCGAAAAAGTAAAGCGCGGAGAGTGGCTTGATGTCATAGAGGAAGTTAATAACACTTGTGCAGGTATAACTTTTAAAGGTTTTGCTGGATATAAATGCTCCTTATGTGGCAGACAAGAAATACGCAAAGAGCCTTATTGTCATTGCGGTGCGAAAATGGACGGAAGGAGTGATACCGAATGATACAAACAAAATTCTTATGGAAAGCCAAGAGGCATACTGGAAAAACCGAGTAAAAGAGTTTACGGAGCGGTTGCTTAAAATCATACCGAATGTTAATGGCGAAACAACAATGCTATGTGTTGAAAATGCGATACAATTCCTTGTAAAAGAAATGGTAGGCGCGGACGAATAAACAAAGGAGATGCGAGATGCCAAATAAGAGAGATATTAAATTGGACAAATACGGACTGTCAAAATACAAATACCGCGAGTTGAAAAATTTTTGTCTGCAATATCGAGAAAAAATTGCGGAGAGGAATTCTTATTACGGCATCTCTGCGGTCCGCCTTACCGGAGTGCCTGGTGCGGGCGGTATATCTGATCCGACTTTCAATGTTGCGGCGCGCATCGAAAATCTTGACCGGGACATTCAGCTTATTGAGCAAACAGCAATTGAGGTAGATGCGGTTTTATATCCGTACATAATTTCCAACGTAGCTGATGGTATCCCCTACGAACAAATGAACATGCCACCGTGCGGACGCAGACAATTTTATGAAGCGCGCAGAAAGTTTTTCTTCCTTCTTTCGTTGAAAAAATAAAAAAAGGGTAACACAGAGGACATTAAAACACGATAAAATGATACCATAGGAAAAACGCAAGGACACCCGAATTCCCTTTTGGGTGTCTTTTTCATTGGAGCAAAACTATGGAGCAAATCAAATGGGTTGAATCCCCGAAAACTTGCAAGGAATGCAAATACCGCGATAACAAACGCAAGACCTGCAAGCTCGGGTATAACTGTCCGTATACAGGACGAAAACAAGGGAAAAAGAAATAAATGCCATGTTGAAAGCGAGGTGAGCCGATGGCGAATGGCAAGTATGAAAAGTGGCTTGAGCCGGATGGCTTGCTACTGCTGGAAGCGTGGGCGCGGGATGGGCTTACGGATGAGCAGCTTGCGAAAAATATGGGAATATCCCGAAGCACTCTGAGTGAATGGAAAAATAAATATCCGGACATATCGGACGCCTTAAAAAAGGGAAAAGCGGTTGTGGATATCCAGGTGGAAAATGCGTTGTTCAAAAAAGCCCTTGGATACAATGCGAAAGTGAAAAAGGCCTTTAAAGTCAAAGAGGTGCATTATGAAGACGGAAAGCGCACAAAGGAGATAGAGCGCATAGAATACGCAGACGAAGAAGTGCACGTCCCTGCCGATACAACGGCACAGATATTCTGGCTGAAGAATCGCAAGCCGGATGTGTGGCGTGACAAAGTCGAAACGGAAACAGTGGTGAAAATCGAGGACTTATCGCCGCTGGCGGACCTGTTGAAATGATAGTACGAGAACAAACAATACCGTGGGCACCGTTTTCCGACAAGCACAAAACCTATATCAAAGAGGCGCTTAATAATGCGCTCAATGTCGCAGAGGGTGCAATCCGAAGCGGCAAAACAATTGACCATTGTATTATTGCGGCAATGTACCTGGAAACCTGTAAGGATAAAATACATCTTGCAAGCGGGTCGAGCCAGCCGAATGCACGCTTGAATATAGGCGAATGTAACGGCTTTGGCTTGGAGCATCTTTTCCGGGGACGATGCAAGTGGGGAAAATTCAAAAGCAATGAGGCATTGTATATACAAACGCAAACCGGGGAGAAGGTTGTAATCTTCGCTGGTGGTGGTAAAGCGGACAGCTATAAGAAAATCCTCGGTAACTCTTATGGCTTATGGATTGCGACGGAAATCAACGAGCATTATGACAGCGATAATAGCCGTGAGAGTTTTATCAAGGTCGCTTTCGGTAGACAGGTCGCAGCTCATCATCCGTTGACTTTGTGGGACCTGAATCCGAACCCTCCCAAGCATCCGATATATGCAAATTACATTGATAAATGGCTCGGTAATTACCCGGGCGGATATCAATATCAGCATTTTACTATAGACGACAACCTAAGTCTGACAGAGCAGCGACGTGAGGAAATCAAAGGCAGATACGAAGCCGGTTCCATATGGCATCAGCGTGATATCTTGGGGCGCAGAGTGGCGGCACAGGGATTAGTGTTTCCGAAGTTTGCTGCCGATGCAACGCCGCACGTTATATCTGCAAAGGCTGTGCCAGAACGTTTTCGCTGGTGCAAGGTCGGTTTTGACTTTGGCGGTAATGGTTCCGCATATGCCCTTGTGTGTACGGCCGAAGGCTACGACGGCAAATACTATGTGCTCAAATCAAAGAAGGCGCAGGCGAAAGAAATGGCAATGCAGGACATCGAGGATATGGCGGTGCATTTCTGTGAATACATTGAGCGAAAATATGGCGCGCGCGCGGAACGGTTGCTGTGCGACCATATTCAAGCGATTATCAATTCCATCAATGACAATACGCCGTTGGATGCAGACATGACATACAAACCGCCACTGGAGGACAGACCGTTTGTGATGAGCAAACTGCTTGCGAACAGGCGTATTTATTTTGTTGAGGATGAGTGCAGTGATTTAATTGATGAACTGCAAAATCTTGTGTTCGATACGAAGGCGGACAGAGCAATTGTTCTGGACGATGGGACTATGCAAATTGATACTTGGGATGCGTGGACATATTCATGTGCAGACGATTGGGACTATATTAAACTGGAGGAGTGATTACCATTTTTCAGAAATTTAAGAATTTTTGGCAAATCTTTTGGGAGGCCATCCAAACGGCGTATAACAAAGCGTTTAAATCTCCGATGAAAACGCAAGCGCAGCAGTGGCAAGATATTACGAAAATCAATTTTCTTGATATCTTTGTTACGAAGCTGAGCAATCTTGTGAATACAGAGGCAACATTCGACATTGAGAGCGACAGCGGTTTAGTGGAGCGCCTTAAAACGCTTTGCAAAAGCCTCGAGAGCAGACGGTCACATATTACGGAGCACATGCTTGGTGACGGTGATTTTTACATATTCCCGGCACACAATACCCGGGGTGAAATTGTGCATACTTATCTGACGCAGCAGCAGGTGCGCATCGTTGCTATGGACGGCGAGGAAATCATCGAGGCTTGTGGTCTGATTGACTGGCTTGTGGATAATAATAATCGTGTTTTCTATCTGTTGCGCAGACATAAACTTACGCCGGATGGTACGCTTGTAATCACTTACCAGAGCGTTAATGATCAGGGCAAGCACACATCCGTGGCGCAGTGGGATTACATTGACGGTCACGAATTCCGATATGGTAATGCAAAGCATATCGGCTTCGGAAGATACAAGTCCCCGGCATCGAGCCGAGGTTTGTCGCCGATATATGGTGTACCGTTGAATTTCGGGTGCGATGAAATCGAGAAAAGAATTTTCGAGGATTTGAAGCAGATTGACGATGAGTTCAGACTGGGTAAATCCAAGATATTTACCGACCCGCGCAACCTCTTAAAGGATGAGGAAAAGAAAGAGTATAAGTTGGCAGAAAATATCATCCCGGTAAAGTCCAGAAGCGGACAGCAAAGTGGTCCGAATATTGATATTTTCAATCCTACCCTCCGCCATTCTGAGCATTATGCTAAGTTGGTCAGCGATATGGCGATGCTTGAAAAGGAAATCGGCACGAGCAAGGGCATTCTGACGGACAATGAAACTGCGTATACAGCTACGGCAACAGCAGTAAAACGCGCGAATAAAGACACGATTGCCTTAATTAACCAAATCCGTGCGGCGCTGGATGCCGGCAATGAAATGACGCTTCGCGCCGATGCGGTATATCTTAACGTTGCGCAGGATTTGTGGAGTTACCGTTCAGATTGGTATGACCCGTTCGAGGACCCGGACGAGCAGTGGCGCCGTCTTGTGGAAGCAAAGAACAACGGTGCAGCTGATGCGACTGACCTTATCAAATGGCAATGGCCGAATCTTGACGAGGACGAAGTCATGGAAAAAATCGAGAGAATAAAAGAAGAGGCGCAGAGCGAGGCAAATTCCGCGCTCGATAGAATGTTTGCAGGTGAGTAAACATGAGCAAAGATGTGTCCGAGAGACTTGAAAGACAAGCAGATTTATTATTTCGCAATATAGCAGGTTGGGAACGTAATGCCCTGCGTCGCATCGGCAGACGCGTCAAAAGCATCGGCAAACTCAGTCATGCCGACCTGCAGGCGATAAATAATGCCGCTCTGGTTAAACAGGATATGAAAGTGATTATGCAAGAACTTTCAATCATCACAGGTCAGAATGCAGCTGCGGTGCAGAACATCTATTCCGAGATGATGGAAGCGCAGCATAAAGAAAACGAGCCGCTTTATGATTACCGAGGCAAGAAATTCAAGACTGTATCGGAAAGTCGAGAGCTGCAGGCAATTGTGAGAGCTTATGCACGCACAACGGCAAAGTCAATGGTCAATTTGAGCATGACCAAAGCGAAAAAAATCGGCTCAATTGACAAAAACGGAAAGTTTGTTGCATTGGATAAGAATTTCAAAGCAATCCTGGATAAAGCGGTGATGAGCATATCCACCGGCACGGGAGATTTCAACAGTGAGATGCGCGATGTGCTTAAAGAGCTGGGCGGCAGCGGATTGAGGTTTAACTATGGCGGCGGTGTAATACGCCGGGTAGATTCTATGGTTCGGGCAAATCTGCTGTGGGGAGCAAAACAAGCGAGCGTTGAATACAATGAAATGATTGGTGAAGAATTGGGCTGTGATGGCATAGAGATTGACTGGCACAGCAATCCTCGCCCGGAGCATGAATTTATGCAGGGCAGGCAGTTTAGCTTGCACGGCCGAAAACGTATCAACGGTGTTACATATGAGAGCGCAGACAGGGCGCTTGCCGCGTTGCAGGACTATGGTTGCTTGCACTTTAAAACGCCGATTATTTTGGGCATATCCGAGCCGACCTATACCAAAGAGCAGCTTGCCGAGCTGAACCGCAAAAACACAAAGCAGGTCGAAATTGACGGTATAAAAAAGACGGGATATGGATGGAAGCAGACTATGCGCCGCCTTGAAACCGAAGGGCGCAGAACCAGGGAGCAGATGGAAATCCTAAAGGCGAGCGGGGACCATGAGGGTGTGCGGCAGCTGAAGTATAAAGCAAGTGCCATTGAGGAAAAGTATACACAGATTGCAAACGCCACCGGCATCAAGGCACAGCGCGAGAAAATGGCGATTGTGAAAAGCAATGCATCCAAACAAGCCACACCTAATACGGATGTAGAATATATGTCGAAAAGCTTCCGGCCAAAATTCGATGCCGGACAGGTTGTGACTGTCGGAAATGAGGATGTAGCGCTGAAAAGAGTACGCAATAGCCAGTTTGAATTATACGCGGGAACCGAAGCGACTCGCAGGGATAAAGCTGTAAGGATGACTGAAAGAAATTTGCAGGATGTATCAAAAATGCTTCCAGTAGAAATTGATATGCCTAAAGTAGCAGTTGTGGATTTTGAAAAGTGTGGTTTCAATGCCGATGCTATTGGCGGATACGACCGAAAGACCGGCATGATGTTCTTGAATAGAAAATATTATACAGAGCAACAAATACTCGATTTTGTCCAAGAAACTGAGGGATATTTTGCAAATCAAACTAAACATGCGCCGTACTTGCACGAAATCGGACATAGATATTACGACGAATCGATAAAAAGGCTTGCAAAAACAAAAAAGATAGGATATAATGAAAGTAAATCAATAATAGATTCTCGAATTATGGAATATGTTCACAGACATAATGACAGCGGTGCAGTGGTGGCGAAAAGAGTAGGCGGACATGCTGAGATTGCATACAGGGACGGGAACTATGGTGAATTAATAGCTGAATGTTTTAGCGTATATGGTGACAGCGACTTTAGCAGAGGGCTTATAGACATATTAGGGAGGTGAATATTTGTATGATGATTCCACCAACAAAAGAGGAAATAGCATTGGTCAATAGACTTCGAATAACCGAAGATAAGGCGGAAATAGAACGCATACAAAATCGCCTTTCTGAAATTGCCCAGGAAAAGAAAAAAACAATCAAGGGATATTGCTTTGATGCATAAGCACTTACATTTCGTAGGTGCTTTTTTCGTACCATAACGTACCCGGCACGCCTCTCGATGATGCGGACCACGCCGGGTCTTTCGATTACTAATTGGGGTATGCATTTTCGGATGCATACTTGAGAGAGTCGCTTCTGTGGCTCTCTTTTTATGCCGCTGACCGATACGCGGTGTACAAATGGTCGGGTTGGAAAGCGTTTGACAGTAAACCATACGAACGGTATGCGTTGAGGTCAAGCGCTATTTTTGTAAATTAACGTATAGGAGCAAATCATATGAAATGTCCGTACAACCGAAAAAAAGAAACACAAATACTGCAATGGACGCAAGAGCCGGACGAGAATAACGAAACGGTCTTGAAAAGTGGCGAGCAAATTACCACAACAACCTTTGAACTTATGGAGTGCACACGTGAACAATGCGGTGCATTTCACAACGGGCGATGCTGCTATGCGAGCGTAAACATGGATAATATGTAAGGAGGTACACACAAATGCATAAATGGCGTTTTCCGCCGTAGCACTTATGGAAATTCCGTAGGTGCTTTTTTATTGCCCTGAATACGGCGAAAACTGTTCACACTACCGCCTAATCGGCGGAATACAAATAAAGGGCGCAGAGGTGGGACTGGCCACCATAAAAGGACAGCGCGAGAGGAGAAAAATATGTTAGAAGTACTGAGAAAGTTATTCGGCGATGCGGTAACGGATGATATTATGTCGCAGTTCAATGCAGAACTCGGCAAGCGTTTCGTTGCTAAAGCAGACTATAACGCAAAGATTGAGCGGATTAAAACCCTAGAGGGCGAAAAAAGTGACTTCGAGGATAAAATCAAAACGCTTACAGATGAGGCGCAGTCTGCCGAGGATGTTAAGAAGCAGCTCGAAACATTGCAGAATGACATCAAAACAAAGGAGCGCGAAGCAGAACAGGAGCGCGCTGCACAGGAAAAAGCTGACGGCATTGCAAGCCGTTTTGCTGCAGTCGTAGGGGATAAGAAATTTTCCCACGCTGCAATAGAAGCCGACTACCTTAAGAAGTTCGGCGAGGCTTTGGATAACAAGGACAATCAGGGCAAATCTGATACGGAGATTTTCCAGGCGTTAACGAAAGACGACGGTGTGGCCTTTAAAAATGTCAATGTTGTTCATTTGCCGGGTGGAACCGATAAGGGTGGCGGCGCCGAAATTGATGAGGCGAAGGCTCGCGAGGTTATGGGCTTGCCGCCTGCAAAATAAAAGAAAAAGGAGTAAAAAATATGCCTAATACAATTGCATTATTTAAGACTTATATCAACCTGCTTGATGATGTGTACAAGCACGCATCGGTCACGACCGCACTGGATACATCCTCCGCGCTCATCAGAGCGGGCGCGAATGCGAATGAAATCATAATTCCGAAGCTGTCTATGGACGCGCTTGCGGATTATTCGAGAAACAGCGGTTATGTGAAGGGCGATGTGTCGCTGACGATGGAAACCGTAAAATACAACTACGACCGCGGTCGTAAGTTTGACGTGGATGCGATGGATGATGCTGAGACGGCAGGTGTTGCATTCGGTATGCTTTCCGCCGAATTCATCCGTACCAAGGTTGTGCCGGAAATGGATGCATTCCGCTTTGCAACATACGCAGCCGCCGAAGGTATTTCCGTGGAATCCGGTGAGCTTGTCGACGGCAACGCTGTTCTTGCGGCGCTCGTAGCGGCGCAGAGCAAGATGGACGAGGACGAAGTGCCGGCTGAAAACAGATTTTTGTACATTTCTCCGACACAATTCAACGCCGTAAATGCGGTTGATACCACAAAGTCCAAGGAAGTGCTGGCAAGCTTTGCCGCAATTCATAAGGTGCCGCAGAGCCGTTTTTACACAGCAATCGACCTGTTAGACGGTACAAGTGAAAATGAGCTTGCAGGTGGCTTTAAGAAGTCGGCAGACGGTGCGGATATTAACTTTATGGTTATTCACAAGGATGCGGTTATCCAGCATCCGAAGCATCGCGTGAATAAGATTGTTAAGCCGGAGGACAACCAGTACAGTGATGGCTGGATGTTCTTCTACCGCGCATACGGTCTTGCTGATGTTTATGAAAACAAGACTGCAGGTATCTACTTGCATCACAAGGGTGCGTAAGGAGGAGTAACACATGAAAACAGTAGGTTTGCGTATTAAACCGACCAAGAAGACCGAGACAAAAGCGCCGGAAGGCAAGAAGACCGAGAAACCTGCAGAAAAATAATCGAAAGGCGGCTGAGTGATGAGCTATTTGACCTATGACGAATATGAAAAGCTGGGTGGTACGCTTGCAGACGCCGCCTTTAATCGCAATATAGACCGTGCGTGCGGCGTAATTGATGCTGAAACGCACGGCCGTATTGCCGTGATGAAGAAGGTGCCCGCACAGGTGAAGGCGTTATGCCGTGATTTGGTTGAATATTTTTCGGCTTATACAGTTACGGAGCGCTCTGTAACGAGCAAGAGCCAGTCTGCCGGTGGTGTAAGCGAAAGTGAAAGCTATGGCGTAAAAACCAAAGAGGAGCAGGCACAGGATGTTGAAAATTTGATTGTGGATTATCTGCTCAATGTAACGGACGATGCCGGGACTCCGCTTTTGTACAGGGGGTGCTCTGTATGACGAATCTTTTCAAAGAAAAAGTCACGATATATAATGACATCCCCGAGACGCAAGATGCAAAAAGAACATTCTCACGTTTTGTGATAACGCAGTGCAATGTATCTGAACAAATCGTGGAGAAAGCGGATTCAACTATCCGCAATTTGGTCAATACAAAAACTGTAACCACGAAGGACATAGAGCACTATAAATCACCTGTGGAGTATTTCGCCCTTTCTGCAGATGAACGCAAGGCATATTATACGGTGCACCCCGGTGATTTTGTTGTGTTCGGCGAGGTTGCGGATGAAGTGGCCGATGCAAGCGCTTTTTTGGCCTTGCAGAAAAAATATAAAGACAACGGAATCAAGGTCATTTCCGCGAATGCCTATATTCACGGTATGGCTGTAGATAATGTGTCTATGACAAATGTATGATGAAAGGAGAGAGTACTATGAAGCTGTATGAGGATTTGAGAGAAATTTTGGATACGTCTGCATCGGAAGGTGTTGATGTGTCTGTTGCGGAAGATATGGCTGTTGCAAATGACCGTGACAATGAGGACGGTATCCGCACAGCCGGCAAGTTCTTAAGAAAGCATTATGCGGTAATCACAAAGTGCCGCCGCATGCACGATAACGAAACGATTTGTGTGCTCTGCAGATTGCACGCAGATGGCGCAGGTGATGCGTTTAATGCTTTGGTTGCTGCGATTGAGGACCGTGATGAGGCATGAGCAAACTTACGGAAATTGTAGATTATATGCGGCAGTGTCCGCAACTTGCAAATCTTTGGAGTATAGCGGCCACGGAGAATGACGGTGTTCGTGTTATTCTGCCTCAGGGTGCAAGCCCAGCTGTACAGTACGCTGAAAAAACTGATGTATATGGTCGATATGAATGCGATATTGTGCCGTATCCGTCCGTGTACGAGGATTTTCAAATCAACTGCTATGAAGCCTATGACGCATCCGACGGGAGTGCTCCGGCGCAGAATATCAACGTACTTCGGTACGATGAGGTTGAGAAAATATGCAAATGGGTTGCGCAACAGAGCGAAAAACGAAATTTGCCGAGTATTACCGGCGAAAAGGTTGTTGATATTTCTTGTGAGCCGTTTGTGCCGCAGATACGCTATGTGAACACGCAAGAAAATCTTGCTGCATACTTCATAACGGTGCGCATTCGTTACGTCAACCCCTTCAAGGGAGGTTATGTAGAGTATGGATGTACGGATTGAGTTTAATGAGCCTCAAATCATGCGCAAGGTTACAAATGACCGTTTCGGACTGTTTGTATCAACCACTTGGAAAAAGCTGATTGACCCGTACACCCCGAAAGACAACGGTCTTTTGATGGAGAGTGCGCGCTTGCGACCGTGGGAAATCGAGTACATACAGCCGTATTCGGCGTATCAGTATTACGGCGAGATGTATGTAGACCCGATTTTCGGTGTCGGCGGTTTTTTCAGCCCGAAATTCGGCTACTGGAGCCGACCGGGAGTGGAGAAGGTTCCGTCCGGACGGCCGCTTACTTATCAGAAAAACAATCCGTTCTCCACAGATCATTGGGATGTGAAGGCGGAGCAGGCGGGACAGAAAGAAAAACTGTACCGTACACTTAATGCCGCGCAACAGAGCGGCAGAGTATAAAGGAGGAAATGATAATGGCATCGGATTTTAATGTTGGCGCTGGTGTAAAAGCTGCGCGAAAACTTTTAATGACGTTCGTTAATGTCGGAGACGGTTCAACTCCGAAGTGGGAGTTGGTGGGCAGAGGTGTCGAGGACAGTTCTATTGAACTCAATCCCGAAACGGAATCTGTTAAGGATATTACCGGCGTTAATGAAACATCCGTTAACGGGTGGGCACCGACGCAGAGCTTTGAACCCTTCACGGTGAGGGGTGGTTCGGAACTCGCGTACAAGCTCCACGAGATTTGGTTAAACAAGAAACCCGAATTGCTTTCGCAGTTTGAGGTTATGATTGTGTATGCATATATTGATGCTGACACAAGCAAGGCTTTTGAGGCGGAAGTCCAGAAAAACTGTACCATCAATGTCACGAGCATTGGCGGTAGTGCATATGTTGATATGCCAATCGAAATCAGCTATTCTAACGATAGCGTAAGAGGAAAGGCTACAATTGCGAATGGCGTTCCTACTTTTTCGGAAGTGTCTACGACAGCAGAGACTGAATAAAAATATGGGGCGGCTGAAAGATGCCGCCCTTAATTTTTAAAAAAAGGAGAAAGAAAGATGAGCAGTAAACTAAGTATCAAGAACGTCTTAGAACCATTTGAAATATATTTCGAGGATAAAGATGAGACTGTAACGATTTATTTTAATCCTACGGACCCTGATTTGTTGATTAGATTTTTTGAAGTGGAAAAAAGGGTAGAAAAGAAAATTCGCAACATCGGGCAAAGAAAAGCGGTAAAGAACAAAGATAAGGCGGAAAACTATCTTAGCCTTATAAAAGAGACAAATAAAGTTATTTATGATGAGGTGGATTACGCTTTTGGTAATAAAATCAGCGATAAAGTATTTAAATATTGCAGTCCTTTAGCCATCGTCAACGGAAAATATTTCATCACAACGTTTTTTGAGGCGATCGCCCCCGTTATTGAAAAAAATATTTCTGATGCGAACGAAAAATTGAACGAACATATAAAGGAATATTTGCATGATTAAAAAACCGCCGACAAAGGCAATTTTACAGAACAAGGAATATGCATTGCGCAATGAGGGAAATTGGTATGAGGCATATCGGATAGTCTGCCTTATGAATGACGAAAATTTAAGCCAAAATCAAAAGTGGATAGGCTCTATTATAATTTTGTTTCCAGACTACGAAGCTGTATTTGAGAGCGCGGAGAGGTACAGAGAGGCTTGCGAGTTTATCAAATATTTTATAGACAGAGGCAAAGAGGAAAAGAACTCAGACAGTGGTACGGAAATCTACATATCTCTTTTGCAGGATATCGAAATGATTGTTGAAAGTTTAAATGTCGCAAAAGATAGAGATGTGCGATTGTCTTATATGCATTGGTGGACGTTCTTGGGCGATTTGTACAATCACGAGCCTTCCGGCACTTTCAAAACGGTACTGGAAATACGATACAAACTTAAGCATAATAAAAAACTCGAAGCATGGGAAAGGGCATTTTACCAAAACAATCGCTCTTTGGTGGATTTGGAAAAAACTCTCAATTCGAACGAGGCGAAGTTCCTAGATAACATTTTGGGGGTAAATGCTGATTCTTGACAATGCATCGTAATTGACATATAATGTTTGTATTGAATTGGTCAAGTGAAAATAGGAGGCTACAAAAATGGGTGCTTATGGTTCGCCGGAACTTAATAATACCAATAACATTCCTTTAGAAAAAAATTTGATATATTGTTCGCAATGTGGAACCAGATATTCCAAAAAAGTAAAAAGATGTCCGCAATGCAATAAGAAACACGCCCAGCCGTTTTATAATCGGTGTTGGTTTTGGTTTATGGTATTGATTGTAATTTTTGCTTTTTATCCCCAATCCGATAATTTAGACATACAAAAAGACAACATCGCGAACACGGCAGTGAGCGAGGATGAATATAAGGCAAGTTGTACGGCTATTTCATATGATGATGTAGCAAGGAATCCGAACGTTTATACAGGGCGGAGAGTTGTTTTTCACGGAGAAGTCATCCAGATTCAAGAGAGCGGGCGCGACGTAACTTTAAGAGTGAACGTGGCGCGAAACGCGAATGAGGATAGTGTTTTATATATTGATTATAAAAGAAAAAATGAGAATGAAATCAGAATATTAGAGAAAGATACCATAACAATGTACGGCGAAATGAATGGCATCAAGCAATACCAAACAGTCTTAGGTGATCAAGTATCCGTCCCGTATCTGTTGGCGGAATATATTGCTATCAATCAAAATAATACATTTTAATAACTAAAACCGCGTTTCCAAAGAAGCGTGGTTTTTTTGTGTCAAAAGGCGGTGATTTAATGGCAAAAAGAGGAGCAGATGGCGCAATTATTCTCGAAACCGAAATAGACGAGACCGGTATAAAAAACGGAATCGGCGATATGAAAAGTGCGGCCACTGAGACGGAGAAAGCGTTCAAAAGTTTAGGCGATCGAATTTCAAGGGCGTTAAAGCAAGGTGATGTAAAGACAGCTCAGCTTGCGAGCAACTATAAAAAGGCAACCGCAGAAGTGGCACGGCAATCAATAAAAGTCAAAGAGTTAAAAGAACAGCTTGCGCAGCTCGAGAGTGGGGAAATTATAATCAACGATAAAGGCGTTGGAAAAATACAGACAGAATTAGATAAGGCGTGTGCGAGTGTCGAAAAAGCAAAAAGCGAAATCGAACAGTTGTATGCACAATTAGACCATTTACAGGCTAATGCATTTAAGGCTCCGGACACAGGGGAAATAGTGTTTACGGCCGCGGAAAAAGCGGAATTTGAGGCGTTAAATGCGAAGTTAGACGAATTGGAACCAAAGCTTGAAACAAACAGAAAAAAAGCTGACGAGTTAGGGGCGGCGTTAAAAAATGCAACCGGAGCAGCGACGCAAGCTGAAATTGAAAAGGTACAGGATAAACTTTCTGCAGCGGAAGGCAGACTAGGTGAACTGACTACCAAAGCGAAAATTTCAGAACAAAAACTCGAAAATGGTCTAAATAATACTAACAAACAAGCCTCGCGTGTGAGCGGCTCCTTTGGGAAGATGGGGTCAAAACTGTATCAACTCGCAAAAGGAGCGCTTGTTTTCTCTGCGATAACCAAAGGTTTTACGGCTTTGCGGCAGACAATAGGTTCGGCGCTGATGTCGAACGAACAGTTCAGAAACTCTGTTTATTCGTTGCAAGCAGCCTTATGGACGGTCGCAGAACCTATATATCAAGCAATATTGCCAGCGCTGCAAACTTTGATGAAGTGGCTTACGCTTGCAGCTTTATATGTCGCGACGTTTTTTAGCGCGATGGGAGGCAAGACCCTTAAGCAGACGATAGCAAGCGCTAAAGCACTTAATCGGCAAGCGCAAGCATATGAAAATGTTTCGAAATCTGCCAAAGAAGCACATAAACAACTAGCGTCTTTTGATGACTTGGACGTTTTGCAAAGTGACAAATCTGCTGGAACCGTAAATTTAAGCGGCATCCAAAATGGTTTTGATGACCTGGAGAGTTTGCTAAATGATTCTGACATGGAAAACTTGCACAGCTTTGAAAGGTGGGTGCTGGAAAACCAAGAGAGTATTAAGACAGCGTTGGAAATTGCAGGCTTGGGCGCGCTCGGCTTGGGAATAGCTGGCGTAATATCTAAAATCGGAAACTTGCTTGGATGGTTCAAGAAAAAGGACAACGCATTAGATACCCAAACACAAAAAACACAAACGGAAACCGAGGCGGTGAGAGGGTTATCATATGCTTTTTCGCTTGTACCGGCGTTTGCTTACGGACTTGTTCCGGCATTGGATGGTTTGACTCAATCGGGACTTGAGTTTACCCCGGCTTTTCAAACGGCAACTGACGCGGTTCTCGATTTTTATCCGGAATTAGATTTTGCTACGTCAAGTGCAAGTGCTTTCACGCCGGTTGTGAACAAAGCAACAGAAGCGTCATACGCATTGAGTCCGGCATTGGACTTAGCTAAGCATAGCACCGAGGGACTTGTGCCGGCGATTCAAAGCGCCGCAGACAATATGTATTCATTCGACATCGTTACCGCAACGGCAATGCCTAGTATTCGCGCTCATATTTCCAGTGCAATGAGCAGCGGAGCGCTGAATATCGAAAATTTTGCGACACAAACAAAGGCGAATTTTGCTTCTTGGGCTAAAAATGTTCAAACAAACGCTATAAATACAGCCAATGTTGTTGCCAAGAATATATACAGCGCTTTTGAATCTTGCAGAAAAAATATCACGAGCTTTATTAATACTACATCAGTTGGATTCGCTGCCTGGGGCATGAATGTTGCAGAAAATATTTCTAATACAGCAAAAAACATAGCCACCAATTTTGGTAGTGCGCTTGCTTCGGCGTGGGAAAATTTCAAGAATTTTATGAAAGCAACAGGGGAAAAAGTAGCTACATTTTGGAACGAAAACAAGGCAACCATAATTACGGGCGGCGTTTTGGTGGGTCTCACCATTGCGGGAATTGCATTGTCGCCATATACCGGTGGAGCTTCGCTTGCACTGCCTGCGCTTGCAAAAGGCGGTGTTGTCTCCTATCCGACTACAGCGTTGATCGGTGAGGCCGGTAAAGAAGCAGTTCTTCCGCTTGAAAGCAATACCGGGTGGATGGATATGCTTGCGGATCGAATCGCCGCGCGTAATGGCGGTGGAGGTACGACCGTTATCCTCGAAGTGGACGGTCGTGAATTTGGTCGCGCAGTTGTAGAGCAGGGCAAAAAAGAAACGCGCAGAATCGGGACAAGGTTGGTGATGGTTTGATGGACATTGTTACATTGGATGGAAGAAATTATGATGTGGTTATTAAGGAAATAACGGAAAACTTTAATATCCTTTATTCTGACAATACTGGGCGAACGCTGGCCATCGGAGCACCTATGACACTCGACCCGCTCGGCACCTTTATCGGGCACAAAGTTACATTCAAGCGACGCAACGGAAAGGATGCAGAGTACGATGAGCTGTACCAATACACTTACCAGCCACGGTATAACGGTATGAAAGTTAAACTTGTACACCTGCAGGATTACCTGGAATATGATGCGTATGTTTCGCAGGGAGAAAGAAAACTCGAAAGAGTTGACCCGGAAACCGGCAAAAAATATTGGGGCGAATTCAGTTTGAACATCGTACCTATGGAAGCGCAGGTGCTGCCGGTATGATGAATAAAGGTGTAGCAATCAAATATAACGATGTGGCCCCGGGTGCAAAGGAAAGCTTTGTCCCGGAGGCAACGGAGAAAGCGGAGTTTGTTGACCTGCAGCAGTTGCAGCGAAACAATCTCCGCTTTGTAAATTTCGGCAATCCGTGCGAATTGTATCAAACGGCTCTGGATGGGAGCGCATCGGTGCTCCCTGCCGCGCTTGACAATGAGAATATGGGATTGTGGAGTGTACAGGTTTCAGATGGTGTGGGCGTGTTTGCTTTGCCGATTGTGCTGACGCTTACATCTGCTGGGCAGTATTCTTCGCAGGGAATCACGTTGACCTTTGATGAATACAACGGTATATACTGTACAGCGCTCAATATGAAATGGTACAGAGGCGCCGAGCTTTTGTACAACCTCGATTTTGAACCGGATAGTGCGTATTATTTTTGCCGTCAGCAGGTCGAAAACTATGACAAGGTGGTCATAACCTTCCGCAGAATAAATATGCCTTATAACCGTCTAAAGTTGCGCGTAATTGATTATGGATACGGAACGCATTTCTATGGCAATGAGCTGCGAAATGTTAAGCTGATACAGGAAATGAACCCACTATCAAGCGAAATCAGCATCAATACTTGCGACTTTACGCTTGACAGCAAAAGCGACATGGAATACTCCTTCCAGGACAACCAACCATTGTCTGTATATTTTAACGGAATGCTGCGCGCAACCGTTTTTGTGAAAGATTCCAAACGCAAGACTAAAAGACTTTGGGAAGTACAGACAGAGGACTATATCGGACTTATGGAAGATATACCTTTTCCCGGCGGTGTGTATGTCGACAAAGATGTCGCGGAGCTGTACAATGAAATCTTCGCGTGTGCGAAGGTGCCTTATCGTCTTTCCGAAGTATTCAAAGGTATAAAGGTATCCGGCTACATTCCGTATACAACCTGCAGAGAAGCTACGATGCAGGTTTCTTTTGCCGTTGGCGCAGTAATCGGCACAGCAAATTCTGATGTGGTTGAGGTTTATGCATTATCTGATGAAGTGACGCAGATTGTACCTTTGCGCCGTATTATGCAAGGGCAAAATTTCAGCGCAGAGAAAACCACAACCGGCGTTGAGGTGATGGCGCACCAGTATGTAGCGAAATCAGTTGTGAATGATAACCGCATTTCCGCGTACAATGCCGAAGAAAGCGGATTGGGTAAAAATATCCTGGTCAAGTTTTCTGAGCCTTTGCATGATTTATATTGTGCCGGCAGCGGTGAAATCGTACAAAGCGGACACAACTATGCGATTGTCAATGCCTACGGCTTGGATTTTCGCTTGGTTGGCTACGGATACGAGCATACAACAACACTGTACAGAAAAAATAACCCTATTGTATTGGCAAGTGAGATTGAAAAGATTGTAGCCGTAGAGGGTGCAACACTTGTGTCGGCTGCCAATGTTAATGCCGTACTGGAGCGTTGTTATGCTTGGTATATGAAAAAGCAGCAGACGAATCTCAAAATTCGTGAGGGGAAGAACGTAACCGGAGGCACCCGGGCAAAGTACGGCGGCGTAAAATATGGCACAGTGAAGTATGGCGGGACAACGCCTTATGTAGTTACCTATGAAACGCCGGTCAATGTGGGCGATGTGATTGAGTGCGAAACAGAATACCTGGGCAATGTTAGCGGCAGAGTTATCAAGGAAACTT
This sequence comes from Clostridia bacterium, assembly GCA_045652745.1. GTDB lineage: Bacteria > Bacillota > Clostridia > UBA1381 > UMGS1253 > RGIG2041. Next base: position 64,551 of record JAZRUW010000027.1, read on the forward strand.
TCAGCCTTAACGGTGGTATTATTATCAAGGAGGCGGAGCTGAAATGATATTCAACAGAACGTTGGCCGATGTGGAAGCGGCAAAAAGCATTCGTACCAATAAGGTGCAGAAAGGTATCGCCTTAACGGATTCGGAAATCGTAACACTGGAGCTCGGCATGCTTACTGTCAATACATTAAATCGTATCGAAAACAAGCAAGCAGAACTGTGGCGGCTTTTGAATGCAGAGGCGTATCAATGTGCTCCGATTGTAAATAAATCGTGGACGTATGCGGATATGTTTGCTGTGGCAGAATTCCAGCGACTACTTGACAATCTTGACGTTCTTAGAGGGGCGTTTTTTGTTTATGCGGATACGCCGGATACACCGACTGCTGCATATCATTACAAGAACATAAACGCGCTTGAAAAGATATTGTATGATGTCGAAATAATGCTTGATGATATGATTTTACGCTATCGACAGTGCGGCACATTCCAGTGCGGGGAGGTAAACGAAAAGTGAAAGAATTCATAGATAAGACCGCCGAGCAGGCGGGAACCGAAATAAATCGTAAAAATCTTATGGCGATGCAAGGTTATCAAATAGAAGATGTTACATTTGGAGACACAATAACAAAGATAAATGACAAAGGCGAAACGGAAACAATTACATTTTCAGGAAATAAAATATTTAAAAAGTTCGTGGGTGAAAAAACCATAAACCAAACGATTACATTTTCCGAAAATGGATATACAAAGGAGTTGAGTTAATATGCCAGAAGCAATAACAAAATATGCAGTAAATAGTTCTCTTGGCACTAACGATTTTATTCCGATAGACAAATTGATAAACAAAAATTATGAAAATAGTTATAGAGTTGTTTCTTCGAGTGAATTATTGTATTCTTCTTCTTATACTTTTTCAGCAAACGCAACGGATTATCCAAACAAAATTGTACATATTCCAAAAACATTAAAAATAACAAAGGCAGGGACAATAAAAATTAGTTTTGATGTTGCGGTATATTCATATTTGGATATAACTGTAAGCATTAGAAAAAATGGGGAAACAGTTTACAGTAGCGGAAAAATTACAGGAGTTGGAGAAGCAAACAACATTTCCCAAATTATTGATGTTCTTCCAAACGATATAATTAGTTTTACTATTTCTCTTGTGGAAGAAAATATAGGTTCTGATATGCGACTCAAATTTAACAATATAAAAATTTATGGAACTATTGTTCATAATATCGTAGAAGAAATTGATTTATAAATAAAATTGATTGAAGGTGAAATTTAAAAATGCTAAAAGATATTTGGACGCCCAAAACCGATGGTGTAGATGAAGTTTTAGCAGAACATATAAACGACATTGCAGATGCAGTTATTGATTTGGAAGAAAGCAACCCGAAAGAAATTGTAATTGATTCGGAAATGTCTGACACAAGCACAAATCCTGTGCAAAACAGGGTTGCTAAATCTTATATAGACCAACAAATTGATTTTTTAAAGTCGGACAGAAATCTCAAGCTTTTGAAAACCATTACGCTGGAAGAGGATGTGGCACAAATCAATGTGGAATTCGACAAGCCGGTTGATGAAATTGCCATTTTGTACAGCGTTGCATTTACAAAAGGTGAAACCGCACGATTTGCGACATGCACCAATAATGGTAAC
>JAZRUW010000028.1:0-120420 GCA_045652745.1 Clostridia bacterium
ACCGAAGCCGCAGGCTTGGGTCGGCAAGCAAGGCAAATTGCGCAGCAATATGCGTCCCATCACTCGCACCATAAAAAAGAGGGTATCCGAAAGGATACCCCTTTTTTTATTCTATTGGTGGGACTTGAAATTTATTTTCTTATTGCCCTTTTCTCAAAAATGTGTTAAAATAAATTATCTATGAAATAGTTAAGGAGCGCTGCGGTATGAAGATTTTAATCGTAGACGATGAAAAATTGCTCGTCAAAGGCATCAAGTTCAATTTAGAACAGGACGGCTACACTTGTGAAGTCGCCTACGACGGCGAAGAGGCCGTTAAAATGGCAAAGGACAAAAGCATAAATTTAATTATTCTGGATTTAATGCTACCAAAAATTGATGGTCTGGAAGCTTGCCAGAAAATCCGCGAATTTTCCAACGTGCCGATTATTATGCTTACGGCAAAAAGCGAGGATATGGACAAAATCATGGGCCTCGAATACGGCGCAGACGATTATATGACCAAGCCGTTTAACGTTCTGGAATTAAAAGCGCGCGTCAAAGCCATTTTGCGCCGTCAAGCACATGTAAATGCAACTGCCGAAGCGACATCTGCCGACAACGGGGATATTAAAATTGATTACAATCAGCGCCGCGTCATCGTTGCAGGTCGCGAAGTCAATCTGACCAGCAAAGAGTTTGACTTAATGGATTTGTTTATCTCAAATCCCAACAAAGTATACAGCCGCGACAATCTTTTAGATATCGTTTGGGGATATGACTATCCGGGTGATATTCGCACCGTAGATGTACACGTCCGCCGTCTGCGCGAAAAGATTGAACCGGATGCCGCAGAACCGAAGTATATCCACACAAAATGGGGAGTTGGTTACTATTATAAAAATATTCAATAATCGCATCCGTCGCTCTTCCCTGCGCTGGAAGACGGCACTAGCGTATGTAATGATTTCTTTTCTAATGATGTTTTTGGTCAGCATCTATATTCTCTCCGCCCTCAAGGATTATTTTTATGACCGTGAGCGCATGGATTTGCTTGCCAAAGCCAATATCGTTGCAGACATTGCCGCACAAGGCTCTATGGAGGTCGGCAAATTTAACATCTCCGGCGACATTTTTGATGAGCCGGTACGCGTACTGATTTTAGACACACAGTCTTATGTGTGCTACGACAACAGTCCAGAGGCGAATTTAACCGGTAAATTCTATGTCTCCGCAACCAAGGTCATCAGTGAAGCCAACACCGGCATCAGTTCCTGGGCCGTAACCGAAAATGACAGCGGTACCCACAGCATCGAGGCAGCGCTTCCCGTCACCAAAGGCGGCGCGTCCATCGGATTTGTCTTCTTAAAAAAATCGCTGACGGATGCTGATGCGTATCTAAGCGATATCCGCTCGACATTGATGATGCTCTCCGTTGTTGCAAGTTTACTTATGGCGCTTTTAAGCTTCCTTTTGGCCAACGTAATCACATCGCCGCTGATTAAACTTACCAAAGCCGTAGAAGAAATCTCGGAAGGCGATTTTAACCAAAAGGTCGAGGTGCTCGGTCACGATGAAATTGCGCGACTGGGCGAATCATTTAACAACATGTCCGGAAAGCTTACGCTGTTAGAGGACAAACGCAAACAATTTGTATCTGATGCGTCGCACGAACTTAAAACGCCATTGGCTACAATCCGTCTTTCCTGTGATTCGGCACAATCCGCGCTGGCAAATGGTGGCAATATCGAAATGGCCTCGGAGTTTTTAGAAGATATTACGGGCGAAATCGACAGACTCAACCGCATTATTGATAAACTGCTGACCATGACAAAGAGTGACTCGCAAGTCGTAAGAAACGATTTTACCACGGTAGATTTGCACAATATGATTGTTTCGATTGTAAAGAAACTGACGCCGTTGGCACGCGAGAAAAATATCAATCTGTCCTTCACGCCGTCAGACGACGATCATCATCTGCAAATGCTTGCCGATTATGATAAACTCTATGAGGCTGTCTACAACATCGCAGACAACAGCATCAAATATACCAACGAGGACGGATTTGTACAATTCTCCCTAAGCGGTGATATTACAAGAATTATCATCGAAATCGAGGATAACGGCATCGGTATTCCAAAGGACCAGGAAGGTCTGATTTTTGACCGTTTCTACCGCGTAGATCGCGCGAGAGCGCGTGATACCGGCGGTACAGGCCTCGGCCTATCCATCGCAAACGAAGCCATCATGGCACACGGCGGACATATCGAGCTTATCAGCAGCGAAGGTGTCGGCAGTAAGTTTATTATTGTATTACCGTATTCCGGCAAGTAATTTTTCAGATTTAACAGTTTTGTAACTTTTATATGCTACAATATTGTTGTCGAAAGGTTGGTGAGGTTATGCACCATACAAAAACATCAAAAAACGTAATCAGTGCAATCTGCATTATTATATTGGTTGCCGCCTTGGTCGTTGCGGCATTCTTCCTTTTACGTCCTGCAGACGCACCAAAGCAGAATTTTACTTTATACTTTTTAGACTCCACCGGTTCAAACTTTTCTAAAGAAGTCCGCGCAATTGAAGTCGATGCACACGCAGAAGCAAACGATGAAGTGCTGTTAAGACTCCTTTGTGACGCACTCATTACCGGCCCGAAAGATGCCGTGGTAAACAAGCGTGCAATTCCGACTGACACCAAAGTAAATGCGCTTACAATCAACGAAAACAAAATTGCCACCGTTGATTTTTCCTCTGCTTTTTACAACGCAACGGATTTGGAAAACAATTTAGCCGTATGCACTGTTGTATTAACCCTTTGTGATACCGAAAAGGTCGACAAGGTTGCCGTACACGTAAACGGCAAAGAAATCATCGGACAAGGCAAAATCGCACTCGGTGCACTTGGCAAAGAGGATATTGTAAACGCCTCCGATCCGTCTGAAGTCCGCACACAAAAAACACTTCGCCTTTACTTTGCCGGTCGCGGAACCGAACATGTGCTGATTGCAGAAGATCGCGCATTGCAGGTAGATGGTGACAAAATCAATGAACTTACAATTTTAAATGAACTGATTAAAGGCACAACCATACCGGATGCAATGTCGCTGATTCCCGCTTCCACAAAAGTTCTTTCCTGCGAAACGAAAGAAGGTATCTGCTACGTAAATCTTTCGCGCGACTTTATTGATAAGAAACCGGAAGGCAGTTCTTCGGAAACTTTATTGATTGATTCCATTGTCTATACGCTCACAGAACTCGACAACGTATCCAAAGTCATGTTTTTAATCGAAGGCGAAAAATCAGAAGCCTTCGGACAGATGGTATTTAACGAACCGTTTGAGCGTAGTAACAACGCGATTATCCGTGTACAGGTACAATAATAATTCAAAAGGCATATGTGGCCATAGCCACATATGCCTTTTCTTTTAACTGTAAATTATCGAATTACGCGAACCTTGAGCACATCAGCAAGGTTTTCAATTGCAGCTACCTGTTCATCTGTGATATCTGCATCAATATCCATAATAGTGTATGCGTAGTCTTTTTTGCTTTTGTTCATCATATGCGCAATGTTAATTCCCTTTGCAGAGAGGACATTAGAAAAACCGTTGAGCATGTTCGGTACATTTTTGTGAATGATAGTTACGCGAACATCCGTCTCTCTTTCCATTGCACAATTCGGCAGGTTTACGGAATTTGTAATATTGCCGTTTTCAAGGTAATCTGCTAGTTCCTTTGCCGCCATAATTGCACAGTTGTCTTCCGACTCCGGTGTGGATGCGCCAAGATGTGGAATCGGCACAACATTTTTAAGACCGATCACATCTGCATCCGGGAAGTCTACCACATACTTTGCTACCGTGCCGTCAAAGAGAGCACGCTTTAAAGCATCTGTATCTACGAGCGCTGCTCTGGAGAAGTTTAAGAGACGAACACCTTTCTTCATCTGGTCAAACGCTTCCGTATTGATCATAGCGCGTGTGCCGTCGTTGAGCGGTAAATGCAATGTAATGTAATCACAGTTTGCGTAAATATCTTTAATCTCGGTTGCTTTAATGGCATTTCTGGAAAGCTTCCATGCCGCATCCACCGAAAGATACGGGTCATAACCGATTACCTTCATACCGAGACTGATGGCTGTATTTGCGACCATAACACCAATCGCACCAAGGCCAATAACGCCGAGGGTTTTACCTTCGATTTCCGGACCAACAAAAGCGCTCTTGCCCTTTTCAACCTGCTTTGCAACATCGCCGTTTTCTTCACTGAGTGTTTTCGCCCACTCAATACCGCCCACAATATCACGCGATGCCAGGAAAAGACCGGCAATCGTAAGTTCCTTTACCGCATTGGCATTCGCACCCGGTGTGTTAAATACAACCACACCGTTTTCCGTGCAACGGTCAATCGGAATGTTGTTTACGCCTGCACCGGCTCTGGCAACTGCCTTAACACCTTCCGGCAGTTCCATTTCGTGCATAGAAAAACTTCTGAGAATAATGCCGTCTGCCGGCTTCGTCGCATCATCCGTTACCGTATAGGTTTTCGGATTGAGCTGGTCAAGACCGCACTTAGCAATTTTATTTAAGGTTAAAATGTTATACATAATTACGGCCTCCCCCTTATTTGTTCTCAGCTTCGAACTTCTTCATGAATTCTACAAGCGCCTGTACGCCTTCAATCGGCATAGCATTATAGATGCTTGCACGCATACCGCCGACAACTCTGTGACCTTTCAGATTCACAAAACCTGCCGCAGCAGCTTCCTTAATAAATTTCGCGTCGAGTTCATCGTCATCGGTTACGAACGGCACGTTCATGAGCGAACGGTCTTCTTTTACAACCGTACCTCTAAACATTTCGCTGCTGTCTAAGAAATCGTAGAGAATCTTAGCCTTTTGCTTATTGAGTTCATACATCTTTTCAACGCCGCCAACGGACTTTAAGTACTTAAACACAAGACCGCATACATAAATAGAATAACACGGCGGTGTGTTGTAGAGCGAATCGTTGCTTGCATGTGTTTCCAGATTAAACATCGTCGGTGTAATATCCATAGCGTTGCCGATTAAGTCTTCGCGAACGATAATAATCGTTACACCTGCCGGACCAACGTTTTTCTGCGCACCGAAATAAATCATGCCGTATTTGGAAACATCTACCGGTTCAGACAAAATGCAGGAGGACATATCCGTAACAATCGGAACATCTCCCGTATCCGGCAGTTCATTGTACTTTGTACCGAAAATTGTATTGTTAGAAGTAATATGTACGTAGTCAGCCTCCGGGTCAAACATAGACTTATCCAGTTTCGGAATATAGTTAAATACCGCATCTTCGCTGGAAGCTACCTTTCTCGGATTGCCGTACTTTTGTGCTTCAGAGAACGCCTTTTTAGACCACTGACCGGTAATCACATAATCCGCCTTACCGTTTTTGGTCATCAGGTTTAAGGGCACCATTGCAAACACGCTCGATGCACCGCCCTGCACGAACAACACTTTGTAATTGTCCGGAATGTTTAAAAGGTCTCTTAAATCCGCTTCCGCCGTTTTGATGATGTCATCATAAACCTTGGAACGATGGCTCATTTCCATAACGCTCATACCGGAATCTCCGTAATTGAGCATTTCCTCGGCAGCCTTTTTTAAGACTGCCTCCGGAAGCATGGACGGACCTGCCGAAAAATTGTACACTCTCTTCATTTTTACCACTTACCTTTCTGTTCCGCATGTAGCCGCCGTAGCACCGGCGGTGGGCGCTCGGAACAAAGCGCAAAATCAAAATTGTTACATAATAAACAATTTAGTTTATTATACTACTAAAGTAATAAAGTAGTCAATAAAAATATTATAAACTATTGCAATAATACGCTTTTTATGCTACAATCGAATTCATAATTAAAACGAGGTGTATTTATGGGACTTCTTGAGATTTTTTGTATCGGTGTCGGCCTGAGCATGGATGCGGCAGCTGTATCGATGACAAACGGTATGGTTTATGCCAAATTAACGAAATTTAAATTTCTGATTACTGCACTTGCTTTCGGTTTTTTTCAGGCGCTGATGCCGGCGCTCGGCTACTTTACCGGCTCCCTGTTTGCAGGCTTGATGGAAAAGTATTCCGGCATTGTAATCTTGCTTATTTTGGGCATTATCGGCGGTAAAATGGTCAAAGACGGCTTATGTGAATGTGACACCGACGATTGTGAAAAAAAGGAATTTACATACCGCGTACTTATCCTGCAAGCGATTGCTACAAGCATTGATGCTTTCGCTGTCGGCGTAAGTTTTGTTGCCGCCGGTCTGTCTGTATCTGCATTATTGCCGGCACTTTTGCTCATCGGCATTACAACATTTATAATCAGTTTAATTGCACTTGCACTCGGCAGAAAATTCGGCGACAAGCTCGGCTCGAAAGCGGAGATTATCGGCGGTATCATTTTGATTTTAATTGGTATTAAAGCACTCTTCTAGGAGCGATTTGTATGAAAAACATTTTGGTCGGCATGAGCGGCGGCGTTGACAGCAGTGCCGCGGCAAATCTTTTGCTGCAGCAAGGCTACACCGTCGGTGCGGTTACACTCAGACTGTTGGATTGCCTTACGCAAAATCATCCGCAAACCGAGGCAGACGACGCACGAGCCGTTGCGGAGAAAATCGGCATTTCCCACACCGTACTCAATTTAAGCGCAGAGTTTAAAGATGCGGTAGCGGATAAGTTTATATCTGAATACCAAGCCGCACGTACACCCAATCCCTGCATTGAATGCAACCGCTGTATCAAGTTCGGAAAAATGCTCGATTTTGCCCTTGAAAACGGCTATGACGGGATTGCAACAGGTCACTATGCGCAAATCGAATATAACCCTGAAAGCGGACGTTATCTTTTAAAAAAAGCAAAGGATTTAACCAAAGACCAAACCTATGTATTGTACAGCTTAAGTCAGCACGCGCTGGCACATACGCTGTTTCCGCTCGGCGGTTACACCAAAGCCGAAGTGCGCGATATCGCGGAGCAAAACGGATTTATAAACGCACGCAAAAAAGACAGCCAGGACATTTGTTTTATCCCCGACGGCGATTATGCCGGCTTTATCACAAAACAAACCGGCAAAACCTTTGCAGAAGGCGATTATTTAGATTTAGACGGCAATATACTCGGCAAACACCGCGGCATTATTCATTATACCATCGGTCAAAGAAAAGGCCTCGGCATCACCTTCGGTGAACCGAGATTTGTAACCGCAAAAGATGCAAAAACCGGCACGGTTACACTCGGCAAAAGCGAAGATTTGTTTACGGACACCTGTCTTGTACAGAATGTCAACTGGATTCAAATCGAAAACCTAACTGCGCCGATGCGCGTTTGCGCAAAAACAAGATATTCTCAAAAAGAAACACCAGCCACAATCACCCCGACAGCAGAGGGTGGCGTATTGGTAAATTTCGACGAAAAGGTGCGTGCCATCTCCCCCGGACAAGCCTGTGTATTCTATGACGGCGACTTTGTTGTCGGCGGCGGTACAATTGTATAACAGACGCAAAAAGGCGCCATGGGGCGCCTTTTATTTTATACTTATTCCTTATCTTCACAGCAGCAACCGCCGCGACGGTCATCGTCGCATTCCATATTTACCGGCGGGAAAAACTCGTCGACCGGGAACTCGATTCTGTCAAACAGTTCGCACGGATTTTCCTCTGTTGCGGCTACGCATTCCTTATCCGGCACACAGAAGTCATACGCCGGCATCAAAAGCTGCACGCTGCGCTCTAAGCGGATGATAGAGAACACGCCGATAGTAATTAAGATGCGCTTGTCATTGCCGCCGAACACCAGAGCATTGTCAAAAACGGAGCACACATCCGCCGGAATCGTTGTCAAATCGATATTGTCACAGCAATTGCAGCAATCCTCACGCGGTTCAACAAGTTTTGCGCCGAGCGCAATCGGGTCAACAACCTCAACGACAACTTTCGGCATATTAGTCTTTTTCCAACTCTGTGCATCAAAGCACGTGCCGGAATACTTCGTTCCGAACACCTTTGCACTGCCTTCGCTACCGAACAAAATCACCTTTTTATCAAAGGTAGCAAGACCGCTGATTTTGCACGGTTTACCGCAACCGGTGAACACGTCAAAGGTAATTTTGAAAAAGTATTTTAAATCCACGCTGTAATAGCCGCGCTGAAACGGCACGCTTTCCACATCGGAATAAATCCAGATGACCTCTGCCTTGCGAATACGCACATTGATGGCGTCATTGACAAGTGCCTGCCCTTCCTGCGTTAAAAACACGCGCAAATCCGTGATACAGTCTTTATCTCTGCACTGATCGTAAATTTTATCCGTATGGATGCATACCGCATCTTCATACGGCATGTTTTCACATTCGTTAAACAAGTTATTTTCCTGCATTCAAAAACCTCCTAATATTTTAGTTTCGCTATATCCTATGCACATGCCCCAAATTTTGTCCGTTCTTGCTACAAAAATATCAATCTTTTTTCTTGTTTATGGTTGCATTCTCTCCCAAAATGTGCTAAAATAGTCACTGTATTAAATTTGATTGGAGGAATATTTCCATGGATATCATGAACAGCTTTTCCTTAAAAGGTAAGGTTGCAATGGTAACCGGCGCTTCCTACGGCATCGGTTATGCAATTGCTTCCGCATACGCTAAGGCTGGCGCAACCATCGTTTTTAACGACATCAACCAAGAGCTCGTAGATAAGGGTCTCGCTGCTTACAAGGCAGACGGCATCGAAGCATACGGCTATGTTTGCGACGTTACAAACGAAGCGCAAGTAAATGAAACGATTGCAAAAATCGAAAAAGAAGTCGGCGTTGTAGACATTTTGGTGAACAACGCAGGTATCATTAAGCGCATCCCGATGTGCGAAATGAGCGCCGAAGATTTCAGAAAAGTTATCGACATCGACCTCAACGGTCCGTTCATTATGTCGAAAGCCGTAATCCCGTCCATGATTAAAAAAGGTCATGGTAAGATTATCAACATCTGCTCCATGATGAGCGAGCTCGGCCGCGAAACCGTATCTGCTTACGCAGCTGCAAAGGGCGGTCTTAAGATGCTCACACGTAACATCTGCTCCGAATACGGTGAAGCAAACATTCAGTGTAACGGCATCGGCCCGGGTTACATCGCTACCCCGCAGACCGCTCCGCTTCGTGAAAGACAGGCTGACGGCTCCAGACATCCGTTTGACCAGTTCATTATTGCTAAGACACCGGCAGCCAGATGGGGTACACCGGAAGACCTGATGGGTCCGGCAGTGTTCCTTGCATCCGATGCATCCAACTTCGTAAACGGTCATATCCTTTACGTAGACGGCGGTATCCTGGCTTACATCGGCAAGCAGCCGTGATTGTAAACTAAAAAACCTATAAAAGCGTGGAGATATTTCTCCACGCTTTTCTTTTCGTTAAAAATTCCACTTCAGCGGCGCACGTTGTTGCGTACGGCCGTCGTTTCTTTGCATCTGCGGTGTTGCAGGCGGTGTTTCTCGCATTTGTTGCGTCTGCGGCACGGTCGGTACAGTTTCCTGCACAGGCTGTATCTGCGGCACCGTCTGTTCCTGCATCTGTGCATCGCGTATTGTCTGATAACTGTCCAATATCGGCATATTTGCCATTTGCGCCTGCGGCGCCGTCAGCATTTCTTCCCCCATGGCCTCCGGCATACTGTTTTCATTGCGCACGCTCAAATCAATTTGCTGTCTGGCCTCATTCGGGTCATATCGGTTATTTTGAGGATTTTCAAAATCATACGGTAAAACCGCACTTTCATAGGCCTTGGCAAACTGATACCAGAACTGATTGTCAAGCGGCGCACCCTGCGGCAGATTAAATAGCATTCTGTATGTATCCAGTGCCGCTCTTGTCTGCGCATCATACATGCCCGTAACCTCCACCTGCGGCAAATTTGAAAACCGCGCCTGCATGACCTGCATCATCGCCTGCAAAACGCGAAGGCGCATTTTCATCCCCCCGTCTGCTACGGTAAAATCCTCTCTTGTAAACAGTTGTACCGAAATCGGTTCACCACCGTCGATTATTGCAATATCATATTCCTGTACAATTGCATCCCATGTTTCATTGTCCACCACGCCCGTAACATCCATATTTTTCATGCGCTGAAAATTTTGCACGGCGGTTTGTGTCGTTTCATTAAAAAAGCCGTCCGCAATCACCTCCGGCTCCATGCCGCGCACCTGAAAAATCGTGCGCAGCATCTGCTGAAGGTTATATACCGGCATACCGAAATCCGTTTGATTCACCATAATTTCCCCCTTAAAAATCACTGTCCCCGAGAGATAGTTCACGCCCCGGATACTGCATTGATCCGGTAAGTGTCTGCGAAACCAAGCCGACATAGGCCGCCGTAACAGCTTCCCATGTTCTTCGGTCGACCTCTCCTGTCTGTGGTAAGCCAACCTGTGCCTGAAAAGTGCGTACAGCCTGCGCAGTACGCGCGCCGTAAACGCCGTCCGCCGGTATCGTTTCTCCGCCGCTGTTTTGCGCAAGCGCATTTAAATATTCCTGTAAAGCCTCCACCGTATCGCCGCGCGATCCGATGCGCAAGGTTTCCTGCGGTGCCGGCACCAAACTGATGCGAAAAGCAGGATTGTCGTCGAACACATTTATAACGGTTCCGCGGTATTCACTGTAGAGGGCATTCCATGTCGCATTGCCCACCACACCGTCCGGTGTAAGACCATTGATTTTTTGAAAAGCCACCACTGCCGACTGGGTTGCAGGGCCGAAAACACCGTCTACGGTTACCGGCGGAATGTATGGGTCAAATGCAGAAAGGACAGACAGAAAATACTGCAAAATACGCACTGCATCTCCCCTGTCGCCAAGTGAGAGCGTTCCCGAATATTCCAAACTGATGCCGGAATAGCGTTGACCTTCGGAATTGAGTTCCGAAAGGCGCGTAATCCCGACATAGATATTGATGAGTCTGTACCACGTCGCCCGACCCACAACACCGTCCGGCGTCAGATTAAATATCCGTTGAAATGCACGAACCGCCGCCTCGGTTCTCTCGCCGAAAACGCCGTCCACATTTTCAATTTTCGGAATTGCCGGGTAATTGTTGGAAATGCGGTTGAGTTCACGCTGAATGACAACCACATTTTCCCCCGTAGAGCCACGTTGCAAAGGTGCGCCCGGATAAGAGCGCATCAGATTTCGAATCGGTGCATTGACTACCAATTCAATATTATCCCCGTAATAATTATACAGAATTTCCATCGCACCGAGCCCGTCGCGCGCAAGATACTCACTTCCCCACTGCGAAAGTCCGTTACATGTTACTGTTGTACCGTTACAGTATTTTGCAGCCAAAGGCTCAATAAAACCGATGCGGCGAATGTAGTCATTAAAGGTCACATCCACAATACGGTCAATATTGTCAAAAATATTACGCCCGTAAATGAACTTCTGATCTACCGCCGTCGAACTGGTAATGTCAAAATTATAACCGCGGCTCGGGTAAAACTCCGTATAAACCTTATTTAAAGCGTAGGAAATCTGCGCATAAATGTTGGCAACCAGTGCCGCCTCACTCCAAGTCGGATAAATCTCACTGGATGCAACATTTTTTATGTAGTCGATAAACGGTACGGTTACATTATTTGCATCCGAGTCCGGTGGCCCGAGATGCACGGTGATGGTATTCGGAATGTATGGAATCGTTGTCGCCATAAACTACCTCCGTTACAATTGCTGCGGTGTGATATACACCTGCTCCGTTGTCATTTCGCCCGGCAAACGTTCACTGTTCGGAATCAGTTGCACCGGTAGTCGTGTAAGTGTGTCGGCAAACACCTGCACATTGTGCACATACACCGTGTGATATTTTGGATGTCGCACACGAATATCTACAGTTGTAAACGGCACACCACCGTCCGGAGATTGCGAATTACTTGCATCCGGCGTGTCAATCTCCACCGGTGCCGTCTGTCCGTTTCTGTCTGTTGTTCGATACGCAAGAAGCGTTTCGGCATCCCCGTTTCGTTCTACAATATGGACGCCTGCATCCGCAACCGGCAAAGCTTCGTTCCCAAGATACGTACGCACTGTAATTACGCCTTTTCCCGCCATTGGTCTTCCCCCCATGCATTGTTTTGTAAATGCTTATGCAATGCGGTAATGTTTTAGACTTGTATTTTTTCAAAAAAGTGGTATACTGTTTAGAGAAGAATTTGTCGAAAGGAAAAAGATATGTTAAACTTTCACGTACCGACAACCGAAGACAAGGCGAATGTGGATGCAATTTTTTCCGTTTGCGCTTGTCCGACACTCGAATACAATTTCACAACCATCTACATTTGGAGGCAGATATTTGAAACAGAAATCTGCACAGAAGAAGGTATTTTTTACTGCAAGTCCGGTTTGAAAAAAACATCATTTCTGTTCCCTGCCGGCGCAGGCGATATGCGCGCTGCACTTGAAAAGTTAGATGCCTATGCAAAAGATAATGGCATTGCGCTGCGTTTCCACTCCCTGTCAGCTATGCAAAAAGACACACTCGAAACGCTTTGGCCGGGCAGGTTTGAATTTCGCGAAGTGCGCGATGCAGGTGACTACATATACGATGCGGACAGCCTGCGCACCCTCAAGGGCAAAAAGCTTGCCGCAAAACGAAATCACATCAACCGTTTTTGGGAAAATCATCCGGATTGGACGTACGAACGTATAGACACCGACAACATCGATGAAGTTAAAAAGATGCATAACGATTGGTGTGCACTTTCTGCTTGCGAAGAAGACAAAAGCCTTGCCCAGGAAACCTGCGCCGTTCGTTGTGCATTAAAGAACTTTTCCGCATTAAAACTCGACGGCGGTCTGATCCGCACCGGCGGCAAAGTCATCGCTTTTTCCATCGGCGACCGATTAAACGAAAGCACTTATCTTGTGCATATCGAAAAGGCCTTTGCTGACATACAGGGTGCGTATCCTATGATTAATCAGCAATTCGTGCTACACAATGCAGACGGCTATATGTATATCAACCGCGAAGACGACGCCGGCGACGAGGGGTTAAGAAAAGCCAAACTGTCTTATCGTCCCATTGAAATTGCAGTAAAATTTGTTGCTACGGAGAAATAAGATGCTTGTTAACTATACAAAAGAGGATTATACGCAAGTGCTTACTTTATGGCAAGAGGCCTTTGGAGATGCAAAAGAAGATATAGATGCTTGCCTTGCTCTTTTTGCGCAGTATTTATATGTATACAAACAAGAAGATAAACTTTTGTCCATGCTGATGCTTCTCCCGCTGTCTTTCGGCGATAAGAAAGGCGAATACGTCTATGCCGTTGCCACAAGAAAAGAAGCCCGCGGGATGGGATTGGCTACAAAGATGTTGGAAGAAGCAAAAAAACGCGTAGAGCAACACGAGATAGATTTTCTCGCACTTGTTCCGGCAAAACCGTCGCTGTTTGTATTCTACGAAAAACGCGGTTTTACCGCAGGGACACCGCTTACAACCGTAACAACCGCAAAAAACAATCCGCACACAAATATAAACATCTGCAAAATTTCACCTGACGCCTATGGCACATTACGCCAAAAACAATTTCCCCGTCTTGCCGCCTGGAGCACACAGATGCTCACGGACATCGAAACGCTCTACGGAGAATGTTATTATAGACTAAGCACCGAGAACGGAGTCGGATTTTGCATGGCTTACATGCAAAAAGATAAGCTGTCCGTTAGCGAACTTTGCTTAAATGCAATGGATACCGCAGATGCGCTTTCGATACTTTGCAAATATTTCGGTGCAAAAAAGGCAGAAGCAAAACTCCCCGACGAGGACGGCGAACCATTTGCCATGTTTTATCCCGAAAACTATGCAGATTTATATTTCAATTTAGCCATCAACTGAGGAAGATTATGAAACAAAGCATCCGAAAAGAAATGAAAGAAAAACGTCGCGCATTGAGCGAAACGCAAATAAAGCACGCGGCACAAAACATATGCGAAAAGGTGTGTATTACCCAAGCATACAAAAACGCAAAAACAGTGTGTTTATATCTTTCTGCATACAAAGAGGTAGATACCGCACCCTTGCTTGCAAAATGCATTCAAGACGGCAAAACGATTGTATTACCGGTCACGGATAAAAGCGGAAAGATTACGTTATATCAAGACAACGGCAAATATAAAAAAGGCAATTTCGGCATCACGGAGCCGGACAGCAACAAAACCATACGTCCAAACAATGTGGATTTGTTTATCGTCCCCGCTCTTGCTTTTGACAAAAACGGTAACCGACTTGGCTTTGGCATGGGTTGTTACGATAGACTGCTGCACGGCACGAACGGGTATAAAATCGGCATATGCTATGAATTTCAATTCGTGGATGTACTGCCCGCCAACGAGCACGACATAAAAATGAACGAAGTAATATTTGCATAAAAAAAGAAGCTGCATATGCAGCTTCATTTTTATTGTTGTAAAAGATGTTTTTTCTTTTCTTTTTTAAACACAACGCTATACATAATAAAGTGCATACAAAATGTACCAAGCCACGAAAGCGGGAAGCACATAAACAAGCCTTCAAATGTATGCCAAAGCGGAAACGCAAAAACAATCCAGACAATACGGATACCGCACACACCTATAATTGCCATAACCATATTGAGTGCCGACGCGCCCATGCCGCGCAAAGCACCGGTCATAATATTCATCAAACCGAGCAAAAAGTACGAATAACCTTGCACGCTTATTTTTTTGAGCGCCCACGTCATTACCTCCGGCTCTTTCGCTGCATCAATATAGATGCCGAGCAAAAATTCATCGGCAAAGGTCGTAATCAACGCCTGAATGACACCGAGGGCAAGTACATACGTAATGCAGATCTTCACCGTCTTTTTAATGCGGTCAAAATTTTTCGCTCCGAAATTCTGACTGCAGAACACAAGACTTCCCTGATAGAAGCTGTTGACCATCGTGTTATAAAAATCCGTTACACTCGATGTTGCCGCGCTGCCGGCAATAGCTGCCGAGCCAAAGGTATTTATGGACGATTGAACAATCAGATTGGAAACGGTGTAAAACGCGCTTTGAATCGCAGAAGGAATACCAAACTTCAGGATATTTAAAAACGGTTCGGTGTATATACGGATTTTTCGAATATAAATTTTCGTTTGATCCTCTTCTTTACTTAGATAATACAAAATAACCACCGCAGTAAAGATCTGAGAAATAATCGTTGCCAGTGCAACACCGGCCGCCTCCATCTTAAACACAACGACAAACAGAAGATTAAGCCCCACATTGATTAGTCCGGAAATCGATACAACATAGAGCGCACGCTTTGTATCTCCTTTTGCGCGCAGGATTGCCGCACCAAAATTGTAAATGAGCGACGGCATATATCCAAGGGCGACAATGCGCAGATACACCGTAGCTTGCGGCATAACATTTTCCGGTGTGTCCATCATAGTCAGAAGCTGCTTTGCAAAAATAAGACACATAAGCATCATGAACAAACCGCCGTATACAGCTATCGAAATCGCGGTATGCGCCGCACGGCTGATTTTCTCCTCATCTCTTGCACCAAGCGCCTGCCCGATCACAATGCTTGCACCCGCGGAAAAGCCTAATATAAAATTCAAAAACAAATTTGTAATACTTCCGCTTACACCGACACCGGCAAGTGCATGCTCACCGGCAAACCGGCTGACCACAATAATATCTGCCGCACTGTACAAATGCTGCAAAAAAGAAGTGAGCATAAACAACAAGGAAAATTTAAGAATTTTTCCCCACAATCCGCCGTGAATCATATCTATACTGTTTGATTTGACCGCCATCTGATCGCCTCCCAACAGCATCTATTATAGCAAGCCGGACAAATATGTACATGTAATTCGCAAAACTACATGGATTTTCCAAAACTTTTTTATAATAAACTTGCCTTTATTAGCATTTTGTGTTAAAGTTAAATTGAATTTTCAAAACAGAGGCGATTCGATGTTTCGTGAAATTAAGAACTTAAAAATAACATCCGTAGGACATAGCATAGCCAAATTGCCGTCAACTGTAAACAGTCGAAAAAACAACGGATTTATCTTGCGCACAAGCGGAAGCGTACACTATGATTTTGGCAACTGCACGTTTACTGTAAACCCAGGCACACTCATATTTCTGCCAAAAGGCGTAGCCTACACAGCAAAACGCATTTCAGAAGAAGAATGCGGTTATGTTTCCATTTCCTTTGAAGCCGATTTAACAGATGCAAAACCGGCAATCTACACATTTGATAATTTTGCAGATGCGGATATATTTATAAATCACTTGCCGGATTTATGGAAATACGGCGGTCAGGCAGAACACTACAAATGCTATGCCATATTTTACGAATTGCTTGCTTATTTGCAAAACATCGAAAGTTTAAATTACAGCGACAAAAAGAAATATACTATAATCGCCCCTGGTGTAGAATATATGAAAAAACATATGTACGACGCAAATCTGCGCACGAACACACTTCATACCTACTGCGGCATTTCCGGTACATATTTTCGTAAAATCTTTTTGGCAAACTTCGGCGTAGCGCCGCAAACGTACGTGCTAAACAAACGCCTTGTGCACGCAAAATCCATACTTGACAGCGGCAACAACATACCAATCAACGAAGTTGCCGCCTCCGTCGGTTATGCGGATCCGTTTTATTTTAGCAGAGCCTTTAAAAAGAAATACGGCATTGCACCGTCTTTGTATTCTAAGGATATATAAAAAGGCATCAGATTTATAAATCTGTCATCTTTTTCTTATTCATCTTTACCGCAGCATTTTTTGTACTTTAATCCACTGCCGCACGGACATGGATCATTTCTGCCGACTTTTTCTTTTTTCTGTGCCGGCTTTTTAACATTGCTTCCGTCATCCAACGTTGCCTGCAACGGCGTTGCAACCTGCTCGCGCTCCATGCTCTGATTCATAGGCGCGGCGCGCAAAAGGAATTTAATCGTATCGTGCGCAATATTTTCAAGCATCTCATCATACATGTCCGAGCCGACCAGGCGGTATTCCACTACCGGATCACGTTGTGCATAAGCATTTAGTCCGATACCGTGTTTTAACTGGTCCATATCGTCAATATGATCCATCCACTTTGTATCCACCACGCGCAAAAGCATCATGCGTTCGAGTTCCCCCATTGCATCGCCGAAAGCCGCTTGCTGGACACGCATTCTTTCTTCGGCAATACCGAGGAGTTTTTCTTTAAGCGCCTTTTTCGTAGTGCGGTTGAGTTCATCATACTCCATCAGCATGCTGCCCGGTGCTGCCTGGTACATCTCCGTCGCAAATGCAGAAAGGCCTTGTAAATCCCACTCATCCGGAATGTCACTTACCGCATACATCTCAATACCGCTCTCCACGGTATTATGAAGCATCTTCATAATATAGCCGTGCATATCCTCTCCGTCAAGTACCATGCGACGCTGCGTGTATATCATCTTACGCTGTTCATTCATAACCTCGTCATACTGAAGCACATGCTTACGGATATCAAAGTTTCTGCCCTCTACGTGCTTTTGCGCGTTTTCAATTGCGCCGGACAAAAGCTTTGCTTCAATCGGTTGATCTTCTTCTAATCCGATTTTTTCAAGCATCAAGGTATAGCGATCCGAGCCAAACAGACGCATCAGGTCATCTTCCATAGAAATAAAGAATTTCGATGCACCCGGGTCACCTTGTCTGCCGCTTCGACCGCGAAGCTGATTGTCTACGCGTCTGGATTCATGGCGTTCCGTACCGATAACGTACAGGCCGCCTGCCGCCGCAGCCGCTTCCGCTTCCGGACGGATTTGTTCTTTATATTTTGCCTGCAATTCTTTAAAGGTTTCTCTTGCATGCAGAATTTCAGCATCATCCGTTTCCGAAAAGCCCGTAGACTCCGCAATCAATTCATCGCTGAACCCCTGCTTTGTCATTTCGGTTTTTGCCATAAATTCCGCATTACCGCCAAGCATAATATCCGTACCGCGGCCCGCCATATTGGTCGCAATCGTTACTGCGCCGACCTTACCTGCCTGTGCAATAATCTCCGCTTCTTTAGCATGATGCTTGGCGTTTAATACATTGTGTTTAATACCCTGTCTGGACAAAAGTTTAGAAATCAGCTCCGATTTTTCAATCGACACCGTGCCGACCAAAACCGGCTGTCCCTTTTTGTGGCATTCTTTAATCTGCTCAATAATCGCTCTGTATTTGCCTTCTACATTTTTGTAGATTACATCCTCTAAATCCTTGCGTTGCATCTCTTTATTGGTCGGCACAACAATAACGTCCAGCCCGTAAATCTGCTGAAATTCCGCTTCTTCAGTCTGCGCCGTACCGGTCATACCCGCAAGTTTGGTATACAGACGGAAGAAATTCTGAAATGTAATTGTGGCGAGCGTTTTGCTTTCATGCTCCACCTTCACATTTTCCTTAGCTTCAATCGCCTGATGCAATCCGTCGGAATAGCGTCTGCCCGGCATAATACGTCCTGTAAATTCATCCACAATAACAACCTGTCCGTTTTGCACCACATATTCACGGTCACGCTTCATATTGCCGTGCGCCTTAATGGCCTGATTGATATGATGGTTAATCTGCATGTGATTCGGGTCAGCCAAATTCTCAATGTTAAAAAATGCCTCTGCCTTGGCGATACCTCTTTGTGTCAGCGTTGCCGTCTTTGCCTTTTCATCCACGATGTAATCCGCGTCCGTATCGTCTAGCGCATTGGATTTTTTATCGGTTTCCTTAATCACTAGCGCCTTAAGCCTGCGCGCAAACTGGTCGGCCACCTGATAAAGTTGCGTAGACTTGCCGCTCATACCCGAAATAATCAGCGGTGTTCTCGCTTCGTCGATTAAAATAGAGTCTACCTCATCGACAATGGCGTAATGCTGACCGCGCTGTGTCATTTCCTCTTTAAATACAACCATATTGTCACGCAGATAGTCAAATCCGAGTTCGTTATTGGTTGCATAGGTGATATCCGCATTGTATGCCGCCTGACGTTCTTTGTTGTCCAAATCATGGACAATCAAACCAACCGTAAGACCGAGAAAACGGAAAACCTTGCCCATCCACTCGCTGTCGCGCTTTGCAAGATAGTCATTGACCGTTACAACATGCACGCCCTTGCCCGTAAGCGCATTCAAATAAGCAGGCAATGTAGAAACCAATGTCTTACCCTCACCGGTTTTCATTTCGGCAATTCTGCCCTGATGCAAGATGATACCGCCGAGCACCTGTACGTAAAAATGTTTCATACCCAGCACGCGCCATGCAGCCTCGCGCACTACGGCAAAGGCTTCCGGTAAAAGTTCATCTAAGGTTTCACCCATCTGCAAACGGTCACGAAACTCCTCCGTCTTTGCCTTGAGCGCCGTATCGCTGAGGCCCGACATTTCCGTTTCCAATGCCATAACCCGGTCCGCAATCGGCTTTACGCGTTTTAATTCTTTATCCGAATAATTTCCAAAAATCTTTTCCAATAAACCCATGGTGCAAATCCTTCTTTCAACAAAATGCATTTAGGTTTATTATACCATTTTGAAAATAGTTTTACCATACCCGAAATGAAAATTTTTTGTAAATATTTTTAATTGTGTAGTTTTTTTGTTCCCCATATGGTAAAATAAGGGCAGAAATACTGTATTCGGGAGGCAAATTATGCAAAACCAAAAGAAAAAGGGGTTTAAAAAGAACTTAACGCTTCAGCAGGCCGTGTGGCTCATTGTTGCCGCGGTAGCAACTGCATTTGCGCTTTTAAATTTAAAAACCGTTGTCGGTGCGGTGACCTGGCTGTTTCAGATTTTCAGTCCCTTTATCATCGGCTTATTTCTGGCATTTTTAATCGGAATTGTTGTAAGCGCGCTTGAAAATCGCCTGCTTTATAAATTAAACCGATTCAAATTCTGGTGCAAAATCAAACGTGCCGTCTGCGTTATTTTGGCTATCGTGCTCATCGGCCTTTGCATCACGCTTTTAATGCTGTTGATTGTGCCGCAACTGCGCGAAAGCGCACGCACGCTGGCAACCAATATGCCGTACTACCTGACGGGTCTGCAGCGCACTATAGAACAGTTCTTGCAAAAGTTCGACATCTCCGTAAACGGTCTTTTATTCCGTTTAGATTGGCAGTCGCTCATCGGCTATATCAGCAATCTCGTAACAGGCATCACGCCGCAGGTTGCCACTTTTGCCGTCGGCATTACCAGCAGTCTGTTTAACTTCCTGATGGGCATTTTCTTTGCGCTCTATATGCTGTTTGGCAAAGAAAAAATACTATCTGCAATACACCGCACTCTCCTCGCCTACTGCGGTAAAAAGCGCACTGCACGCATCAATTATATTGCAGAAAAGACACATGCTATCTTTAAAAACTTCGTGGTCGGACAGTTGACGGAATCCTTGATTTTAGGCATCATGTATTTTATCACCGCAAGCCTGTTTAAAATGCCGTATGCGCTGCTTTTGTCCGTGATTATGGCCATCGGCGGTTTAATCCCGATGTTCGGTCCGATTATTGCAACCATCCCGTGCGTCTTTATACTTTTGATGATTCATCCCGCAAACGCGCTTGTGTTTTTAATTATGGCCATTGTCATTCAGCAAATCGAAAGCAACTTCATCTACCCGTTTGTTGTCGGTGACTCCATCGGCCTGCCGGCCATTTGGGTGCTTTTGTCCATCTTAGTCGGCGGTAGCATATTCGGTATGCTCGGCATGGTCGTTGCCGTACCGATTGCGTCGGTTGCTTATGCCCTTTTAAGAGAAAGCGTAAATGAGCGTTTGGCGCCGAAACAGTTGGTGCAACCAGAACCCAGCTTTGAAGAACCCCAAAAGGAAAGAAAAGAAAATTCTCCAACTGAAAATAATTAAATATAAAACGCCTTTACTATACAGTTGAAGGCGTTTTTTGTCATTGTTTACCTGCGAAACAGTCTTTTTTGTGTGCGTATCCAATAGCCTTTTTGTACACAAAGATATACATATGTAGGGATTGACACAAGGCGATTTTTGTTATAATATAAATGTGTTTGTTTAGAAATGTAAATTTTGGCGATTACGGAGGATAGATATGAAACTGCTTACACCTGAAAGATATGAAGAATACGAAGCGTTTTTGCAAAGCCGCAAGGAAGGTCACTTTTTACAGTCCGTGGCTTGGGCAAAAGTAAAAGATATGTGGAAAAACGAAATTCTCATCGCAGAAAACGAAGACGGCTCCATCATAGGCTCGATGTCGCTGTTGATTCGCAAAATCCCCTTCTTCCCGCTTACGATTATGTATGCGCCGCGCGGTCCGGTTTGTGACCGTTACGATGCCGATACCATTAAGGAATTGGTCGACGGCGCACGCGAGCTTGCAAAAAAGCATAAAAGTTACGTACTTAAAATCGACCCGGACGTGGAAGCTTCAGACGAAAAATTCTGCAAGATTATGGAAGGTTTGAAGTTCCGCTTCAACAAGTCGAAAAACTTTGAGGGTGTACAGCCGAGATTTGTTGTCCGCAAGGACGTTTCCGGTCTCGACGGCACAGACACCGACGGCAACGACAAGCTCCTGATGAGTTTCGAAAGCAAAACACGCTACAATGTACGCGTGGCAATGCGCAAAGGCGTATATGCCAAAATCGGCACACGAGAAGACTTAAAGGCCTTCCACGAAGTGATGATGGTCACCGGTGTGCGCGACGGCTTTTTACCGCGTTCTTTGGAATACTTTGAAAAAATGTATGATGAAATGGGTGACGCGCTTCGTCTCTATCTCATATATTATAACGACATTCTCGTTTCCGGCGCGATTGCAATTTTGTACGGCAACAAAGTATGGTATCTGTACGGTGCAAGTTCCAACGAGTACAGAAACATGATGCCGAACTATTTGATGCAGTACGAAATGATGAAATGGGCTGTGGAAAACAACTGCGACGTATACGATTTCCGCGGTGTCTCCGGCGACTTGAATAAGGGCAATCAACTTGCAGGCCTTCTTCGTTTCAAAATCGGATTTATCAACGAAGAAGATCAGGCCAAAGGCGGCGGCTTGGTTGAATTTGTGGGCGCGCTCGACTACGTATTCAATCCGTTTATGTACTTCTTTATCGAAAAGGGCGAACGCACCTACCGCGAATTGAGAAGAAGATTGTTTTTGCGCAAAAACAAGGATTTTCTACCGGCTACAAAAACCGCCGAAGAAAAGAAAACAAAGGAATAAGTTATGAAAAAACTGGTCGTTGAAAAAGAGAAGCTGATAGAAAACATCCGCATGCTGCAAGCAGAGGCGGCAAAAACAAACACGCGTCTGATGGCGATGCTCAAGGGCAACGGGTACGGGCTCGGTTTGTGCGCATTTGCACATCTGCTCGCCGAGCACGGCGTAGATACATTTTGCGTATGCCTTTTTGAGGAGGCGCGCGCACTGCGCGAATCCGGCATCACAAGCGAAATCCTCCTCCTCTCTCCGACCTGTGAAATAGAAGAAGCAACCGAGGCAATCAAACTGGATATCACCTGCGCGGTCGGCTCGTACGATTCGTGCTCGGTATTAGATATGGCCGCAGAGCGTGTGGGCAAAAAAGCAAAAGCGCATCTGGCGATTGACACCGGCTTTGGCAGATTCGGTTTTCTCTACACCGACGCCGCCGATGCAGCCGCAAATCTGAATTCTTTGGAATTTATTGAAATCACCGGTACATTTACGCATTTATCCGATGCGTTTGGCGATGAGAAAAATTCCGAATTGCAGTTTAACCGCTTTATGCAGGCAACGCAAACCTTAAAAGAAAACGGTTTAAATCCCGGCATGCGGCACATCTGCAATTCCTGCGGTTTTTTGCGATTTGCACAATACCACTTGGATGCCGTGCGCGTAGGCTCCGCTTTTTTAGGCCGATTGCCGATTTCAACCAACTTAAATTTACACAAAATCGCATATCTGCAAAGCAGCATCTGCGAAGCCAAATGGTTACCCAAGGGCTTTAACATCGGATATGCCAACACTTATAAAACCAAACGGCCTACAAAAATCGGCATTGTTCCCATCGGATACATGGACGGATTCGGTGTCAGCAAAGTCAATGACACCTTCCGCTTTTCCGACATCCTGCGCTACACACTCGCTAGCGTCAAGTCGCTGTTTCGTGACAACGCCGTATATGTAAGTGTAAACGACAGACCGTGCCGCGTACTGGGCAGAATCAGTATGTTTAATATTGTAGTCGATATTACCGATATAAACGGTGACATCGGCGACAAAGTCGTTTTGCAATGCAATCCGATTTTAATAAATGCATCCGTGATGCGTGAATATATCTAGGAGCATAACGTGAAAAATCACGTTATACTCCGCTATACGCCTTTCGCCCACGAAATGTGCGTATATAGTTTTGATTACTATTTGTGGGCTGAAAGGCTATGGAATTTTTATGTTTGACAAACTTGCATTTATTGAAGAAAAATATGAAGACCTCGGCAAAAAGATTATGGACCCTGCCGTAATCGCCGACAATGATGCTTATCGCAAATACTGCAAAGAGCATGCTGACATCTCGCCCATCGTAGACAAATACCGCGAGTACAAAGCTGCGAAGGACACAATTGCGGAAGCAACGGAGCTTTTGGCAGACAACGACGATAAGGAAATGGAAGAAATGCTGCGCGAAGAAATCGACATGGCTAAAAAAGCCATCGAAGACTGCGAGCATGAACTTAAAATTTTGCTTTTGCCCAAAGACCCGAATGACGAAAAGAACGTTATCATCGAAATTCGCGGCGGTGCCGGCGGCGACGAAGCGGCACTTTTTGCCGGCAGCCTATTACGTATGTACAGCATGTATGCCGAAACCAAGCGTTGGAAGGTTGATATGATGAACTCTAACGAAACCGACATCGGCGGTTATAAAGAAGTTTCTTTCATGATTGAAGGCGCAGGCGCATACAGCCGTCTCAAATTTGAAAGCGGCGTACACCGCGTACAGCGCGTGCCGGCCACGGAATCCAGCGGCAGAATTCACACCTCCACCGTAACCGTAGCGGTGCTTCCGGAAGTAGAAGATGTTGAAGTCCAAATCAATCCGAATGATTTAAGAATTGACGTATTCCGCGCCGGCGGCCCCGGCGGCCAGTGCGTAAACACCACTGACTCCGCCGTACGTGTTACCCACTTACCTACCGGCTTGGTGGTTTCCTGTCAGGATGAAAAATCACAACACAAAAACAAGGATAAGGCACTTAAAATTCTGCGCTCCCGTTTATACGATTTAATGTGTGAGCAGCAAAATGCGGAAATCGCACAAAACAGAAAAAGTCAAGTCGGCACCGGTGACCGAAGCGAGCGCATCCGCACCTACAACTTCCCGCAAGGTCGCGTAACCGACCATCGCATCGGCTTGACATTGCACCGTCTGGAAGCCGTACTCAACGGTGATTTGGACGAACTCATTGATGCACTTAATACGGCGGACCAAAGTGAGAAATTAAAGCAAAATGCCTAATATAACATAACGAAAAAACTTGTGCAAGCACAAGTTTTTTCAGGCAGCTTTGTCAATATTTATTTGCATTATATGTGTAGTTATATTTATATAATGAGGTGTTCTATATGGAAAATTTCAAAGACAGACTCAAAAACTTGCGCACAGATTTGGGTATCAGCCAAAGCACACTCGCGCACGAAATCGGCGTAACCCGCGCCGCCGTCAACGCCTGGGAACTCGGTAAAGGCTATCCGAACGCGCAATGTCTTGTCGGACTGGCTCGCTATTTAAACGTAAGTACAGATTACCTTCTGGGATTAAGCTCTACTTGCAGTATAGACATCAGCGCTATGCCGCCATCCGAGCGTGAAATTATTTTAAAACTCGTTTCTTGCTTTAACAAATAAGTTTTATCCCCAACAAAAGTATGTATCCGGGCAGACCGAGCATGCCACACAATCCGAATGTATACGCATTTAAACCGATGCTGATGCCATAAGCGGCAGCCAACAGATTAAATGCGGAAAGTGCGCACATCCCCAACCCTGCCCGAAGCAAAAAGCGCAATACAAAAGCAAAAGTTTTTGAAAAGGAAAACACAAAGAAATAAATTGCAACCGCTAAAATACAAACAGCCGCCACCGTACCGGAATTCATAATGCACCCCCTCAGGAATAAGAAAACGCAAGCAGACTGCCAATATCCGTAAGGTTGTCCGCCTTAGCGCGCTCCATTAAATACTGATACTTTGCCTGACAAGCCTTGATTTGATAACTGTACATATCCACCAGTGTCGGGTCTGTTGCAAACGAAAAATTTTGCATAGCACATTCCAGCTCATATTTTGCACGGTAAATCTGCGCAAGCAGTTCGCGCTGCGCCTCAGTTTTTCGTTTTTGCTGTTTTTTCGACGCTGTTTTTTTGGACATTGCCATTCCTCCTCGGTAGTTTCTGTTTTAGTATAATCGACGAAGCAGAAAAATATACCGATGTTTCATCTGCGCTTTGTCCGTGCATTTTACAACTTTTTCCATAAATTGTAAATTTCATCTTGCATTTTAGATAATTATGTGCTATGATAAATTTACTGGAAATATTTTACATTTTACATTTTAGGAGGACATCAAAATGAACAAGCAAATTTCAGTAGTATTGGCCGATGATAGTGAGGATTTCGTAAAATCCGTCAAAAACTATCTCGACGCCGTGGACGGTATCCATGTCAGCGGTACTGCCTACAACGGACACGAAGCCGTAGAAATGGTACGTGACTTAAAACCGGACGTTCTGCTTTTGGACATGATTATGCCGCAGCTCGACGGTTTGGGTGTATTGCAGAAAATCCGAAACACATCTCTCGAAAAGAAACCGGTGTGCATGATGCTTTCTGCGGTCAGCCAACCGCACGCCACACAGAAAGCCATGGAACTCGGTAGCGCTTACTATATGTTAAAACCGTTTGAAATGGAATCACTCTCCGAGCGCATCTTTGAACTGGCCGGTATGCAAGCACCATCGAAACCATCCTCGCCGACTACACCGAAGCAAGCACCGGCTCATACTGCCTTGAAGCCGAAAGACTTGGAGCGCACGGTGACCTCACTCATTCACGATATCGGCATTCCTGCCCATATCAAAGGTTATCAATTCATCCGCAGTGCGATTTTAATGGCGATTGAAAACATCGAGGTCATCAATCACATCACAAAACAGCTTTATCCCGACCTTGCAAAGATGTATAAAACTACGCCGAGCCGCATTGAACGTGCCATTCGCCATGCCATCGAGGTTGCTTGGAACCGCGGCCATGTAGAAACGATGGAGCGGCTGTTCGGCTACACCATCTCTGCCGAAAAAGGCAAACCGACCAACTCGGAATTTATCGCAATGCTCGCTGATCATTTGCGTCTTCAAATGTAAATACTTACTCCTCAAAAACCGCTTGTTTTTACATGGAAAACAAGCGGTTTTTGTATTGACTTAAAGGCAGAAAAAGTGGTATAATATTATGAATAATTATTTTTAGTAATTTTAGGAGTTACAAAGTATGTGGAAAGCAGATAAATGGCTGGATTATGAATTGATTGACAGTGCTTACGGCGAAAAGCTCGAGCGTTGGGGTAAATATATTTTAAGACGCCCTGACCCGCAGGCGGTATGGGAGGTGCGCACCTCTCCTTTATGGGATAAAGCAGACGCGGTATATCACCGCTCCAACACCGGCGGCGGTCACTGGGAATTTCACAACAAGAAGATGAAAGAACGCTGGGAAATCGGTTTTGAGGATTTGCGTTTTTGCATCAAACCGATGGGCTTTAAGCACACCGGACTGTTTCCGGAGCAAGCGGTCAACTGGACCTGGTTTTCAGATTTAATCCAAAAAGCAGACCGTCCGATTCGCGTGCTCAATTTATTTGCCTACACCGGCGGTGCAACCGTTGCCGCCTTAAAGGCAGGCGCCAGCGTAACACACGTAGATGCTTCCAAAGGCATGGTCAGTTGGGCAAAAGAAAATGTAGCCGCAACCGGACTTGCCGATGCACCCGTTCGTTATATCGTAGATGACGTATTAAAATTCGTTGCGCGTGAAAAGCGCCGCGGCAAACGATATGAGGCCATTATTATGGACCCGCCTTCGTACGGACGCGGTCCGGGCGGCGAGGTCTTCAAAATCGAAAATGAGTTGTATTCGCTTGTAACGGCCTGCAGTGAGATTTTAGCCGATAAACCGCTCTTTTTCTTAATTAACTCCTATACCACCGGCCTTTCGCAGACCGTACTGACCAACGTACTGTCTTTGATTTTAAAAGACCGCTTCGGCGGCAAAATTACCGCAGACGAAATTGGCATTCCGATGACCGGCAAAAGCGGACTCGTGCTCCCCTGCGGCATTTCAGGCCGTTGGCAGGAAAAATAATTTCGGAAGTGAACTTTTATGATACAGACGAAAAATTTAACACACACCTATCCCGGCGATGAAGAAAATGCGCCGAAAACCGTTTTAAAAGATGTGAGCATGCACATCGCTGACGGCGAATTTGTTGCCATTGTCGGACACAACGGCAGCGGTAAATCCACGCTTGCAAAACACTTTAACGCTATTTTGCTGCCGAGCGGCGGGTGTGTATATGTAAACAAACTCGACACAGCCGACGAAGCCTTGCTTTTCGAAATCCGAAAACAGGTCGGCATGGTCTTTCAAAATCCGGACAACCAGATTGTTGCTGCAGTCGTAGAAGATGATGTGGCATTTGCGCCGGAGAATTTGGGTGTTGCGCCGCAGGAAATCCGCGTGCGCGTAGACGAAGCACTCAAAGCCGTCGGCATGTACCCAAAACGGCTGTCTGCACCGCATCACTTATCCGGCGGACAAAAGCAGCGCATCGCCATTGCAGGCATTCTGGCCATGCAACCCAAATACATCATTTTAGATGAGCCGACCGCGATGCTCGACCCCATCGGTCGCCGCGAAGTGCTCTCCACCGTAAAAAAACTCAACCGCGAGCTCGGCATGAGTGTTGTACTGATTACACATTATATGGACGAAGCCGCGCAGGCAGACAGAATCATTGTTATGCGTGACGGCAAAATCTTTATGGAAGGCACGCCGCGCGAGATTTTTGCACGCGCAGACCTTTTGCGCACAACGGGACTGGATATTCCGCAGGCCACCGCACTGGCGCAGGCACTCCATAAAGCCGGACTGCCGATGCGCAAAGACATCATTTTTGCAGATGAATGTATAGAGGAGATTTTAAAACTGTTATGATTAAATGTGAGAATTTATGTCACACATACCAAAGCGGTTCCCCGTTTGAAAAAACGGCGCTTCGGGATATAAATTTGGAAATTCACGCAGGTGAACTGGTTGCCATCATCGGACATACCGGGAGTGGTAAATCCACGCTCATTCAGCATTTTAACGGTTTGGAAAAACCGACTTCGGGCAAGGTGTATATCGACGGCGTGGACTTGTCGACACCAAAACTGAATTTAAAACAAATCCGCCAAAAAGTCGGTTTGGTCTTTCAGTACCCCGAGCATCAGCTCATGGAAGAAACCGTACGCAAAGACATTGCGTTCGGCCCGAAAAACATGGGGCTTTCCGATGCAGACGTCGAAGACCGCGTACGCAGTGCATGCCACGCCATCGGCTTAAAAGAATCCCTTTTGGACAAATCCCCCTTCGAGCTATCCGGCGGCGAGAAGCGCCGTGTGGCGATTGCAGGTGTCCTTGCCATGGAGCCTAAGGTGCTTATCCTCGATGAGCCGACTGCAGGCTTAGACCCTGCCGGACGTGACGAACTGCTCGATTTAATTTTAAAGCTCAACGATTGCGGCATGACCATCGTATTGGTATCGCACAGCATGGAGGATGTTGCACGGATTGCAAAGCGCATTGTTGTGATGAATGATGCAACCGTCATCCGCACAGGTTCGGTCGCCGAGATTTTCTCCGAAGCCGCTCTGCTTTCCGAAATCGGTCTTGATGTGCCGCAAATCAGCCAAATCGTCACCGGCCTTCGCGAAAAAGGTTTAGATATTCCAAAAGACATCTATACTGTGGAAGATGCGGCAAACGCTATACTTCAGATATTAAAGAAGGATTAAATTATGCTTAAAGATATTACACTCGGACAATACTATCCAGGCAATTCCTTTGTGCACCGGTTAGACCCGCGCATTAAGATACTGCTTGCACTTTTGTATATTATCTTACTGTTTTTTATTCATAATTTTACGGGATTTGTTTTCATTGCTTTGTTTACGCTTGCCGTCATTTTGCTGGCAAAACTGCCTGTGTCCTATGTGCTCAAAGGCTTAAAACCGATTCTGTTTATTATCGTCTTTACCGGCATCATCAATCTGTTTATGACGCCCGGTAAAATCTGGGTGCAAATTCCCTACACCCCGCTTGTCATTACCTATGAGGGTGTAAAAACCGCCACACAGATGATTGTGCGCCTGATTTTTCTGATCATGGGCACATCGGTGTTGACATTAACCACATCGCCGCTCTCGCTGACCGATGGCATTGAAAAACTGCTTTCTCCGCTCAAAAAAATCGGTGTGCCGGCGCACGAACTTGCAATGATGATGTCAATTGCCATTCGTTTTATTCCAACACTTTTAGAGGAAACGGAAAAGATTATGAAGGCGCAGACGGCGCGCGGTGCGGATTTCGAATCCGGCAACTTACTACAGCGTGCAAAAGCCTTAATTCCGCTTTTGGTGCCGCTCTTTATCAGCGCATTCCGCCGCGCGGACGATTTGGCAATGGCCATGGAATCTCGCTGTTATAACGGCGGCAGTCACAGAACGCGCATGAAGGAAATCAAAATTAAAAAAGCGGATGTGTATGCCGCGTTTTTTACGCTCGTTGCTCTAGGTGTATCTGTATATATTGGCACACTACCTTTCCTGATTTGAGGTTATACTTATGAGAAATGTCTGCCTGACAATTCAATACGACGGCACAACCCTGCACGGTTGGCAGCGCCAAAAAGATGCGATGACCGTGCAGCAGCTTCTCGAAGATGCACTTTATGCGCTGACCGGTGAAAAAACAAATATGATCGGTTGCGGTCGAACAGATGCAGGCGTGCACGCGCTCGCGTATGTTTGTAATTTTCATACCGACGCATCCATTCCGGACGAAAGTTTTCCCGCGGCCATGAATACAAAGTTGCCGTCCTGTGTACGTGTACATGCGGCCAAAACCGTTCCTGACACATTCCATGCACAGTTTGATGTTGTAAAAAAGACTTACATTTACAAAATTCAGACCGCAAAAATCCCGAATGTATTTTATTCGCCATACACATGGCATTTCCCCTATAAACTCGACATTCAAAAAATGCAACAGGCCGCCGGATATTTTTTAGGCGAGCACAATTTTGAAGCCTTTTGTGCTAGTGGTGCAACCGTAACCAGTTTTGTGCGCACCATTTATGATTTAAACATAGAACAAGATGGTGATATTTTGACAATTACCGTCTGCGGCAACGGCTTTTTGTATAATATGGTACGCATTATCGCCGGCACACTTGCTTATGTCGGCTGCGGACGTATTGCACCGGAGGCAATCAAACAAATCATCGAAAGCCGCAACCGCGAAACGGCAGGCATTACCGCACCGCCGCAGGGACTGTATATGGCAAAAACGGAATATGAAAGCAAGGAGAAATAAAGATGTCTACACCGGACAGAAGAAAACGTTTTGAGGACTTGGAAGCTGTAAGTTTTAAAAATCCTGTTCCGAAGAAAACCAGAAAATGGCTTTGGTTTACCTTAGGTGCGATTGCACTCGTATTGGTTGCCGTTTTAGCCGTTTTTATATACAAAACCGTATATACCGAACTTCAAAAGGCCGAAACGGAGAGAAATGCACACGTGCTGACGACCAACACCGCCAACACCGAAGAGGGCGATTTGGTTTACGCTCCGTATAAAGACGGTATTGTTTTGGCTTCGCGCAGCGAAGTATGTTGTTACAACACCGAAGGTGTAGCTGAATGGAAATTGGACATCAGCCTACTCAACCCCTTTATCAAGGTCAACGGCAGTTATGTGCTCATTGCAGGCAAAAACACAAAAGATTACCTGCTGATTCAGAACGGGAAAATCGTAATTCAGGCAAACACCACATATAATATACTCAATGCCGGCGTGGCCAAAAACGGTGCTTTCTTTTTGGTGGAAGACGAGCCGTACTACAAAGGTCGCCTGACCGTGCGCGATTCTAAAAATAAAGATATGTTCGTTTGGCATTCCGGTACATCCTATATTATAGATGCTGCATTCAACGACCGCACGTCTCAAATCGCCGTTACCACCTTAACCGCCACACCGCAAACATCTAATACACAGACACAGACGGGCAGCTATTCTTCCGCATTGCTTTTATTTAAACTCCACGAATCTGCCCCATATCAAACCTATAATTTTGAAAACGCAATGGCAACCAGCGTATACCACGTAGGCGGCAGATATATTGTCGTAACGGATACATCCATCCGAGCTTACTCAAGTCTGAGCGGCGAACAGATGTGGACATATGAGCTCACGCCGCAAGTTTTGCATCGCGTAAGTTTTCACGCAGACAAACTGGCTGTTTTAACGCAGACAGAAGACAGCACACAGACATTGCACATCTTAAAGGCCGACGGCAAGTGCATCGGCACGGTAACCGGCTTAAAAAACACGGGTGACATCAGCCTGGCAGACAATATTTTGGCCACAGGCGGCGGCAGTGCACTTTCCGTATACCGTACAAACGGTACACATTTATACGACGTAACGCTTCCAAAGACTTACAATGACATCTGTTTGTTTGCAAACGGTCAATGTTTCCTGGGCGCAAACAACATCATCTTTGACATACTTTCCGCAAAATAACCGTGAAAGGATAGAAAGCAAATGCATTACATATTGGATATCATTATTCTCGCAATTTGTGCTTTTTGCATCTGGCGCGGTGTCCGCCGCGGCGCAATACGCACAGCCTTTTCCCTGCTTTCCCTGATTGTGGCGTTGTTTTTAACCTTTATGTTTGCATCGCCGTTCACACAGTATATAGAGCAGCTGCCATTCGGGCAGAATATGCACGTTTCCATCGAAACGGCTTTGGAAGAAAAGGTAAATGAGATTCTGCAACTTGAGGAAAACGAAACCTCCAACACCACAGAGGACATTTTAAAAGCTTTTCCCGTGCCGGAGTTTATGAAAAAATCACTGTTTTTAAAAAGCGATTTTGTTGTACGCAACGCCAATGTTGCCGCTTCCAAAGCTGTAGCTGATGCATTGGCAAGTGCCTATATGAAGGTGCTGTGCACGGTTATATTGTTTATCGCATTCCTTATACTGTTGCGCCTCGTGCGTTTTCTGGCAGAGCTTGTTTTCAAACTGCCGCTGCTCAAACAGTTAAACGGGCTGCTCGGCGCAGTGGCAGGGCTTGTTAACGGCATTGTCATTTCCTACCTGCTTTTAAGTTTAGTTGCAACCTTAAGTGCTCTGCCGGCCTTTGAATGGATTGCGCCGGCAAAGGAATCCTCCTACATTTTTAAAAATATCTACGAAAATAACGCATTGCTATCCGCAATCTTATAAAGGACGGTGGTATAATGACCGATTATGAAATTTTACAAACCAAACCGCTCTCCGAATTAAAAGAATATGCAAAACAGTTGGGTTTAACTAAAATCAGCGCGCTGAAAAAAAGTGAGCTGGCCGACCGTATTGCAGAGGCTTGCATGGAATTAAATGCGAAGCAGGCACAGGCCACCCCTGTTGAAGAGAAGGTTACAAAAGAAAAACAGCGCCCCAATGACGTATATGAAGTCAAGGGCTTTTTGGAAGTGCACGAAGACGGGTTCGGTTTTATTCGTTTTGATAATTATGAAACCAGTCCGAAGGACGTTTATGTAGCAAATTCGCAAATCCGCCGTTTTAACTTAAAAACCGGCGATGAAATCTGCGGAGATGCCCGTCCCCTGCGTGAAGGCGAAGAGGGTAAATTCAGTCCGCTTTTGTACATTCACAAAATTAACGGAGAACGCCCGGAAACCGCGGCCCGCAGACGGCCGTTCGATGCGCTCACACCGATTTATCCCGACAGACGCATCCGTTTGGAAACAGTATCCAATGCCTATTCCAACCGTTTGATTGATTTAATTGCGCCGATTGGTTTCGGTCAACGCGGCTTAATCGTGGCACCGCCGAAAGCCGGTAAAACCACGCTGCTCAAAGGCATTGCACAGAGCATTGAAACGAACTGTCCCGATGCAACATTGATTGTACTGCTCATCGACGAACGTCCCGAGGAAGTAACCGACATCAAGCGCAGTATTCAAAGTGAAGTCATTTACTCCACCTTTGATGAAACGCCGGAGCATCACGTCAAGATTGCAGAACTTGTATACGAACGCGCCCAACGTTTGGTAGAGCACAAAAAAGATGTCATTATCCTGCTTGACTCCATTACACGCCTCACGCGCGCCTATAACCTGTCCATCCCCTCTACGGGGCGCACGCTTTCGGGCGGCATTGACCCCGGCGCACTGCACAAGCCGAAAAAGTTTTTCGGAGCGGCAAGAAACATCGAAGAGGGCGGCTCTTTGACCATTTTGGCAACCGCCTTGGTGGAAACCGGCAGCCGCATGGACGATGTGATATTTGAAGAATTTAAAGGTACGGGCAACATGGAACTCAGGCTTGACAGACAGTTGCAGGAAAAGCGTGTTTTCCCGGCCATCGATATTGCAAAATCCGGTACACGCCGTGAAGAAACATTGCTAAGCGGCGAAGAACTTTGTGCCGTATGGGGCATCCGCAAAGCGATGGGCCGCATGGGCACGGTCGATGCCACCGAAGATATACTCAATAAACTGGTACGCACGAAAACGAATAAAGAATTTACACAAGTCATCAACGAAGCATTGGGGAAATAAATTATGTTGGAAATCTATTTAGATAACTCGGCCACTACGAAGCCGTACAGAGAGGTCAATCAGGCATATTTAGACATGTCCGAAATCTGCTATGCCAATCCCTCCTCCCTGCACTCTTTCGGTATGCGCGCCGAAAAGGAAATAAAAAATGCAAAAAAGACGTTGGCGGAAATTTTAAGCGTTCAGGAAAAAGAACTCTATTTTACCTCCGGCGGTACGGAAAGCAACAATTTAGCCATCTTAGGCTATACACGCGCAAACGCGCGCCGCGGAAAACATATTATCACCACCGCTGTAGAGCATCCGGCTGTGTTGGAAACCGTAAAACAACTCGAATCCGAGGGTTTTGAAGTCACCTATCTCGGCGTAGATGAAAACGGTCGCATCCGCACGGAAGAATTTGATGCCGCTCTGCGCAGTGACACCATTCTCGTTTGTGTGATGTATGTAAATAACGAAGTCGGTGCGATTATGCCGATTGAAGCATTAAAACCTTTGATGCGCCAAAAATCGCCGCAGGCGGCACTGTTTGTCGATGCCGTACAGGCCTTCGGGAAAATCACCATCAAACCCGAAAAACTCGGCATTGATATGCTCAGCATCTCCGGACATAAAATTCACGGCCCGAAGGGTATCGGTGCGCTGTATGTCAAAGATAAAACCTTAATCCGCCCGATTGTCTACGGCGGACATCAGCAAAGCAATCTGCGCTCCGGCACGGAAAATGTCGCCGGCATTGTCGGTTTGGCCGTTGCCGCCGAGCTTGCATACAGCGATTTAGGCAAAAAGCAAGCAAAAGTAAAAGCCGTGCGCGACATGCTCAAGGCCGGCATCTTAACTCAGATTGAAAATGTGGTTGTCAACAGTGATGATAACTGCCTTGAAAATATATTAAACGTGTCGTTTCTCGGCGTGCGCTCCGAAATCTTACTACACGCACTCGAGAGCAAAGACATCTATGTTTCTGCAGGCTCAGCCTGCGCATCCAATGCACCCAAACCCTCGCCTACTTTAACGGCCATGGGCAAAAATGCAAAAGAAATTGACAGCGCACTGCGTTTTAGCTTCTGCGAGTTTAATACGGTGCATGAAATTCAGGAAGTTTTGGAAGTACTTAAAAATGAAGTTGCGCAAATCCGCAAATATGTGAGGTAATCTTATGCAGGAAATACTTTTGGTAAAATACGGTGAAATTATATTAAAGGGATTAAATCGCCCCGTATTCGAGGCGGTGCTTGTCAAAAACATCCGCCGCACGCTTTCGTGCTTTCCCGGTCTTAAAATCTATGCGGCGCAGGCAACGATTTACATTGAGCCTGCCGCAGATACGGACATGGATGATGTGGCAAAGAAACTGTTAAAGGTGTTCGGTGTGCTCAGCGTAACGCGCGCCTGTGTGGTCGAAAAGGATTTGGCTAAAATCCAGCACGCCGCCGTGGAATACTGCGGTGACACGCTGCGCAGCAAAACTTTTAAAGTCGAAGCCAAACGCGCCGACAAAAAATTCGCCTACACCTCGCCGGAAATCTGCCGCGCGGTCGGTGGATATTTACATGACAAGGTTGAGGGGCTTACCGTAAACGTAACCAATCCGCAGTGCGTGGTTATGGTCGAAATCCGCGACTATGCCGCCTATGTATACTGCGGCAAACTTGCAGGTCAGGGCGGTTTACCGACCGGCACGGGCGGCAGAGCATCGCTTTTACTTTCCGGCGGCATTGACTCCCCCGTTGCAGGTTATATGATGGCAAAGCGCGGTCTGGAAATTGATGCAATCAATTTCTTCAGCTATCCATATACCAGCGAACGCGCAAAAGAAAAGGTCATGGACCTCGCCAAAATTTTGGCCGGCTACACCGCCAAAATCAATCTGCACATCGTGCCGTTTACCGAAATTCAACTCGCCATCCGCGACAACTGTCCGGAAGAGCATTTAACGCTGATTATGCGCCGTTTCATGATGAAGATTTCTGAAATCGTCGCACGTAAAAACGGAAGCGCGGCTTTAATTACGGGTGAAAGTCTCGGACAGGTTGCCAGCCAGACATTGCAGGCACTTGCCGTAACGGACGATGCGGTAAACATGCCGGTTTTCCGTCCGCTCATTGGTATGGACAAAGAAGAAATCGTACAGATTTCCAGAAGGATAGGTGCATTCGAGACATCCATCCTCCCCTATGAGGATTGCTGCACCGTATTTACGCCAAAGCACCCGACCACAAAACCGAAACTGGATATCATCTTAAAATCCGAATCGGTACTGCCAATAGACGAACTGATTGAAAAGGCGGTTGCCGGTGTGGAAACAATCACATTATAAGGAGAAACACGAATGGTTGCAGAACTGTTATGTGTAGGCACCGAGTTGTTACTCGGCGAAATTTTAAATACGGATGCACAGTTTTTGGCAAGTGAATTGTCAAAGTTGGGCATCAATGTTTATCACCAATGCGTTGTCGGTGACAATCCGGCGCGACTCAAAGAAGCCGTGCTGCTTGCGCTGTCGCGCAGTGATTTGGTCATCACCTCCGGCGGTCTCGGCCCTACGGCCGACGATTTGACAAAAGAAACCGTTTGCGAAGCCATGGGCGTAAGCCTTGTAAAAGACGAACGTTCTCTTGAGCGCATTCGCGGTTATTTTGAAAAAATGGGACGTGAAATGGCCAAAATTAACGAAAAGCAGGCCTATCTGCCCGAGGGCGGCATCGTGCTCGACAACAACTGCGGCACAGCGCCTGGCGGCATCATTGAAAAAGACGGCAAAATTGCCATCTTCCTTCCCGGTCCGCCGCACGAATTAAAACAGATGTTTACCGAAAGTGTGCGCCCGTACTTGCTTGAGCGTACAGACAGTATTTTATATTCCAAAACCCTGCGCATCGCCGGCATCGGCGAATCGCGCGTGGAAGAACTTCTATCCGACTTTATGCAAAGCAGCACCAATCCGACGGTTGCTCCGTATGCAAAAACGGATGAAGTCACACTTCGTTTGACCGCACGTTGCAAAAACGATGCAGAAGGCGAGAAAATCATCCAACCGGCCGAAGAAAAAATCCGCGCCGTACTTGGTGGCGCTGTCTACGGCATCAATGACGATACCATTTTCTGCTGTGTGCTTAAACTGCTGCAAGAACAAAATAAACAAATTTCCTTTGCGGAAAGCTGTACCGGCGGACTTTTGGCAACGCGTTTGACAGATATATCGGGCGCATCTGCCGTTTTAAAGGAAAGTTATGTCACCTATGCAAATGAAGCAAAGGCGAAAATATTAGGTGTAGACGAACAATTGCTTGCCGAAAAGGGTGCTGTCAGCGCGCAGGTTTGCGCCGCCATGGCCGAAGGACTTTCACGCATCAGCGGCGCAGATTTATCGGTCAGTATCACAGGTGTAGCCGGTCCCGATGCCGACGATTTTAACAACCCGGTCGGTTTGGTCTACATCGGACTTTGTGACGGAAAGCAAACCAAAGTGCACGAATGCCGCTTTACCGGCAGCCGCGAACGCATCCGAAACCGCGCC
Organism: Clostridia bacterium; assembly: GCA_045652745.1. Classification (GTDB taxonomy): domain Bacteria; phylum Bacillota; class Clostridia; order UBA1381; family UMGS1253; genus RGIG2041. The sequence goes on from JAZRUW010000028.1 coordinate 37,473, forward strand.
GCTATGCGCGCCTACCTCATTTTGCACCAATACCTGACGGAAATTTAAAAAAGGTATTGACATTTTTCGACACAGTAGTTATAATAATAACAGAACAAATGTTTGTTAGAGGGGTGTAGTACATGTCTGAACAAGTTTCCGAAAAGAAAAAAGCATTAGAAGCCGCTATGTCCGGCATTGAAAAGAAATACGGCGAAGGCTCGATTATGAAGCTCGGTGCCAACGCAAAATTAAATATTGACGCTATCCCGACCGGTTCTATGAGCTTAGACCTTGCGCTCGGTATCGGCGGTCTGCCCCGCGGCAGAATTGTAGAAATCTACGGACCGGAATCCTCCGGTAAAACCACACTGACCCTGCACGTGATTGCCGAAGCGCAAAAAATCGGCGGCGAAGTTGCATTTATCGATGCTGAGCACGCACTCGATCCGGAATATGCCAAAAATTTAGGTGTAGATACAGACAACCTCATCGTTGCACAGCCGGATACCGGTGAACAGGCATTAGAGATTGCCGAAGCGCTCGTTCGAAGCGGCGCAATTGACGTCATCGTTGTCGACTCCGTTGCCGCACTCGTTCCGAAAGCTGAAATCGACGGTGAAATGGGTGACAGCGTTGTCGGCTCGCACGCAAGGCTGATGAGCCAAGCAATGCGTAAACTTGCAGGTATTTTAAATAAATCCAATACAATTGCAATTTTCATCAACCAGCTTCGAGAAAAAGTCGGCGTGATTTACGGTAATCCCGAAACCACAACCGGTGGTCGTGCTCTCAAGTTCTATGCTTCCGTACGTTTGGATATTCGCCGTGTAGAGGCCATTAAAAACGGCACGGAAATCATCGGTAACCGCACACGCGTCAAGGTTGTGAAAAACAAGGTTGCTCCGCCGTTTAAAGAAGCAGAATTTGATATTCTTTACGGTACGGGCATTTCCAAGGAAGGTAATATCTTAGACGTGGCTACCGCACTCGGTATCATTCAAAAGAGCGGTTCCTGGTTTGCATACGAAGGCGAGCGTCTCGGACAAGGACGCGACAATGTGCGCGATTACATGATTGCAAATCCGGATTTCACCTCCATGGTAGAAGCACAAATCCGCGAGCGATTAGACTTAAAAGAAATCAAGCGTATCGACGATGAATCCATTATTGCACTAAATAAAACACCAAAGAAAAAATGATGGGAGCCGGATAGATGGAGTACATCATCCTAGACCTCGAATGGAATCAGCCAGTTTCCAAAAACAGCTATCCCTATTTGAGAATCGGTGACCGTTTTTCCAATGAAATTATCGAAATCGGCGCTGCAAAAGTCGATGAAAATAATCGGATAATTGACACATTTAAAGCGGTCATAAAACCAAAATATTATAAAAAACTGAATTCAAACGTAATGAAAATTACACATTTGAAGCAGGAAATCGTCACAGGCGGCATCGGTTTTGATGTCGCCATCGCGCGTTTTCGTGACTGGTGTGGAGAAGATGCAATTTTCTTTTCCTGGGGACGCGATGACATCTATGTAATGAAACAAAATTTAGAGTTTTATCAGATAGATTACAGTTGGATTTCCAAGTGGTATAACCTGCAACTCATTTTCAGCAAAGAGGTATTCGGCAATTCCAACCAGCGCTCTTTGTCCTTTGCCATGGAGCACTTCGGCATTGAAAGCGAAGAGGATAAACCGTTCCACGACGCCTGCAACGATGCATATTATACAGCAAAAATCTTTTTGCATTTAGACATGTGCACTGCGCTGGATAATTATGATGCCATCAGCAGTTTTTCCAGACTTTGTGCTGAGGAAAACGACGGCGGATTAGGTCCGTTTCGAACTAAAGGCGAGGCTCTTTCCAATAAAGATGTCACTTCCCTGCTTTGTCCGCAATGCAAAACCCCGCTTACGCCAAGCGTGGATTGGTTTTCCAATAACGACAAGTATGTTTCCCTAGCAGTTTGCAAGGCACACGGCACTTTTCTTGGACGCATCAAGTTTATTCGTCAGTCCGATGGTAGGCTTCGCGTGCGCAGAAGCGTGCAAAAAACTTCAGCCGAACAACTTGCGCAAATCAAACAAAAGAGTGAAATGAAGAAAGAAAAAGCAAAAGCATACAGACGTACGCGCGCCAAGCAAAAAAGGCATCCTTCTTTGGATGCATAATGTATGAAATAATTTGCTATAAAACTTACATTGAAGAATGTATTAGTTCTCGACCAAAATAGCAATAACCGCAATCAAATTCTACTTGCGACAAAAGGCGGATTTCCAAACAAAGAAACCATACATAAAACTCCCGAAATACAGAGTGTATCGGGAGTTTTTATTTGTCTAATCGAAAACATCTCAATTCAAAACTGCTACAAACCCTAAAATGCTTCATTCGTGAAACACTTGTATTCCAAATCCTGAAACGCAAACAATTCGGTTTGTATCTTCATAACTTCCATCCATCAATGCCGCTTGTTTTTACCGCATTATACAACCGCTTTTTCATATCGCGGTCGCCGGCACACAGCTGCTTGATTTTTTCCTTAACCTCTGCCCGCTTTGTATTGCCGTCCGCAATACACGGATTTTCCCACACCGGTACTTCCAGCCGGTGCGCCAGACGACGAATATCGGATTCCTCAATATAGATAAGCGGGCGAATCATATACAGACCGCACTTATCCAAATACGTCACCGGAGAAAAACAGGAAACTCTCCCCTCATAGAGTAAACTGAGCATAAAGGTTTCGATCACATCATCATAGTGATGTCCGAGTGCAACACGATTACAGCCATTTGCAATCGCCGCATTGTGCAGTGCACCGCGGCGCAGATTCGCGCAAAGCGCGCATGGATTTTCCTCTTTGCGGATATCAAATACAATTTCGCGAATTTGCGTACGCTCGATGATAAATTCCACTTCCAGTTCCTTGCAGAAATCGGCTATTTCTTTATAATCGTGACCGTATCCCAAATCCAGCGTAATCGCCTTAATCTGAAACGCTGCAGGATAAAACGCACGCAGTCGTGCAAGCGCATACAAAAGCATCAGCGAGTCTTTGCCGCCGGACACACCGACAGCCACACAATCCCCCGCCTGAATCATAGTATAATCTTCCATCGCACGGCGCACGCCGCCCAAAAGTCTTTTCATAGTTTACTCCTAATAGAAAAGCAGGTCTTTCGACCTGCTTTAAATTTTACCAATACCCCTTGCTTGTACCCATAAATCCGTAAAAGCAGTTCAAAAAGTTCATATTCTTTATACCGGATGGATATGCGGAAATTTATCACCGATACGTGCAGATGCTTCGCGCTGTTTTCTGAGCACGAAAGCTTTGATTTCTTCTAACTTAACTGCATCTATCATTTTCCTTCCGCGTTTTAATTCCAATGTGCCTATTGTAGCACAAACGCTACTGTTCGTCTACCCCTTTTTTCAAGGCACGCAGATAAGCAATATCTTCTTTGCTCAAATTCGCCTTAGAAAGCAGTTCCGGACGTTTTTTATAAGTAATTTCCAGACTCTTTTTGCGTTTCCAGTCCTCAATGTTGGCGTGGTGTCCGGAAAGCAGAATTTCCGGCACCTCTCTGCCCATGAATTCAGGTGGTCTGGTATACTGCGGATACTCCAAAAGTCCGTTGTAGTGCGACTCTCCCGTATAGGATTCCTCGCCTGCAAGCACACCGTCCACCAAACGCGCCGTCGCATCAATCACAGCCATTGCGGCAATTTCTCCGCCCGTCAATACAAAATCGCCGAGAGAGAGTTCCATATCCACAATTTCATCAAGTACACGCTGGTCTACACCCTCATAGTGACCGCACAAAAGCACAATGTGCTTTTTCTTCGACAAATCCACCGCCGTCTGTTGGGTAAAAGTCTTTCCCTGCGGCGAGAGATAAATTGTCAGCGGTTTATAGTCCAGTCCATCCGTAATGCTTTTGTACGCATCGTAAATCGGTTGCGGCGCCATCAGCATCCCCGTGCCGCCGCCGTACGGATAGTCATCCACCTTTTTATGCTTGTTGGCGGAAAAATCGCGTATATTGATAAAATTCAGTTCCAATAATCCGTTTTCTCTCGCGCGCCCGATGATGCTGTCACCGAGCACCGCCTCGAGCATGGAGTCAAACAGCGTTAAAACATCAAAACGCATTATAAAAGTCCCTCCATAAGATGCACTCTGCAGATTTCCTCATCAATATCCACACTTAAAATGCAATCGTCAATCACCGGCAAAAGCACTTCACTGCCGTCCGGACGCTTCACGGTATACACATCATTGCTGCCCGTAGAAAACACATCCACAATCTTGCCGAGTGTTTCGTCCGTATCCGTTACAACCGTAATGCCCAGAAGGTCACAGATATAGTACCCCTCTTCCGGCTCGCCGAGCTGGTCGCGGTCTACATACAGAACTACTTTTTTGAGTTTCTCCGCCGCATCAATGTCCGCCACTTCGCGGAATTTGACAATAATATTCGCCTTTTGATACTTCACCGAAGAAACCGTATAAGTCACCTTTTGATTGCCGATATCGGCATATACGGTTTTGAGTTGTTCAAAATCCTCCGGCGTATCGAGCCATGGCACGATTTTCACCTCGCCGCGCAATCCGTGCGTGTTTACAATTTCGCCGACCTGCAATGTAGTATTTCGCATAACCTTCCTCCGTTTATCGCTTTTTATTCTTTTAACTAAATTCTGTAAAAACATAAAAAATCCTTGTCAGAACGTAAATTATTTCGATTTCTTGGTGCAAAGTCTTGCTTTTTTTACATTTTATGATAAAATTAAATCAGCAACAAATGAAAGGTTGGGGAAAATATGAAAAAATTCATTGAAGATTTCAAAGCATTTGCGCTCAAAGGCAATGTGTTTGACATGGCTGTCGGTATGATTATCGGTGCCGCATTCACGACGATCGTTAAATCTTTGGTTGACGATATTATTATGCCGCTCATCGGTCTTTTGACAGGTGGCTTCGACCTGACAGGCCTTGCAATCAAGTTTTCCGAAGAGGAAGGCGCGGCACAACTCTCCTACGGTCTGTTTTTGCAAAACGTGCTGAATTTCTTAATTATCGCGCTGACGATTTTCATTTTCATCCGCATCATCGGCAGTTTCCAGCGCAAAAAGGAAGAGGCTCCGCCTGCGCCGCCGAAGAAGAGCGACGAAGTTGTATTGCTCGAAGAAATCAGTACAAGTCTGAAAAAACTCGCAGATGAGAAGGAAAAAGAAACTGTATAAACTTTAAGGGGAGTTATTCTCCCCTTTTTTATTCGATTTAAGGTAGGACGAATTATGCGTATAGATAAATACCTGTGTGATTGCGGCATCGGTACTAGAAAAGAAGTAAAAGCTATATTAAAAAGCGGAGCAGTTTGCGTAAACGGAAAAATCTGCAAAGACGCGGCAATGCACATTGACGAAACCACTGATACAGTTACATACGGCGCCAAAACACTCCATTATCAAAAATATATCTATCTGATGCTCAATAAACCGTCCGGTGTGGTCAGCGCAACTTTTGACAAGCGTCTGCCAACCGTACTGGATTTATTACCGGATACCTATAAACATTTTGACGTATTTCCCGTCGGCAGACTGGATATTGACACCACCGGTTTGCTGATTTTAACCAATGACGGACAGCTTGCGCACCGTATGATTTCGCCCAAGCACCATGTAGCGAAGACATATTTTGCCGACATTGAAGGTACGGTAACACAGTCGGATGCAGATGCTTTTGCAGAAGGTGTAACCTTAAATGACGGTTATGTATGCCTGCCGGGCAACCTGCATATATTAAAAAGCGGCGAAAAAAGCCAGATTGAACTGACCATTTACGAAGGCAAATTTCATCAGGTAAAGCGCATGTTTGAAGCCGTCGGCAAACGCGTTACCTCGCTAAAACGCCTGTCTATGGGCGGTATTACTTTGGACAAAAACCTGCCGGAAGGTCAAATCCGCGCCCTGACCGAACAGGAAATAGAACTTTTACAGAAAATTCAATAATTTCCCTTGACGAAAATAAAAATATGTGGTATCATAATCGGGTAATAATTTTGCTCGAGTGGCGGAATAGGCAGACGCCCGGGACTTAAAATCCCGTGGGTAGTGATACCCGTGCCGGTTCGACCCCGGCCTCGAGCACCACAAAAAAGCACTTGCGATTGCAAGTGCTTTTTTGTGTATAATAACCATGCAAAAAGCGTTCGCTCTAATTTCAAGAGCGAACGCTTTTTTGTTTCCATTTACTTATTTTGAATATATTCGTCGATTGCCTTAGCCGCATTTTTACCTGCGCCCATCGCCAGGATTACGGTTGCGGCGCCGGTTACGGCGTCACCGCCGGCATACACGCCCTCACGGGAGGTAAGGCCGGTTTCTTCTTCCGTAATAATACAACCGCGCTTGTTGGTTTCAAGGCCCTCTGTTGTATTGCGAATCAGCGGGTTCGGCGATGTACCGATGGACATAATCACGCAGTCTACATCAATCACATGCTCACTGCCCTCTTTCACAATCGGGCTGCGTCTGCCGGATTCATCCGGTTCACCAAGCTCCATTTCCACGCACTTAATGCCGTTTACAAAACTGTTTTCGTCGCCGAGAATTTCCACCGGATTGTTGAGCGTCTTAAAGATGATGCCCTCTTCCTCCGCATGCTCAACTTCCTCACGGCGCGCCGGCATTTCGTCCATAGAGCGACGGTATACAATGTATACATTTTCCGCACCGAGACGTTTTGCACAACGAGCGGCATCCATAGCTACGTTACCGCCGCCGACAATTGCGGCATTTTTAATCTTCTGTACCGGTGTTGCACTACCTTCTTTATAAGCTTTCATCAAGTTCACACGGGTCAAAAATTCATTGGCGGAGTATACGCCGTTTAAGTTTTCACCCGGGATATTCATAAAGCGCGGCAGACCTGCGCCGGAGCCGATAAATACAGCTTCGTAGCCGTCCTCTAAAAGTTCGTCTACGGAAAGCACCTTGCCGATAACCATATCCGTGCAAACCTCTACGCCGAGAGCTTTGAGTCCTTCAATTTCCTTGCGCACGATTTCCTTCGGCAGACGGAATTCCGGAATACCGTAAACCAACACACCGCCGGCAACGTGCAGAGCTTCAAATACCGTTACGGCATACCCCTTCTTTGCCAAATCACCTGCACATGTAAGACCTGCCGGCCCTGCGCCGACAATGGCAACCTTATGGCCGTTTGCCTCCGGTTTTACCGATGCCTTGGTGTTGTTTGCCATGTGATAATCTGCTACAAAACGCTCTAAGCGGCCGATACCGACCGGTTCGCCCTTGATGGCACGTACACAGTTTTTCTCACACTGAGATTCCTGCGGGCAAACTCTGCCGCAAACCGCCGGCAAAGAGCTCGACTTAGAAATCACTTCATAAGCGCCTTCCAAATCCTTTTCTTTAATCTTGGAGATAAAGCCCGGAATATCAATTTGTACCGGGCAGCCGTTTACGCACGGTTTGTGCTTACAGTTGAGGCAACGCTCTGCCTCATCCTCTGCCAGTTGCAATGTATAGCCAAGTGCAACTTCATCGAAATTTTTGTTTCGAACGTCCGGTGCCTGTGCAGGCATCTCGTTCTTTTTCGGGGACATATTCGGCATCGCTTACTCTACCTCCTTGTTTAAAAGATTACATGTTTCTTCATACTGATGGCGTTCAAACGACTTATACATTGCCGCTCTGCGCATCGTTTCATCAAAATCCACCAAATGACCGTCAAAGTCCGGACCGTCAACGCAGGCAAACTTTGTTTCACCGCCTACGGTTAAACGGCAACCGCCGCACATACCCGTACCGTCAATCATAATCGGATTCATACTTACAACCGTCTTAATACCGTATTCCTTGGTGAGTTTACATACAAACTTCATCATAATCAGCGGACCGATTGCAATAACTTCATCATACTGCTCACCGCTGTCAATCAGGGCCTTCAAAGCGTCCGTAACCAGACCCTTTTCACCGTAAGAACCGTCATCGGTCATAATCTTAAGTATATCGCTGACCTCGTTAAACTGCTTTTCCAAAATCACAAGGTCCTGGTTTCTGAAACCGACAATCGAATGTACGGTTGCGCCCTGCGCGTGCAACTTCTTTGCAATCGGATATGCAATCGCACAACCCACACCGCCGCCGATTACAGCTACCTTCTTAAGCCCATCCGTATGTGAAGCCGTGCCGAGCGGACCCACAAAATCGGCGATATACTCGCCCGCCTTCTTGGCATCGAGCTTCTTCGTCGTTGCGCCGACAATCTGATAAATAATCGTAACCGTACCGGCTTCGCGGTCATAATCGGAAACCGTCAGCGGAATACGCTCACCTTCATCGTCCACACGCAAAATAATAAACTGACCTGCCTGCGCCTTGCGCGCCACAAGCGGCGCCTCGATTTCCATTAAGGAAACCGTCGGGTTCAGGCTCTCTTTACGCTTAATTAAAAACATAACATTCATCCTTTTCCCACGGATGCCCAAAGGCAATCCGCACAATAAAATAATATGAATATTTTACACCTAAAAAGCGCTTTGTGTCAAGTGTTTCGGGGATATTCTTGCAAAATAATAAATTTTCGTATATACTGAAAATTAAGAGGTGTTTGAAATGGACTTTACAAAAGTAAAAAAAGCTTTGGAAAATAACAATATGCAGGCATTTACAGCCAAGGACAGAGCAGAGGCGACAGAAATTTTAAAGACGCTGTTGCCGCAAGGATGCACTGTGTCTGTCGGCGGCTCAGTGACACTTGCCGAGTGCGGTGTGCCGGAGCTGCTCAAAAGCGGTGACTATACCTATCTTGACCGCTACGATCCTGCTTTGGATGCGGCAGGTATACGCGAAGTCTTCTTGCGTGCGCTGACGGCGGATGCTTATATCGCAAGTGCCAACGCCGTAACAGAAAACGGCGAAATTTTTAATGTAGACGGCAACGCCAACCGCGTTGCACCGATTTTGTTCGGCCCTTCCTCGGTGTTTTTGCTCGTCGGCAAAAACAAGATTGTGCCTGACATTAAAGCTGCGCATCTGCGCGTAAAAACTGTAGCCGCACCGAAAAACGCAAAACGTCTTGGCTGTGATACATACTGTGCAAAAACCGGACATTGCTTTGCAATCGACCAACCAAGCTGCACCATCGCAGGCGGTTGCAATTCGGACAGCCGCATCTGTGCCGACTATGTCATTTGCGCAAGACAGAGAAACAAAAACAGAATTAAAGTCATTTTAATCGACGAGGAGCTCGGTTATTGAAAATTTACGGACAGCGTGATACGTTGTCCGTTTTTGTTTCATTTGCGCCGTTCGTGTCAATTTAAATCCACCTTTCTCCTCACTTTTTCTACATCATCTGCATAAAAAGAGCGCTAAAATAAATCGTGAGGTGTGTGCGTATGCAAATCACGGTTTATGCTGACCTTTTATTTCTAACAAACTTTTTGACAAATCTGTTTTTACTTATGACAACCGAAAAAATTCTGCAAAGGCGCAGCAATCTTTGGCGCAGAGCGCTTGCCGCTCTACTCGGTGCACTCTATGCCGTCTGCGTGTATACAAAACCGCTTGCATTTTTGGGGCACCCTGTGTTGTTTGGGTTGTTTTTAACCATTGTGCTTCTGTGCGCCTTTCCGGTATATTCCGGAAAGCACCTGCTGCGCTGCTGGCTGGTGTTTCTTTGCGTACACGCGCTGTTTGGCGGCATTTGTTATTTGCTCTTTTTTACAACAAGTCTGGGCATCCGCTTCGGCGCAGTGCTGAAAAACGGCGTACTGTACCTGCATGTACCATTCTACATTCCGCTTGCGACATTCCCGCTCGGTTACGCACTTTTATTAGGACTGGAAAACATTATATCGTATGTCAACACACGAAAAAGCAATCTGCATATACTTTCATTCACCACGGAAGAAAAAAACTATACCTTGTCCGCTCTGCTCGATACCGGAAATGCGCTGTATGACTCTCTAACGCAGCTGCCCGTGGTCATTGTGCAGGCAGATGCCATAGACGCAGACACACAAAATCTGCGGCGAATTCCCTATCGCACACTCACAGGCGAAGTCCGCACACTACCTGCGATGTATATACAAAAGATTTACATCGACGGCCGTGAAACCGGCGGCTGTATGTTGGCACTGACGGATGCCAAGCTCAGCCCGGACGGGCGGTTTTGCGCCCTATTGCACTCTGCATTATTTCAAGGAGGATATGATGAACATTCTAAAAACATTTCTTTGCAAACTACGCACCCTACTTGCAGATGAACTCTACTACATCGGCTCCTCGGAAACCCTGCCTCCACCATTGACTACGCAGGAGGAGGCCGAACTTTTGGACGCGCTTCTAAAGCACCCCGACAGCCTGCACGTCAAAAACGCACTCATCGAGCGCAATTTGCGCCTCGTGGTGTATATTGCGCGCAAATTTGAAAACACCAACGTATGCATGGAGGATTTAATTTCCATTGGCAGCATCGGTTTGATTAAAGCAATCAACACCTTTAACCCTGCCAAAAATATTAAGCTGGCAACCTATGCCTCGCGGTGCATTGAAAACGAAATCCTAATGCATCTTCGCAAAATCAGCAATCAGAAGACCGAAATTTCCATTGATGAGCCGCTAAACATCGATTGGGACGGCAACGAGCTTCTCCTGTCGGATGTTTTAGGCACCGACAGTGACATCATCAACAAAAACTTAGAAGAAGAAACCGACCGACAACTCCTGTTTTGCGCCATCGGCAAACTCTCTGAGCGCGAACGACAGATTATGACCATGCGTTTCGGGCTCGGCGGCGCACAGGAATTTACGCAAAAAGAAGTCGCCGACCAACTGGGTATTTCACAGTCCTACATTTCCCGTTTGGAAAAGAAAATTATTTCCAGGCTAAAAAAAGAAATCTTGAAACTTTCCTAGCATATTTTAACACGTGAACGGCAAAAATAGAATAACACACCGCGTACATAGGTCGCACAGACCAAAGACAACAGGAGGATGCCTATGTTTAACAAAGTGGAAATCTGCGGTGTGAATACAGCAAAATTACCGAATTTAAGTGCCGAAAAGAAACTGGAGTTGCTTCAAAAAATCAAAGAGGGCGACCGATTGGCGCGCGAAGAATTTATCGAAGGCAATCTGCGCCTGGTACTCAGTGTGATTCAGCGTTTTGCTGGGCGTGGCGAAAACATGGACGATTTATTTCAAATCGGCTGCATTGGCCTGATGAAGGCCATTGACAACTTCAATTTGGACTACATGGTAAAATTTTCCACCTATGCCGTTCCGATGATTATCGGCGAAGTGCGTCGGCACCTGCGCGACAACAATACCATCCGTGTCAGCCGCTCTCTGCGTGATATTGCCTATAAGGCTTTGCAGGTCAAAGAAAAGCTGACCGCCGAGGACGGCAAAGAACCGAACATTGAGAAAATTGCCAAGGCTCTCGACTGCGATGCCCAGGATGTCCTGCTCGCGCTCGATGCAATCGCCGACCCGATTTCGCTCTTTGAACCAATTTATCACGACGGCGGCGAGGCACTCTACGTCATGGATCAGGTGCGCGATGAAAAAAACAGTGATGATTTGTGGCTTGACCGCATAGATTTAAGTGAGGCACTGCGCAAACTCAGCGAGCGCGAAAAATTTATTTTAAACCTGCGCTTTTTTCAGGGCAAAACGCAAATGGAGGTCGCCGACGAAATCGGCATTAGTCAGGCGCAAGTCTCCCGACTGGAAAAAAGTGCGATAGCACACATGAAAAAGTATATGTAATCTGACTGCGTCTTCGCAGACGCAGTCCTTTTTTGTTTTTAGCAAAAACTCGGAGGTGAGAAAATGGACGACAAAAAGAAATCGCAAGTCAAAGCAGACAAATCCGAAACAAAACCGCCGAAACTTCAATCGTGTCAGGAACCGATTCCGGACATAGACGATTTGATTTTCGAAGAAGAATACATCAAAAAACATTCGGAAAAATGATTAACATTCTGTAAATATTTCGGTCGAAATTGTTGTCTTACGGCAACGATTATGGTACAATATTTGCCGAGGATGTGAGAAACTATGTTATGCAGCAGATGCAACAAAAACCAGGCTGTAATTTTCATAACTAAATTGGAAGGCGACAAACAGACCAACGAAGGCTTGTGCCTTACCTGTGCCAAAGCGATGGGAATTGCACCAATCAATAAATTGGTAGAACAAATGGGTATCAACGACGAAGACATCGGGGCGCTCAATGACGAACTCAATGCAATGATGGAAGGCATAGAGGGCGAAGACGGTATGCCGATGCTGCCGGAGGACATGGAGGGTGACTCCCCCATGAAAGCCCTCGCCAAAATGTTTGGCGGTTTTGGTATGCCCAAAATGCAAAAAGACAAAAAAGACGCAGAGGAAGCACCGCCGGAAGCTAAGAGCACACAAACCAAGGACGCGCCGAAGCAAAAGAAGAAAAAGATGCTCGACACCTACGGCACCAATTTATCTGCCAAAGCGGCAGAAGGCGGCGTAGACCGCATCATCGGCCGCGATACGGAGATAGACCGCGTTGTGCAGATTTTAAACCGCCGTACCAAAAACAATCCTGTACTGCTCGGCGAGCCGGGTGTCGGCAAAACCGCCATTGCGGAAGGGCTTGCCCTGCGCATTTACGAAAAGCAAGTGCCGGTAAAGATGTACAACAAGGAAGTCTATTTGATTGATTTTACCGCATTGGTTGCCGGAACGCAGTTTCGAGGCCAGTTTGAGTCGCGTTTAAAGGCGCTCATCGAAGAAGCCAAGAAGCTCGGCAACATCATTTTGGTTATTGACGAACTCCACAATATCGTCGGCGCAGGCGATGCTGACGGCGCAATGAGCGCCGGTAATATTTTAAAGCCTGCCCTCGCCCGCGGCGAAATTCAGGTACTCGGCGCAACAACGCTTACAGAATACAGAAAGCACATCGAAAAAGACAGCGCACTCGAGCGCCGTTTCCAGACGGTCATCGTTGATGAGCCGTCCGTAGAGGACAGCATCGAAATCCTGTGTGGCATCAAAGATTACTACGAAAGTTATCACAAGGTATCCATATCAAAAGAAATCATCGAATTTGCTGTGCGCAACGCAGAGCGCTATATCACGGAGCGTTTTCTGCCCGACAAGGCAATCGACTTAATTGATGAAGCCGGCGCACGTGCTAACTTAAACAACACCGCGCTTGCAAAGCTCGAACTTTTGCGCACTGAACTCACGCAGGTGCAAAGCGAAAAAGAATCTGCCGTTTCCACAGATTCCATTGACGATTATCAAAAGGCAGCAGAACTCAAAGCACGCGAATTTCAGTTAAAAGAACAAATTGACGCACTCGCGGCGCAAAGCGAAAATATCCCGATTACCGAAGAGGATATTGCCGCAGTGATTGAAGCCTGGACAAAAATCCCGATGCAACGCATCTCCGAGGCGGAAGCACAAAAGTTGTTGCAGTTGGAAACACGTCTGCACGAAAGAATCATCGGACAGGACAAGGCGGTAGAAACCATCAGCCGTGCCATTCGCCGCGGCAGAGCGGGCCTTTCCAAGAAAAAGCGTCCTGTTTCGTTTATCTTCGTCGGCCCGACGGGTGTGGGCAAAACCGAACTTGTCAAGGCGCTTGCGGAAGCTATGTTTGATACGGAAGAAGCCGTAATCCGTCTCGATATGAGTGAGTACTCCGAACGCCACTCCGTAGCAAAACTCATCGGTGCGCCGCCGGGATATGTCGGCTATGACGATGCAGGCCAGCTCACGGAAAAAATCCGCAGAAAACCCTACTCGATTATTTTGCTCGACGAAATCGAAAAGGCAGACCCGGAAGTGTTTAATATCCTTTTGCAGATTTTAGACGACGGACGTATTACGGACAGTCACGGCAAAACCGTATGCTTTGAAAACACAATTATCGTAATGACTTCCAATGCCGGCAGTAACTTAAAAGAAGGTGCCCTCGGTTTCTTTGCAAGCGAAGATACCGCCATCGAAAACAAAGTAACAACGGCGCTCAAAAACACCTTCCGTCCGGAATTTTTAAACAGAGTGGACGACACGGTCATCTTCTACCCGCTCCAAAAAGAAGAACTGCTGCAAATCGTGGACATTCAGCTTGCCGAGCTTCTGCGCGAACTGAATACCAAAAATCTTAATTTGCAGGTCTCCGACGAAGCCAAAGCATGGCTTTGTGACAAAGGCTACGAGCCGAAATACGGTGCAAGACCGCTACGCCGTGTAATTGCGCGCTATGTAGAAGACGCTCTCGCTTCCCTCTACATTCGCGGCGAATTAAAAGACGGCGACACCGTTACCGTATCGGTAGAAGAAAATGAATTAAATGTTGAAAAGAGGTAAAAATATGAAAGTACTTTGCATCAACGGCAGCCCGCACGAAAAGGGCTGTACATACACGGCGCTTTGCGAAGCGGCAAGCGTACTGCAAAAAGAAGGCATCAAAACCGAGATTCTGCACATTGCTGCAAAGCCGGTCGGCGGCTGTATGGGTTGCGGCGCGTGCAAAAAACTTGGTAAATGCGTACAAGACGATATCGTAAACGATTTTCTGGCAAAGGCCAAAGAGGCCGACGGCTTTCTCTTTGGTTCCCCCGTGCACTTTGCCGGCGCATCGGGCGCGATCACTTCGTTTATGGACCGCGCGTTTTACGCAGGCGCATCGCTTGTACAAAACAAACCGGCGGCGGCAATTGCAAGTTGCAGACGCGGCGGCGCGAGCGCAACCTTTGATCAGTTAAACAAATATTTTGCCATCCGCTCTATGCCAATTGTGACCTCGCAATACTGGAATATGGTACACGGCAACACACCGGACGAAGTCAAGCAAGATACTGAAGGCATGCAGACCATGCGTACTCTGGCGCAAAACATGGCATGGGTGCTGAAATGCATTGATGCAGGCAAAAAGTCTGGCATAGATGCACCGTCTTACGAAGCACCGCTCAAGACCAATTTTATAAGATAACAAAAAATACGGAAATCTTTGGATTTCCGTATTTTTTGTTATCACGTCTTTTTTAAAAGTTAAAGAATTTTTTCATTGCCTCATCATCGAGTTTTGCACCATATTCACAGTACATATATGCTTCCGCATAACGGATTTTGCTGCCGCGTTCCTCGCCGTACTTAGCAATCAGTTCTTTTCTGAAACGCGCCGCAACTTTCGCATAACGCACGGCATATCCCTGCCCAGCTGCCATCACTTCTTCATCCGTGGTATCTGCGGTAATTTCCATGCCCTTTAAAAACGCAAAACGCTCTGCCGGATCCTCCGGTACAGTCAGTCCCTTTGCAAACGGAAGCCACTCGTAAACCTGTGATACATTTAAATCTGCAATCTTAAGTTTTGTATCAATTTCATCATCAATGTCAATAACCACATTCGCCTCAAACGGTGGATATTTAAATGCATCTAGGTTATACATAATCAGCGGTGTTTTTGTCATCGCCGGCGTATCCGGACAAAAATGCGGTACAATCAAAAGATAAGACGCATCTAAAACAAGCTGTCCTACCGCACGGTGGTCTGCGTGATAGTCATTCGGACGGTGGGTAATAATCAAATCCGGATTAAAGTTTCTGATGTAACGTGTCATACGCTTACGGGTTTCCAGCGTTACTTCAAGCTCGCAGTCATCCTGGTCACTCCATACATCATATGTAATACCCAGAAGCTTTGCAACCGCCTGCGATTCCTTTGCTCTGCGCGCTACAGTTTCCTCCGGCGACATAATGTGATGTCCGCCGCTACCATTACACAGGCACAGAAAACGCACCTCATAGCCCATTTTCACATACTTGTGTGC
Organism: Clostridia bacterium; assembly: GCA_045652745.1. Lineage (GTDB taxonomy): Bacteria > Bacillota > Clostridia > UBA1381 > UMGS1253 > RGIG2041. Next base: position 53,335 of record JAZRUW010000028.1, read on the forward strand.
CAGACCGCCACAGCGAAACTCGTTGTCATCCTGATGTGCACCAATCATTAGAATTTTCATTTTTCTACCTCCATTTAACATGATTTCCAAGTCAAATATTATTTTCATTGACATTCAACCAAATCCATTATAAAATATATTTATAAATTTGTATATAACATCTCGTACGATATATTTAACATTTTTTCCGGAGGTATTTATGTTGAACATTCAATACATCCAAAATGAGATCCGCATCGAAGGCTTTCACAGCATTTATTATTTCGAACACGGCAAGGAATTCTATCATGCGCCCGAACAGCACAACTGCTGGGAAATGGTATTCGTAGACAGCGGCGAAATCATTGCTGTTACAGACGGTATCGGCTATCCACTCACCGAAGGCTGTGCAATCTTTCACGAGCCGAACGAACCGCATACGCACATTTCCAATGGCAATGAATCAAACAACATGCTTGTTGTTTCCTTTTTGTGCGACAGTCCGTCCATGCGCTTTTTCAAAAAGAAAACCTTCATATTGGACAAAGCCTCTCGGACGCTTTTAAAGCTATTCATGCAGGAAGCAAAAAACGAACTCGGCGAAATTCAGGGGGATTATAAAAAACGTAAGCGTTTAAAATTCAACTATGCTTCCTTTGGTTCTACACAGCTGATGGCCAGTTATTTTGAAGAATTTTTAATTAAGTTGATACGCCTCGGCGGCACCAAAATTCACACAACCGCCGAAACGCGTCAAATCGCAAAAAACTCTACCGTTGAACTTATTGAAAATTATTTGAAAAAAAACATCTATGAAAACATCACTATGCAGGACATATGCAATCACTTTTATCTTGGTAAATCCCAACTTAATCAATTATTTAAAGATTACACAAACAAAAGTCCGATGCAGTATTATGCCCACTTAAAAACCGAAGCGGCAAAAAAAATGCTGCGCGACGGCAAACTCTCCATCAGCGAAATCTCGGAGATGCTTGGCTTTTCCTGCATCCACAGTTTTTCAAGATCATTTAAAAACGCAACAGGTTTTTCTCCCATGCAATACAAAAAAAGCGTATACTAATAAAAAAACAAGGGTGGTCACACCCTTGTTTTTTAACCGATAATATCTACAACAACACGCTTGTTTTCGCGGCTGGCTGCAGCCTTTACTACGGTTCTGATTGCTTTGGCAATTCTGCCCTGTTTTCCGATGACCTTACCCATGTCACTTTCCGCAACACGGAGTTCAAGCACGATACCCTTGTCATCTTCACGTTCCGTAACGGAAACCTCATTCGGGTACTCTACCAGGGATTTTGCCAAAACTTCCAATACTTCTTTCATTTCGGCACCTCCGATTAAAGTACGTTTGCCTTCTTGAGCAGACCCTTTACTGTGTCTGTCGGCTGTGCACCGTTTGCAATCCAGGTCTTCGCCTTTTCAACGTCAACGTTGATTGCAGCCGGCTCAACCATCGGGTTGTAAGTACCAACTTCCTCGATGAATCTGCCGTCACGCGGATATCTGGAATCTGCAACTACGATTCTGTAGAACGGAGCCTTCTTTGCGCCCATTCTCTTCAGTCTGATTTTTACCATTATTTTCACCTCCAAATAAAATAATGTTTTTATTTTAAATGCTTAAAATAAACAAATTAAAATGGAAAACCACCGCGTTTTAAGCGCTTTTTCATTTTCGGAGAGTTAAACTGCTTCATCATCTGGCGCATCTGGTCAAACTGCTTTAACAGCGCATTGACATCCTGCACTCTCACGCCTGCGCCTTTGGCAATACGCTGTCTGCGGCTGGCGTTGATAATAGACGGATTTTTTCTCTCCTTCGGGGTCATCGAGCGGATAATCGCTTCCGGACGCGCAAGTTGTTTGTCATCAATTTGCACACCTGCCGGCAACTTATTGCCCACCCCCGGGAGCATAGACACGACCTGTTCAAGCGGCCCCATCTTTTTGATTTGCTGGAGCTGCTCTAAGAAATCTTCCAAATCCATGCCCTCTTTGGCAAGTTTTCTTTCGAGTTCTTCGGCCTGTTTCTCGTCAAAAGCCGCCTGTGCCTTATCAATAAGTGTTAGCACATCACCCATACCGAGAATTCTCGATGCCATACGGTCCGGATAAAACGGTTCCAAATCCGTCAGTTTTTCCCCCATACCGACATACTTAATCGGTTTGCCGGTAACGTGGCGCACAGAAAGCGCCGCACCGCCGCGGGCATCACCGTCGAGCTTGGTCATAATCACACCATCAATGCCGAGCTGTTCATTAAAACTCTGCGCTACATTGACCGCATCCTGACCGGTCATCGCATCTACAACGAGCAAAATCTCGTGCGGTTTTACATTCGCTTTAATATCGGACAGCTCGTTCATCAACTCTTCGTTGATGTGCAGTCGACCTGCCGTATCGATAATCACCGGATCATTGCCATGCTTGGTTGCATGTTCAATCGCGGCTTTGGATATATCCACCGGGCTTTTTTGGTCACCCATGGTAAATACCGGAATTTCCACCTGTGCACCAACAACCTCAAGCTGTTTGATTGCCGCCGGTCGATAAACGTCACAGGCAACAAGCAGCGGCCTTTTTTCGTGCTGCTTTTTAATCTGAGATGCAAGTTTTGCACAGGTTGTCGTCTTACCTGCACCCTGTAAACCGACAAGCATAATCACAGTCGGCCCTTTGCTCGAAAATTGGATGCGGCTTTGTGTAGAGCCCATCAAATCCGTCAGTTCTTCATTGACAATCTTTATAATCTGCTGACCGGGTGTCAGACTTTCAAGCACCTGCGCACCGTTTGCCTTTTCCGTCACGCGTGCGATAAACTCCTTTACAACCTTGAAGTTTACGTCCGCTTCTAAAAGTGCCAACTTGATTTCACGCATGGATGCCTTAATGTCTGCCTCCGAAACCTTACCCTTGGAGCGCAGTTTTTTGAAAATACCGTTTAATTTTTCACCCAAGCTTTCAAATGCCATAGCAGGTCCTTTCCGAATCTATTGTCAGCCAATCTGATTTCTGATTTTCTCAAGACAATCATAAATTTCTTTCGCCTTGTCTTTTTCCCCAAGTGTATGCAATTTTTCAACAATCTCATCGCAAGCCGTTTCAATCGCCTCATACTTTCCGGCCAAAGAAAGCATCTGTTCATAAACCAAAAGCTGTTTTTCACCGCGCTTGATATTATCGCGCACACCCTGTCTGGAAATATCCAAAAGCTGAGAAATCTCATACAGAGACAAATCCTGGTTATAGTATAATTCTATGCATTCCGCCTGTTTTTCCGTCAACAAACTTTTGTAGTAATCCAGCAAAACGCCGATATGCAGTTCCTTTTCCATAACCTCACCTCTGCTTGCTGTAAAGCGTTTTACTTTACACCTTGGTTATTTTACAATAAAACATCTTCTCTGTCAAGTGTTTTTATAAAAATATTATACTTTTTCTATAAATTTATATACTTTTCATTCATTTTATGAGATAATGATTGCAACGCTAAAAGAAACTGCAAAGAAACAACAAAAACGGCAATATTCTCTGTATAACTTTACAGTTTAAAATAAGAATCACGTGCCAAGGCGTTTTAGATGCAAATCATGGCACACGAACCAAAAGGAGATTATAAGATGCGTACAGAAACATTTAATCTTTGGAAAAACACCCCCGGCCTTTGTGAAGAAGTCCCAACACTTACTGCCTATGTGCCAGAAAACAAAACGTCGGATGCGGCTGTTGTAATTTTTCCGGGCGGAGGTTACCGCATCCGCGCACCGCACGAGGGCGATGGCTACGCATTATTCTTAAACAAACTCGGTATCACTGCCTTTGTATGTGATTACCGCGTAGACCCACATCGTTTTCCCCTTCCGTTGTTGGATGCACGTCGCGCTGTACGTACTGTCCGCGCTATGGCAGATAAATACGACCTAGATAAAAGTAAAATCGGCGTGATGGGTTCGTCTGCCGGCGGTCACCTCGCCGCATTGGTATCCACCTACTTCGAACCGTTCGAATTCGAAGGTGCAGACGAAATCGACAACGAAGATTTCATTCCGAACGCACAGATTTTATGCTATCCTGTTATTAAACTGATAGACCATGGCGCACACATCGGCAGCGGTGCAAACTTGCTTGCAGAAAAACACGCCGAGCTCGGTCGGGCACTCAGTCCGGACAGAATCGTGAGCGAAAGAACGCCTAAGGCCTTTATCTGGCACACATTTTCGGACAAAAGTGTAAACGTTGTGAACAGTTTAGACTACGCGCGTGCACTGCGCAAATATGAAATCCCGACAGAAATGCATATTTTCCCCGTCGGCGGTCACGGATTAGGCCTGGCAGACGGCGATCCGAAATACGGGCGCGATAACAAAAACGACTATATCGCACAATGGAGCGGTATGCTCGCGCAGTGGCTGAAACTAAATAACTTTGCAAAATAAATCAAAAAGGACTATCCTTATCGGATAGTCCTTTGTCTTGTTGCTATTTGCAAATTTCCAACGCTCTTATAAGTTGCACATCCTGCGCGCGCTCGATTGCCTCCACCGGATACCCGGGTGCAAATCCGGTAACCACCATCACGTCCGGCGCAAAGCCCGTGCCGTGGATACATTTGCCGTCCGGTGTAAAATACTGCTCTACAGTGATGCTGATACCGCCACCGTGTCGAAGCGGAAAGACATTTTGCGTAATTCCCTTACCGAAGGTATTCGTGCCGACCAAAGCTTTGAGCCTGCCGTTACCGGAGAGTGCACCGATGAGCACCTCCGAAGCGCTGGCGCTGTTTTCGTTTGCAAGGATGACCACGGGCAAATCTATAAATCCCTCCTTTGCATATTCATACGCTCTTTCGCCTTTTTTATCTTCACGGTACACCACCGTTTCCCCGTCTTTTAAAAACATACTTGCCAATCGGCATACCGTATAAAAATCACCGCCGCCGTTGTCGCGCAAGTCCAGAAGCACGCTTTGTATCCCCTGCGCGGCAAGTGCCTCATACTGTGTTTTAAATTCTGCATCCGTATCTTCATCAAAGGACGTAATTTTAAAATAGCCTATATTGCCGTCTTCTACAGACGAGCGCACCGTGCGCAAATGAATGGCGCGGCGCGCCATCGTCACCGCATAATCCGTGCCGTTTCGTTTAAAAAGTGCTGCAACCGGACTACCTTCTCCCTGCCCCGCACTGCCGTCGCCGCGAAGTGCGGTTGCAGCCGCATCCAGTTCATCATAAGAAACGCCGTTCACGCTGACCAAAATATCCCCCGCGCGCACACCGACCTGTGCGCCCGGACTGTCCTCATAGACCTGCATAATCATGATATCCCCATGCTCGGTCTGCGTCAAAACCAATCCGACACCGACATAACTGCCGCGCGTTGCGGTAAGAAATGATTCAAATTCCGCCGGTGTATAATAGTTTGTATACGCATCAAGCGCATTGGTCATTCCCTTGGCCGCCTGCTGATAAAGCTCCTCTTCATCGTATGAATTCAAATACATTGCATCAATATAGGCTTTGACCTCTGAAAGCACGCCGCTGCCATCATCCGTCAGAATTGTTCTGTCCAAAAGCGTTTCATAAACGCCGATGCACAATACAACCGTCACAACAAATGTAAGCAAAACGGAAATCGCGCATGCAATAATCAGTTTCTTTTTTTGCCCATCCATAAACAAACCTCCAAGAAAAAGGACGAATTTGTAATTCGTCCCTATCATTCTATTCCGATATATTAAAAGATATACGGTCTCGGATTTTCATATTTGCCCGTTGAATTATTAATAACACCGAGATGGATATGCGGCCCCGTCGAGTTGCCCGTAGAGCCGGCAAGCGCAATCTGCTGGCCGCGCTTTACCGTCTGCCCTGCGCTGACCTGCAACACGCTGTTATGCGCGTACAGCGTTGTAATTGAACCGTGACTTATAGTAATACAGTTGCCGTAGCCGCCGTTTCTCCAGCCGGAGGAAAGTACAACACCGTCCTCGCATGCAAGCACCGGTGTACCCATCGGCACAGCAATATCTATGCCCGTGTGGTTGTCCGGCTTACCGCGCAAGGTACGCGAACCAAACTCCGAGGTGATTGTACCGCGCAAGGTAGACGGCCAGCCGAGTTGACCGCCGGAATACGTGGCTGCCTGTGCATTGCTGCTGCCCTGCGTTGCCGCACGGATTTCACGCAAAATCGCTTCGTTTTCACGCTGGCGTTGCTCGTACTGCTCCTCTAAATACGCTTCATCCGAGCGCAGTTCATTAATCAGCGCCAAACTTTTTTCACTCTTGGCATCCAGCGTCTTTCTCTGCTCTGCAATCGCAGCTTTCGCCTGCTCATTTTCTGCCTGAATTTCTTCAATCGCCGCCTTAGACTCCTGAATAGCGCCCTTCTTTTCTTGAAGCTGTGCAATGAGCGCATTGTCGTGCGCCATCAGTTGCTGTACCATATCGGCACGCACCATCAAATCGGAAAAACTCGTCGCGCTAAACAAAATCTCCAGATAGGAAACGCTTCCCTTTTCGTACATGACGCGCAAGCGCATCTTCAAAAGTTCATCGCTTTCCTCGATTTTGTCTTCCACTTCTTCGATTTCCGCTTCCTTTTGTGCAATCTCCGCCTTATTTGTGTTAATCTTGCGGTTGAGCGAATCAATCTGCGAGTTTAATGTAGCAATTTCATTGTCGATGCGGTCTTTTTCCGCTTCTTTTGCCTTGCGTTCACTCTTCTTTTGATTGAGTTGCTGCTGAATTTTATTTTTTTCCGCATTGTTTTGATTGTACTTATCCTGCAATTCGTCAGCCGAAGCAAAAACACCGAAAATTGCCGGCATGGCAATGGCCAGACACAGACAAAGTGCAACAATCAAACAAATGACAGATGCAATTTTTTTCTTCATGCCGACCTCCTATACATCCAAATGCTTACGAATGGACAATGCACTGCCGAGCGCGCCGATAACCGCGCCGATAGATACAAACATAACAAGCATCGTCCCCGCAATATCTCCATACGACTTGAGCGTAAACATATCCACGTTCAAATTCGATGTGCCCAAAAGCGCAATATAGCCCCACGATACAAGACCGAACGCCACGAGCGCACCCAAGATTCCGATAATAATACCTTCAATGATAAACGGCCAACGAATGAACCAGTCGGTCGCACCGACAAACTTCATCACGTTGATTTCCTTCCTACGCGCATACACCGCCAGTTTGATGGTATTGGCAATAATGAACACCGAAACGATGCACAATAAAAGCATGCCCCAGAAGCTTACGTTACGGATGCCGCGGCTGAGCGCCAAAATATTTTTCATCATCGTTTGTTTGTCCGAAACCTCCGCAACGCCTTCCACATCGGAAATCTGCGCAATTGTATCAGTCAGGTACTCCAAATCCACGAGCGTAATTTCCAAAGAATCTCGGAACGGATTGTCATCCCCCTCATATCCGTCCAGAAGCGCCGCATTGTCCTCAGAGAGTTCCCGCATATATTCAAGTGTGTCCTCTTTGCTGAAAATTTCTACTTTGCTTACGTTTTCAAGTGCCTCCACCTGTTTTTTTACACTCTGCACCTGATTTTTTGTATATGTCTCATCAATAAATGCCTGCACCTCACACCGGGCTTCCAGTTGCTGTGCAATATGGTTGACATTCATGCTGATGGTTAAAAACAAACCCAAAATAATCATACAGCATACCACGGTTAAAATAGAGGTCATGCTGGTCAGGCCGTTTCGAAATACACTGCGAAGCGCCTGCGACAAATAATACTTGAAATTATTCGCTTTCACGTGCATAGCCTCCTTTTCTGTCATCACGCACCAGTCTGCCGTTTTCGATGGCTATGACTCTTTTGTGTACCGCGTCCACAATCTCTTTGGCATGCGTTGCCATAACAACCGTTGTGCCGCGCTCATTGATATCGCAAAGCAATTTTACGATTTCAAATGCCGTATCCGGCGGCAGGCTGGCCGTCGGCTCATCGGCAAGCAGAATCGGCGGGTTGTTTGCAAGCGCACGCGCTACCGCGACACGCTGCGCCTCACCGCGCGAAAGCTGAGACGGGTAAAGTCTTGCCTTGTTGGACAGGCCGACCATACTCAAAAGACTCGGAATCTGTCTGCGGATTTCGCGTGTAGATGCACCGACAATTTTCATGGCAAACGCAATATTTTCCACAACGGTACGGTCCTCCAACAACCTAAAATCCTGAAAAATCACACCGACATTGCGGCGCAGATACGGGATTTGCTTGCGATTTAATCTCTCCACACGCGTCCCGTTTAAGATAATCGAACCTTCGCTCGGCGTTTCTTCATGCAAAAGCAAACGCGTCAGCGTTGACTTGCCGGAACCGCTCGGGCCGACAACAAATACAAATTCACCTTTATCAATGTGAAAGTTGACGTTGTCAAGCGCTTTGGTTCCGTTTTCATAAACTTTTGTTACATTCTCAAAGGTTATCATAATTTTTCTCCGTAAATCAAATCTTCATAGGACTGGACTCTAAATACTGCTGCACCATCATAGCTACTTTAAATACTACCGCATCGTCAAACTTACGCAAATCCAGACCGATGGTCTTTTGCACCTTATCCAAACGGTATACCAGCGTGTTTCTATGAATATAGAGCTTGCGCGCCGTTTCGCTGACATTTAAGTCATTTTTAAAGAACTCATAGATCGTGGTTACAATTTCTTCGTCGAGTGCATCCAGACCGCGCTTGGTGAGCACCTCCTGCAAAAACAGCTGGCAAAGCTTAATCGGCAAATAGTAAATCAAACGGCCGACACCCAAATTTTTGTATGTGAGGATGCGTTTTTCCGTTTCAAACACACTGCCAACCTCCAACGCAATCTGCGCTTCCTTATAGGCTGCTGCCAGCGCACCAACACTGTTGGTTACGGTGGAGATACCAATCATGACATTGAGCATTGCCTCGGAGCTGAGTGTATCCGCAATTGTCTGCGCCAATGCCTCTAAACTGTCCTCTGTGGTATCCGCATCAATTTCCTTAACCAAAACGATGGTCGTATCGTCCATGGCAAATACAAAATCGTGCTCTGTTTTTGGGAACAGGTTCATAAATACATCAATGGCTGCCACATCACCGGTTTGCATTACCTTAAGGATAAATACTACGCGCTCCTGCTCATAATCCAAATGCAATTCGCGTGAACGTTGATGCAAATCAAGCGGCAGGGTATTATCCGAAATGATGTTTTTGATAAACGTTGTCTTGTCGTACTTATCATCATAGAACACACGGATGTTGTTTAAAGACACCGCCAGCATCATACAGGTACGTCTTGCCTCATCAGATGTGCCGCGCACATACACGATATGCTCTGTCTTCTTTGATTTACTGATACCGCAAATGCTGTAGCCGCGACAAGTATGTACCTGCAGGCATTCTGTTGCCGCCGCAACAAAGCTTTCCGCATACTCGCTCATATCCTCCGAAGCATTCGTTGCAATTACATACCCTTCAAAATCCATAACCCCGACCGGTGCCGTTAAAAACGCATCCATCTGGTTAATCACATTTTGGAAAGTTTTTTTCATCATACCCAAATTTCCTCCCAAACAATTGCACCGAACAAAAACGTTTTACACATTCTGTGCAAATTGTAAGAATTTTCATATGCCTTTTTGTGCACATTTTTAATGTCCTACTATTATCATAAACGCTTTTGCAACAATTTGCAAGAAAAATTTTGATTTTTTTGTGCAATTTTTATATTTTTTAATGATTTTACTTCAATTTTGAAGTCATTTTCTCCTTTTGTACTAATTTTACAAACTTTTCTTCACAAATTGTTCATTTTGAACAAGAAAAAAAGCGGTAGAAAACTACCGCTTCTTTTACTGTTTCATTGTTTCGTATGCCACACGTGCCGCTTCTTCTGAAATATCGCATCCCAAGTCGTAGACCGGCACCTTTTCAATCAACTGCGAAAGCAACTCAAAAAACACATCCGCACCCTGTTTTGATTTCGGCCGTATCGTCTGCTCCAATAGATTGGTAATGCTTTCCGCCACAGCCATCGGGGCTATTTTATTTTCCTTGCTTCTGTGCAAAATTGCAATCGAACGAAGCGGAACGCCGATGTTTTCGTTCAGCTCCGTCTTACCGCTCCACGGCGTACCGTACACCGTCCATCCGGTCGGCATCAAACGCACCGCCGGCTTATCATCATTGACTGTTTGTACACGCGCACCGAAAGTTTTGTACCATTGCTCCGCATGCGTAGATTTTCCTGTTCCGCTGTTGGCAGAAAACAAATAACCTTCTCCATCCATTGCAATGGCTGATGCATGAATCATAAGTCCGTTATACTTGCGATACAGCTGCACATAAAACACACTGCCGCTGAGCATATATTCAGCCATCTCCGTATTCATGTTCGGATATTTAATACAATACTGCTCAAGCTGCTCCAAAGAAATATCAATTTCCACATCAGCCGCGCCGTCAAAATCGTAGACATACTTATCCAGACGCCGCACCATAAACTGCGTTTTGCAATGCATCAACACATTCAAATCAGCTATGCGTGCTTTAACCGCATTTGAATTATCTGTCATTTTCATCACTCACAAGGCCACCATCTTCAATTTCAGGACCTCCAAGATTTAAATACGGATCATCATTGCTGCCTTCGTTATTGTCGTCGTTGTTGTTGTCGTTGTTGTTGTCGTCGTTGTTGTTGTCGTCGTTATTGTTGTTGTCGTCGTTGTTGTTGTTGTCGTTGTCGTTGTTGTCGTCGTTGTTGTTGTCGTCGTTGTTGTTGTCGTCGTCGTTGTTGTCGTCGTTGTTGTTGTCGTGGTTGTTGTTGTCGTCGTTGTCATCATCACCTTGGTTACCGCCCTGGTTACCGCCCTGGCTTCCACCCTGGCTTCCACCCTGGCTTCCACCCGGCTTTCCACCTTGGCTGCCACCCGGCTTTCCACCTTGGCTGCCACCTTGGTTACCACCGACGTCTACACCGGTCTGTATACCGTCCGGTTTTGCGCTTTCATCATCCGCATAAGAGGAGTTTTTGATAACCGCTCCATGGATCTCGACTGTCTTTGTAATATTTATCGTATCCGAATCTACAATCGCAGAGTAAATCAAATCACCTTCGATAACCGTATCTTTTAATACAACGTTATTTGCTTTGATAATTACAGCGCCCGTGTGGCCCTTCAAATCCAGACTTTGCTCTCCTTCGGTTGTTACATAAGCCGCTACGGCTCTGTCCATCACCACGGCAAACTCTGCGCGACTGATGTTGTTTTTCGGATTAACATTGCCGTTTGAGCCGGCAACCAGTCCCTTTTTCAGAAGCGCTGTCACATAAGGTACTGCCCAGTCAGAAACCGCAGACGCGTCCGTATATGCCCCTAGCATTTGTGCATCGCCGTTTTGCAGATAAAACGCACGAGCAATTACCGTAAAGGCTTCTTCCCTCGTGATGGAGGCATCCGGATTTAAATTCACGCCGTCGCCTTTAAACCAACCGGCATGCACAGCCTTTGCCATATCCGCATAATACCAAGCATCCGCATCCATGTCTTCAAACGCGGAAATATCCGCTTGTTCTTCTGCACCGAAAGCGCGCACGAAAATCGCCGCCATCTGCGCACGTGTCAAACTGTCATCCGGCATGATCTTGCCCTCATAACCGTTAATCAAACCGTCTTTGACCGCTCTTTCCAGTGCCGCAGTCGCCCAGTTATCCGGCATATCGGTAAATTCCTGTGCAGAAACCGTAAATGCCACAGCACTCAAAAGCACACAAACCAAAGTAAAACAAGCTAAAAACTTTCTCATATTGTATTCCTCCTTCTATTTGTGCATAAATCACTAGTTTAAGTATACTAAAAAGCGATTCAAAAGTCAATGCAGCGACAGATTTATGTAAGTTTTCAATAAAAAAGCACCTGCAATTTTGTTCATATTGCAGATGCCTCTATCTATATGTATTAAAGCGGATTTCCCTCTTTGTCAAACAGCGGTAACGGACCGAGCACCGTAATGTCCTTACGGTCAATCGCATCGCCCTCTGCAAGCACTGCCAGTTTACCAACCACATTACCGCCGGCGACCGCAATAAGTTTTTCCATCGCCGCAAGCGACTCTCCCGTGCTGATTACATCATCGACAATCAACACGCGTTTGCCGCGGATAGCTTCCACTTCTTTTTTGCCGAGATACAGTTTTTGTGTTGCCGCCGTTGTGATGGAATCCACCTCGGTTGAAATGATATCTTCCATATACACCTTTGGTCCTTTACGCGCGATAATATAGTTATTTTGTCCGCTCTGACGCGCCATTTCATAAATGAGCGGGATGCTCTTAGCCTCAGCCGTCAGCATAATATCATACTGCGGCGCAACCTTTAAAAGCTCACGTGCACAGCATTCGGTAAGTTCCACATCACCAAACAGAATAAATGCCGCAATCTTCAAATTTTCATTAACGGAAAACAACTGCAACTCTCTTTTCAGTCCCGCAACTTCCAACGGATAATATTTTTTCATTTCGCTCACCTTCAATTTAATTTTATACTTTTATTATAAAACGAAACAGTTAAAATTTCAAGCCTTAAGAATACCTCGGCTTAAATCACCAAACCACCATTCGGACTGATGACCTGCCCCGTAATAAAACCGGCCTGTTCGCTTGCAAGAAAGCATATCGTCTTGGCAATTTCGTCAGGACTTGCCACTCTGCCGAGCGGTGTTTCTTCACAAATAGCATAGACATCTTCTGCGCTCAAATGCCCATTCATTTCAGTATCCACCATTCCCGGCGCTACACAGTTCACCGTAATGCCCGACGGACCGAGTTCTTTTGCAAGTGCTTTCGTAAAACCGATAACTGCCGCTTTCGTTGCAGAATATGCACTCTCACACGAAGCACCAACCATGCCCCACATGGAAGAAACATTGATGATGCTACCGCTTTTTTTATGCACCATATCGCGCGATGCAACCAGACAGGTGTGATAAACGCCGTCTACATTGGTTGCAAACAGCTCTCTCCAGATTTCGGGTGTGGTGTCACAAAGCATCGCCGCTTTTGCAATACCGGCGTTATTTACAAGTACATCCACGCCGCCGAAGTCCTTCGCCTGTGTAAACATTTTTTCCACCTGTATAAGGTTGGAAACATCTGCCTGCACAGCCATGCATATGCCGCCGTTTTCACGGATTTGCGCACATACGGCTTCCGCGTCCGCCTTACTCTTATTATAGTTTACGATTACACGGTAACCGTTTTGCGCAAATTCCAACGCACACGCCGCACCGATGCCGCGCGAAGCCCCTGTAATCAATACCGTTTTATTCAAGCCAAACCCCTCATTTCAGTCTGCCGACTAATATTGTTCCCTCCACGCGTTCTATTTTCACTATATGAAACGCATTGGTAATATCTTGTTGCGACGCCACATGCACCGTAATATAGTTATCGGTTTTGCCCTCGTACACATCCGTCTGTCCGCTTACAGGTTGTTCAAAGAGCACTTCCATCTCTCTGCCGACAAACTTTTGTAAAAACGTCAGCTGCGCTTTCTCACTTGCTTCAATCATCTTTGCGCTGCGCTCGTGCTTGATTTGCGGCGGCACCTGATTTTGCATACGCTGTGCCGGCGTTCCGCCACGTACGGAATACGCAAAAACGTGCGCCTCAGCAAACTGCATTTTTTCTGCAAAGGCAAGCGACTGCGCAAACTCTTCCTCGGTTTCTCCCGGAAAACCAACCATAATATCCGTCGTGATGGCCACATCATCAAACGCATCACGCAAGCCCTGCACAATTCTTTCATAATCCGCGCTGACATACTTGCGGTTCATGCGTTTAAGCGTTGCATCACAACCGCTCTGCAAGGAGATATGAAAATGGCGACAAAGTTTTTTCGAGTTTTTCACCGTTTCAATAAAATCTGCATTTAGATGCATCGGCTCAATCGAGCTCAAACGGATACGGCGGATGCCGTCAATCTTTTCAAGCTGCGTAATTAAGTCCTGCAGATTTGTATCCTCCTGCAAATCCCTGCCATAAGAGGCAATATGGATACCGACAAGCACAATTTCCGCATAGCCGTTTTGCGCCAAACGCTCGGCTTCGCGTACAATATCCTCTTTTGCTCTGCTGCGCACAGGCCCTCGTGCATACGGGATAATGCAATAACTGCAAAACTGACTGCACCCCTCCTGTGCCTTAATAAAAGCGCGTGTGTGTTCGCTGTATCCCGAAACGGACAAAGGCTCAAAATCATGCACCTGCATAATATCCGTAACGGCAATTTTTTCGCCCGTTTTTTCCTCTACAAGCGCTACAATTTTATCTCTGCCCGAAGTACCAACCACCAAATCCACGCCCTCAATCTGCGCTACCTTTTCCGCAGCGGTTTGCGCAAAACACCCCGTGACAACAACGTACGCATCCGGATTGGTCTTTTTGGCACGGCGAATCATCTGTCTGGATTTGCGGTCCGCCATTGAGGTCACCGAGCAGGTGTTAATCACATACACGTCTGCTGTATTTTCAAATGCCGTTACCATATAGCCTGCCGCAACAAACAGTTCTCCCATCGCCTGACTTTCATATTGATTTACCTTGCACCCCAACGTGCAAAATGCTACTGTTTTCATACTGTTCTCCGATAAAATTCTGCAAGATTTCTATACATGTACTTGACGAAATTCTTTAAAACTGCTAAGATAAAAATAACAATTCCGAGGAGGCAACATCTATGGTAAAATTCAACATTACCTTATCCACGTCCACCGATGCAAAAGATTTTGTCGGTGCCGTTACCAAATACAGATACGACATTGATTTAACCTCCGGCCGATATGTGGTCGATGCAAAATCCATCATGGGTATCTTTTCTTTGGATTTATCCAAACCCATCGGTGTTATTGCACACACGGATGACGCATCCGACTTAATGGCGGATGTCGCTGCTTTTATAATTCAATAATTCCAAAGGCTCTGCATACCGCGGCGCTTTTTCACTCTGCATCCTCGGGAAGTTCCAACGTTATCTGCCCGATTGTAGCCGCGCGAAACTCATCGAGTACCACACGTGCGCCGCGTTCGGTGTCAATTTCACCGCCCGAAATGACAAAGCCTCGTTTTTTGGAAATGCGCTGCAGCAATTCATAGCCTGTTTCTTCTTCCTCTATACAATCGAGTTTATATCGCGCACACAGTTTATCTGCGTAGCGCACTTTCAGTTCCTCAAGCAAATGACAGCAAAGCGTTTCCGTATCCATGATTTCATCGCGGATGGAGCCGATAAATGCCAAATGCAGACCCACACGCTCGTCTTCAAATTTCGGCCACAAAATACCGGGCGTATCCAAAATCTCCACACCCTCACGCAAACGAAGCCACTGCTTGCCTTTCGTCACGCCGGGTTTGTCGCCCGTTTTCGTCGCCGCTTTTTTGCAAAGGCGGTTAATAAATGAGGATTTGCCGACATTCGGAATACCGACCACCATCATTTTGATGGAACGTGTCAGACCGCGTGCGGCATCTTTTTCTATCTTATCTTTCAAAAGCGTTCGCGCCGCCTGAACGATTTTTTCCGTGCCTTTGCCGGCAAGCGCATTGATGCAAATCACTTCAATGCCGCGTGATTTATACCACGCGACCCAGCGTTCGGTTGCCGCCGCATCCGCCAAATCCGTCTTATTTAAAAGTGCAATGCGCGGTTTGCCTGAAAAAAATACGTCAAAATCCGGATTGCGGCTGCTCATCGGCACACGCGCATCCATAATTTCCACGACCACATCAATTAACTTTACATTTTCTTCAATTAGGCGTCTGGTTTTCGCCATATGCCCGGGATACCATTGCAAGTTCATAAATAATGTATCCTTTCACTCTTTTTTAGTAGTATATCAGTTTTTGCACGCGATGTCAAAACAAAAGGCTTTTTCCGAAGAAAAAGCCTTAACAATTATTTTCAGTCTTCGTAAACACCGCCGATGGCATCCAGCGGCCAAACGCGAAACGCTACCTTGCCGCTCACCGCCTCAATCGGCACAGTACCAACATCGCTGTAACGGCTGTCCAAAGAATTTGCACGGTTATCGCCCATCACAAACACACAGCCCTCTTCTACGGTATACGGATAGCGCATGCCATAGCCGAGCGGCGTAATAACATTTTCATCTAAATACGTTTCCTCAAGCACCTCGCCGTTTACACTGACCGTGCCCGCAATCGGGTCGATATCTACCGTGTCACCCGGCAGGGCAATTACGCGCTTTACATAAAACAGCTCATCAATGCCGCGCGCTTTGGCTTCTCTTCTCTTTAAATTCACCGTCACAAACTCATCAAACGCGCTGATGTCCTCGCCGAGTTCACGGCGCGAATCAAAGTAAAAATCACGCGCTTTGTAATGTGCATCCAGCACAACAATATCCCCGCGTTTCGGCTCGTAGCCGAGTTTGGTGAGCACCAGACGGTCGCCGTGTTCAAGTGTCGAGTACATACTCTGCCCGTCAACCACAACAAAGTCAAACAAAAACGCTTTAATTACAAAAGTGAGCACAAGTGCGAGTGCGATACAAACGACCCACTCCAAAATTTCGCGCATCGGGTCTTTTTTTGCAGGCACTTCATCCTCCTGCAATTCAATTTCCGCACTTTCCGGCGCCTTTGCCTCTTCTACTTCTTCTATTTCAACGCTGTCAGCATGGAAAACCACGCCTTCGAGCTCTTCTTCCAATTCGTTATTGTCAAATTCGCGATTTTCTTCCATCCTTGAAACCTCCGGATAAAACGAAAGGGGACTTTATACAGTCCCCCTTTGTTTTAAAATCAAATCTTCTCTTTAACCTTTGCGCTCTTACCAACTCTGTCACGCAAGTAGTACAGCTTCGCTCTGCGAACGCGACCCTTACGGGAAATCTCAATCTTATCGATTTTCGGAGAATTTACCGGGAACGTTCTTTCTACGCCTACGCCGTACGATACACGTCTTACAGTAAAGGTTTCGGAGATGCCGCTGCCATGCTTCTTAATGAGCGTGCCTTCGAACATCTGGATTCTTTCACGTGTACCCTCGATAACCTTAAAGTATACCTTTAATGTGTCACCGATATTCAGCTGAGGTAAATCGGTTCTGATCTGACCTTCTGTCAATGCTTTAATCATATCCATTTGAATTTGCCTCCTTCCTTCATAGATGTTCGTACCGACCTTTCCGGCAGAGGACCATCCGTATCACCCGGCTATTGTACCACAATCCTTTTTAAAATGCAAGTCTTTTTTTAATTTTTTCCAAAAAAACTTTTTTATGCGTTCACCACACAAAAATATACACGTCTTCTTGCGCATTTTGCCGTATTATGGTATAATTCCGTATAACAAAGACAAGGAGGCATCCTTATGGCAAAAATCAAGCCCTTTCGGGCGCTGCATTACAATCCTGAACTCTACCCCGACCCGACTGTAGTCATCGCGCCGCCGTACGACAGCAGTTCCGCGCAGGAGCGTGAGGCGCTGATACAAAAAAGTGAGCACAGTATTGTTCGTCTGCTCCACGGCGTCGAGGGTGCAAACGATACCGAGACCGAAAGTCGCTACAAACGCGCCGCCGGACTCGCAGAACAATGGATTAAAGACGGCGTTCTCGTCCAAGACGACGAAAACGCCATCTACATATATGAGCAGGCCTACGATATCAAAAATCACCGCTATGTACAACGCGGTTTAATTGCGCTTTGCGCTCTGGAGGATTACGAAAACAAGGTCGTACTTCCGCACGACAAAACCTCCGAAGAGCCGATTTTAGACCGTTTGACGATGATTTCCACCCTGCAACTGACCGTCGGACAAATTCACTGTCTGTTTACAGACCCCGAAAAGCTGATTCACACAAAGGTGAAAAGTGCAATGCGCGAAACGCCGGTGGTAGAATTCACGCACGAAAGCGGTATTCATCAGAAAATCTGGAAGGTGACGGATACAGATTTTATCACGCAGGTTTGCACCTTTTTTGCAGAAAAGAAACTTTTTATTGCCGACGGACATCATCGCTACGAGGCTTCTCTGCTCTACCGTGACCGTCAAAAAATGCAAAATCCGAACTGGACGCCGGAGGATACATCCAACTACGTATTGATGGTGCTCACCGCACTCGATGATCCGGGTGTTTCGCTTTTACCGACGCACCGCATCGTATGCAACACGCCAATGGACGAAGCCAGTATGATTTCCTTTTTAAAAGACGATTTTCAAATTGAGAAGGTCATCGTGGACCGTTTTGCAAAAGAACTTGCCGATGCCATCTCCCACGATTTGGAAACGACATACGACAGCAAAATTTTTGCACTCTACTTCGGCGGCGACTACTATTACCGCCTGCGACCGTTAAATCCGCACGCACTTGATGCACTTTTACCCGATGCATCCGAAGCCTACCGGAATTTAGAGGTAACCGTACTGCAAAAGCTTTTGCTCGAAAAGCACTTCAGCATAGCACAATCCGATATGGAAAATCCGCAGGTCATTCAATACACACTCGATGCCTGCACCGCAATCGAAACCGTGCAGGCAGACGAGAAGGCCTGCTGCATTCTGCTCAAGTCCACCAAAGTGCGCCAAATCAAAGAAATTGCTATGGCCGGCGAAATCATGCCGCCGCATTCCACGCACTTTTATCCGAAGCCGTTTTCCGGCTTGCTGATTTATAAACATTAGAAAAAGCCACTTCAAACGGTTTGAAGTGGCTTTTTAATCAGTAATTCAAAGTTTTGTTTACAACATCGTCATTGACTTTTGCAATAAAGTCTTCTACCGACATCGTACCGAGGTCTACGCCCTTACGCGCACGAACGGCAACACCGCCCGCTTCGGCTTCCTTATCACCGATAACAAGCATGTACGGCAGTCTTTCAAGCTGCGCTTCGCGAATCTTATAACCGATTTTTTCATTTCTCAAATCAGTTTCGACGCGGATGCCTGCCTGCTTGAGTTTCATTTCCACCTGCTTTGCATATTCGTGATGTGCTTCGGCAATCGGCAGAATTTTCACCTGTGTCGGTGCAAGCCATGTCGGGAACGCGCCCGCATACTTTTCAATTAAGAGCGCAAGCGTTCTTTCATAGCAACCGATGGATGTTCTGTGGATAATGTACGGATTTTTCTTTGTGCCGTCTTTGTCCACATATTCCATGCCGAATTTCTCGGCGAGCATCTGGTCAATCTGAATGGTGATGAGCGTATCTTCCTTACCGAATACATTCTTAATCTGGATGTCAAGTTTCGGGCCGTAGAACGCCGCTTCACCCACACCGATTTTGTACGGAATTTCGAGGTGGTCTAAGATGTTCTTCATCACGCCCTGCGCCTCATCCCACTGCTCCGGTGTACCGATATATTTTTCCTTATCTTCCGGATCCCACTGAGAGAAACGGTAGGATACATCTTCATACAAACCGAGGGTTTTGAGCATGTAGATTGCCATTTCCAGACAACCCTTGAATTCTGCTTCAAGCTGATCTGGTGTGCACATCAGGTGGCCTTCGGAAATTGTGAACTGACGCACGCGAATAAGGCCATGCATTTCGCCGGATGCCTCGTTTCTGAAAAGCGTCGAGGTTTCGTTATAACGAAGCGGCAAATCTCTGTAAGAACGGCCGCGGTTTAAATATGCCTGATACTGGAACGGGCAGGTCATCGGACGAAGCGCAAACACTTCCTTGTCCACCTTCTCATCGCCCATAACAAACATACCGTCCTGGTAGTGATCCCAGTGACCGGACAGTTTATACAAATCGCTCTTTGCCATATACGGTGTCTTGGTTGGAAGCCATCCGTGTGCATATTCGGTATCTTCCACGAAACGCTGCAGAATTTGAATAATCTTTGCTCCCTTCGGCAAAAGAATCGGCAAACCCTGACCAATGAGTTCAGAGGTCGTAAAGATTTCCAATTCGCGGCCGAGTTTATTGTGGTCGCGCTTTTTCGCCTCTTCCATCTGCGTAAGATGTGCTTCAAGTTCGTCTTTGGTCTTAAATGCCGTGCCATAGATACGCTGGAGCATCTTGTTTTTCTCATTACCGCGCCAGTAAGCACCCGTTGCACTCAAAAGCTTGTACGCCTTTACCTTGCTGGTGTAGTTGACGTGCGGGCCTGCACAAAGGTCGGTAAACTCGCCCTGCTTATAGAAAGAAATTGTCTCCCCTTCCGGCAGTTCGTTAATCAGTTCCGTCTTGTACGGCTCGTTCTTCATCAGTTCCAGTGCCGCCGCGCGGTCCAATTCAAAGCGCTCAATTTTGAGGTTTTCTTTGACAATCTTCTTCATTTCCGCCTCGATTGCCTCTAAATCCTCCGGTGTGAACGCCTTATCGGTATCAAAGTCGTAGTAAAAGCCCGTGTCAATTGCCGGACCGATGGCAAGCTTCACGTTCGGAAACAAACGCTTGACAGCCTGCGCCATAATATGGGATGCGCTGTGACGAAGCATCTTGAGTTCGTCGAGCGCTGCATTTACTTCATTGCTCATGGAAATCATCCTTCTTTCCTTATAATACATTAAAACATATTATACATTTAAATACTCCCGCTGTCAAGTTCGGCGACTCAATAAATTTGTCGGTGCGTGCGAAAAATTTTCGTATTTTACACATTATAGAGCTGTCGTTTACCGAGCGTTTTTTCGCATCTTGCATTTTTGTCACCGCTGTGCTACAATAAAAAAAGTATTTTTCAAAGGAGCAAACCAATGAATGCATTAAATGAAATGTACATCCGTGATTTTCATATTTCCGAAGACACGGTGAAACTTGTAGAAGAAGCAGAGGCCGAGGTCAAGGCGGAATTTGAAGCCATTGACCGCATGGCGATGTATAATCAGGCTAAGGTATTAAAAGCCTACGCCGACAACCAAATCGGCGAACAGCATTTTGTTCCCACCACAGGCTACGGCTATAACGATATGGGGCGAGATGCTATCGAGCGCGTATATGCGCAGGCCTTCGGCTGCGAAGACGCTCTCGTGCGCCACACCATCATTTCCGGCACGCACGCACTTTCCACTGCGCTTTTCGGCATCCTTCGTCCGGGCGATACGCTTGTATCCGCCGTCGGCAGACCGTACGATACTTTAAACGAAGTTATCGGTGCAGAAGGCAAAACCGGTGACGGCTCCCTTGCTGATTTCGGTGTAAACTACCGCGAAGTACAAATGAGCGCAGACGGCAGCGCAGACTTTGATGCCATCCGCAACTGCATAGACGATACGGTGAAAGCCGTTCTCATCCAGCGTTCGAAAGGCTATTTGTGGCGCAAAACCTTAAGCGTTGCGCAAATCAACGAAATCATTGATTTTGTGCACGGTATCCGCGAAGACATCATTTGCATTGTAGATAACTGCTACGGCGAATTTACCGAAGCTGAAGAGCCGCGCGGCGATTTGCTCGTCGGTTCGCTCATCAAAAATCCGGGCGGCGGCATTGCCCCGACCGGCGGTTACATCGCAGGCAAGGCGCGCTGTGTAGAGCTTGCATCGTACAGATTGACCAGCGTAGGCATCGGCAAAGAAGCCGGCGCATCACTTGAAAACAACCGCCCGATCCTGCAAGGCTTTTTTATGGCGCCGCACATCGTGGCGCAAGCGCTCAAAAGCGCAAGACTGTGCAGCAGTATCTTCCACAAACTCGGTTACGAAGTTTGTCCCTTGCCGCACGAAGAAAATGCCGACATTATTACGTCCATCAAATTCGGCGCACCCGAACTCGTGATTGCCTTTTGTCAGGGCATTCAGAAAGGCGCACCGGTCGACTCGTTTGTAGAGCCGCAACCTTGGGAGATGCCGGGTTATGGTGACCCCGTTATTATGGCCGCAGGTGCGTTCGTGCAAGGCGCATCCATTGAGCTGAGCGCCGATGCACCGATTAAGCCGCCCTACATTGCCTACGTACAGGGTGCGCTCACCTATGAGTCCGCCAAAGTCGGTATTATGGTGGCCGTAACAAAGGTTTTAGAAAAAAGACTTGAAATTTGATTTTAAATGTGGTATTATAACTTTAATTGAATATTTTTAAAGACGATGAAAAAGTTCAGTAGGCTTTGTATACGCCTTTCAGAGAGTGTGCATCACCGGCTGCAAGTGCACGCAGAAACGGACAAAACCGAACCTTCGCTTTGGAGTTGCACGGCTGAAAATCTCAAGTAGGCTGTGACGGCGGCAACCGTAAATATGCGTATAAGTGCCCGTATGCTTTGTGTGCGGGAAATTGGGTGGTACCACGGAGAGCTGCGCTTCGTCCCTTGCGGACGGAGCGTTTTTATTTTACTTAGTATTTTATATGAAAGGTATGATAGATGTGAAAGAAATGCTTGAGAAAATCAAGACAGAAGCGGCAGGCGCCATTGCAAATGCCGCAGACTTAAAAGCACTCGATGATATTCGTGTGCAATACCTCGGCAAGAAAGGCGAAATCACCGCCGTACTGCGCGGCATGGGCGCGCTTTCTGCTGAAGAAAGACCGATTGTAGGCGCATTGGCAAACACCGTGCGTGAAGAAATCGAAAACCTGCTTTCCGCAAAAAATAGCGATTTATCCGCAAAGGCTATGGAAGCTAAAATGGCCTCCGAAAAAATCGACGTAACAATTTCCGGCAAGCGTACGGCACAGGGCAAACTGCATCCGCTCTCGCAGGTACTCTCCGAAATCAAGGACATCTTTATCGGCATGGGCTTTTCGATTGCTGACGGACCGGACGTAGAACTCGACTACTACAACTTCGAGGCATTAAACATCCCGAAAAACCATCCGGCGCGCGATACGCAGGATACCTTCTACATCAACGATAATGTAGTGCTGCGCACGCAGACCTCTCCGGTACAGGTACGTGTTATGGAAAAGCAAAAACCGCCGATTCGCGTAATCGCACCGGGCAGAGTATACAGAAGTGATGCAGTAGACGCTACCCACTCCCCGCTCTTCCATCAGATTGAAGGTCTTGTCGTAGACAAGGGCATCACCATGGGCGACCTTAAAGGTACGCTCGAAACTTTTGTAAAAGCGCTCTACGGCGAGGATGCAAAAGTTCGCTTCCGTCCGCATCATTTCCCGTTCACCGAGCCGAGTGCAGAGGTTGACGTTTCGTGCTTCGTTTGCGGTGGCGAAGGCTGCCGTGTCTGCAAGGGCGAAGGCTGGATTGAAATCTTAGGTGCCGGCATGGTGCATCCGAAGGTACTCTCCGGCTGCGGCATTGATCCGGAAGAATACAGCGGTTTTGCTTTCGGTCTCGGTCTCGAGCGTGTGGCAATGCGCCGTTATGACATTGACGATTTAAGACTGTTTTTTGAAAACGATCTTAAGTTCTTGAAGCAGTTTTAAGTTGAGAGGAGTGTGCAAAAATGAAAGTATCCAAAAGTTGGTTAAATGAATTTGTAGATATTTCCGATATTACCCCGAAGCAGTATGCCGATGCACTCACCATGTCCGGTACAATGGTCGAAGGTTTCGAAGAACTCGGCGCCGAACTGCAAAATGTGGTAACCGGTAAAATTTTAGAAATCACCAAGCACGAAAATGCAGATTCTCTCGTGGTATGTCAGTTAGATGTTGGCGCAGAGAAATTGCAAATCGTAACAGGTGCAAAGAACGTAAAAGTCGGCCAGATTGTTCCGGTTGCTCTGCATGGCGCAAAACTTGCCGGCGGCGTAAGCATCAAAAAAGGCAAGCTGCGCGGCGTTGTGAGCGAAGGCATGCTTTGCTCGCACGAAGAACTCGGTATCACCGTAGAAGATTTGGGTTATGAGCCGGAATACGGCATCCTCATTTTAGATGAAAACACACAAATCGGTATCGACATCAAAGATGTATTCGGTTTAAACGAAACCGTATTTGAATTCGAAATCACCTCCAACCGTCCGGACTGCCAGAGTGTGCTCGGTCTTGCAAAAGAAACCGCAGTCACCTTTGACCGCCCGATTGCACTGCACAAGCCGGTTGCAGAGGGCAACAGCGAAAATGTGGCAGATACCGTAAAGGTAGATGTACTCGACAGCACCTACTGTCCACGCTACTGCGCAAGAATGGTGAAAAACGTAAAAATCGGTCCTTCCCCGGACTGGATGGTAAAACGCTTGAAGGCATCGGGCATCCGCTCGATTAACAATATTGTCGACATCACAAACTACCTCTTATTAGAGTACGGTCAGCCGATGCACGCATTCGATTTGCGTGACGTAGCCGGCGAGCACATCATCGTACGCCGCGCAGAAGACGGTGAAATCATCACCACACTCGACGAAGTAGAAAGAAAGCTCGATTCTTCCATGCTCGTTATTGCAGACGAAAAGAGAGCCGTTGCCGTTGCAGGTGTGATGGGCGCGCTCAATTCCGAGGTAAAAGACGACACAACCACCGTACTGTTTGAAAGCGCAAACTTTGACGGTGCTTCCGTGCGCGTTACCGCAAAGAAGCTCGGCCTACGTACAGAGGCAAGTGCAAAATACGAAAAGGGGCTTGACCCGAACACAACCGCTACTGCTGTAGACAGAGCTTGCGAACTCGTAGAAATGCTCGGTTGCGGCGAAGTTGTCGGCGGTATGATTGACGTATGCGGCGAACTGCCGAAACCGCGCATATTAAAATTGCGTCCGGAGAAAATCAACGCATTTTTAGGCGCGGACATTGACACGGAATATATGATTTCCACTTTGGAAAAACTCGAGCTTTCCGTTAACCGCGAAACCATGGAGGTTACCGTGCCTACCCTGCGCCTCGACATCGAAAGCGAAGCAGACCTTGCAGAGGAAATTGTGCGCATTTACGGCTACAACAACATTCCGTCCACGCTAATGAGCGGTGCAATTACCATCGGCGGCAAAAACCCGCAGCAGAAGATGGAAGACAAAATCAAATCCGTACTGGTGGCAGAGGGTATGTACGAAATTATGACCTACTCGTTTACCAGCCCGACAATTTTTGACAAACTGCGTATTCCGGCAGATTCCGAAAAAAGAAACGTGGTTGTCATCACCAACCCGCTCGGCGAAGAAAACTCCATTATGCGCACCACCACGCTGGCTTCCATGATGGAAATTCTCTCGCGCAACTTCAACCAGAGAAACGAAAACGCAAAACTCTTTGAGATTGCTAAGATTTATGAGCCGGTTGCAGGCGAACAGTTGCCGAAGGAAACCAATATCGTGACCGTCGGCACTTACGGCGAAGGTGATTTCTACGCACTCAAGAGCAGCATTGAAGAACTCTTCGATATTTTGGGCATCACCGATTATAAGTTCCGTCCGGAAACCGAAAATCCGACCTACCATGGCGGCAGATGCGCTAATCTCACCATCGGTGGCAAACCGGCAGGCTTCATCGGTCAGGCACATCCGCTCGTAGTGAAAAACTACGGTATGGACTGTGCGTGCTACCTTGCGGAAATCAGTTTTGATGCCATCTTCGAAAACGCAAGTGCGGTTAAAACCTATAAAAAACTGCCGAAATATCCGTCCGTTTCCAGAGATATTGCGATGCTCGTAGACGACGAAGTGCTCGCAGGCGATATTTACGACATCATTTCCCGCGCCGGCGGCAAACTTTTAACCGATATTACGCTCTTTGACGTGTACAAGGGCGCTCAGATTCCGGAAGGCAAAAAGAGTATGGCCTACTCTGTTACCCTGCGCGCGGACGACCGCACCCTCACCGAGGAAGAAATCACCAAGGTCATGAGCAAAATCCTGCGCAGCCTGGAGGCGCAAACAGGTGCAAAACTGCGTGAAAATTAAACTTCACAAATTTAACATTGAACTGCAATATAAACTGTGCTATAATGTAAGCATATAAAGGATGTAACACGAGGAGGGATTCGAAATGGACAACACCGTAAAAATCGGTCAGATTGATACCGAACGCGCCAAGGAAGTGCGCGAAATCATTCAAATCGTATACGAAGCGCTGAAGGTAAAGGGCTACAATCCCGTCAGTCAGTTGGTCGGCTACATTCTGTCCGGCGACCCGACTTATATTACCAATTACAACAACGCGCGCAGCTTAATCGGTAAAGTCGAAAGCGACGAAATTTTGGAAGAACTGGTAAAATCGTATATTGCAGGTTTTTAAAAACAAACCAATGCCTGTCGAATCTGCGGATTCGGCAGGCTTTTTCCTGTTTGCACCTTCTAAATTTTTTCCGTATCAAGTGATTTTTTCTAAAAATTTCTGCTTCAAAATACGCTATTGAAAATTATTGAATTTAAACACTTTTTGCACTTGACAATCACGAAAAACTAAGGTATAGTGTAGGCAGCAACTAATGCCGCACAGGCAGAACGGAGTGTTAAAATGTACATAAACGAGCAGGACAAGAAATTTGCATCTGAGCTTTTAGATAAAATGGTTGCAAAATTTACAAAAACCGCAGACGAAGTCGGCGACAGAATGCCGCGTTTTACCGATTCCGAAGGCAATTATGTTTATGCCAAAGAGCCATATTACGCTTGGGAGGCAGGCTTCTGGCCGGGTATCCTTTGGATGATGTATTTAAAGACAAAGGATAATAAATTCAAAGAATACGCTGAGCGCATCGAAGAAAAACAGGATATGGCCATCGAAGGCTATACCGGTTTGCACCACGATGTCGGCTTTATGTGGTTGCCGAGCGCCGTTGCAAACTATCGCATCACCGGCAACGAAAAATCCAAGGTGCGCGGTCTGCACGTTGCCGCTACCCTCGCTGCTCGCTTTATCCCGAGAGGCAATTATATCCGCGCTTGGAATCACTGGGGCGACAATGACAACCTCACAAGAGCCATTATCGACTGTATGATGAATATTCCGCTTTTGCACTGGGCAAGCCGCGAAACAAACGGTACAGCACCATATCTTGCTGAGATCGCAGATTTGCACGCACATACAGTAATGAAACACTTTATTCGTCCGGACGGTTCTTCTGAGCACATGGTCGTATTTGATCCGGTGACCGGTGAGCCGATGAAGAAGCCGCGCGGACAAGGTTACGATGAGGGTTCTTCCTGGACTCGCGGTCAGTCCTGGGCGGTATACGGCTTTGCAATCGCCTATATGAATACGAAAAATCCGGAATATCTGACGGTTGCTAAGAAAGTTGCAGACTACTTCATCTCTTCTTTGGATGACACCTGCGTACCGCCGGTAGACTTTCGTCAGCCGCTCGAGCCGCACAGACTCGATACCTCGGCAGGTGCGGTTACCGCCTGTGGCTTAATCGAAATTTCCAAACTTTGTGACTGTGAAGCGGAAGCAAAGAAATATATGGATTGGGCTATGAAGATTATCCGCGGCATTGCAGCGCATTGTGATTTCACGGATAAAACACCATCCATCCTGCAAAACTCCACCGGCGCATATCACGGCACGAAAAACAATCACGTAAATCTCGTATATGGCGATTACTATCTGCTTGAAGCCCTCATGAAGATTGACGGAAACGAGATTTTCTTCTGGTAAGATGCAAAACAGAATCATATTTATTCGTAAAGAGCAAAAGCTGACACTCAAGGATGTCAGCAGTCTGTATGCTGTGCGTTTCGGTAAAAAATTATCTGTAGCGACATTGCGCAAAATTGAAACAGATACTTATGAACCCGTTTTTGCAGTTTATCTGAATCTGGCAGACCTGTTTGGCGTCACCGTCGATTACTTGCTCTGCCGCGCGGATGCGCCGCTCGAAGAAGTACGGTTTCGCGCAAAAGGCATGATTGAACCACCAATTTAACCCATGAAAGAAAGTGCAAATTTGCACTTTCTTTTTTTATGTTTATATGATAGAATATTTTGAATTCACAATAAAGGACTTGATAAAATGCAACTATTTATTAAAGACAAAGCTTTTTATAAAAAAGTAGCTGCCATAGCTGTCCCGATTGCACTGCAGGGACTCATTACCAACGGTGTCAATATTATGGATACGCTGATGATCGGTACGCTCGGTGAAACACAATTATCCGCCGTTTCACTTGCCAACCAGTTTATTTCGATTTTTCACATTTTCTGCATGGGCATCGGCATGGGCGCTTCCGTATTAGTTGCGCGCTACTACGGTATGCGCGATAATCCGTCGCTGAAAAAGACCATTACCATTATGCTGCGTCTTTGCCTTTTGATGGCCACGCTGTTTTGCATTGGCACGGTGCTGTTGCCAAGCGAAATCATGCGCATCTACACCACCGAAACTGACATCATCACAAACGGTATTGAATATTTGCGCTATTCCATTATCAGTTACTATTTCCTCGGCCTGTCGCTGACGTGTACAATTGTACTGCGCAACGTGGGCCAGGTGCGGATGCCGCTCTACACCTCCATCGGCGCATTTTTCGTCAATGTACTTGCTAACTACATTTTCATTTTCGGCAAACTCGGCGTTCCTGCCATGGGTGTAGCCGGCGCGGCCATCGGTACATTGGTGGCGCGTATATTTGAGTTTTCCGTCATCTGCGGTTATCTGTTTTTGGCCGACCACGAAATCGGATATAGAATCCGCGATATTCTCTCCCCTGTCGGCAAACTGTGGAATGAATACATCCGCATCAGTATTCCGGTGCTCATCAGCGACGGTATTTTGGCACTCGGCAACAACTCCGTGGCCATGGTCATCGGTCGCCTGGGCAAAGCCTTTGTAGCCGCAAATGCCGTTACCGCGGTAACACAACAGCTCAGCTCCGTTATGATTCAAGGCTTTTCGCAGGCCGGCGCAATCGTAACCGGCTATACCTTAGGCGAAGGGGACAAGGAGAAAGCGCACCGCCAGGGCTACGCCTTTTTAGGTGTGGGACTGATTTTCGGCTTAATTTCCGCCGGCATCATAATGCTTTTGAGCGAGCCGATGATTCAGGCCTATAACCTGTCTGTAGAAACACAGCAAATCGCACGCGCGCTGATACTGTCTATCAGCATTATTGTGGTATTCCAAGCTACCAACAGCATCATGACCAAAGGCGTTCTGCGCGGCGGCGGCGATACAAAAATGCTGATGCTGGCCGACAACATCTTTTTGTGGATTGCCTCCGTGCCGCTCGGCATTTTGGCAGGTCTTGTATTGCATCTGCCGGCGTTCTGGATTTACTTTGCGCTTAAAATCGACCAGGTTCTCAAGGCGATCTGGTGCGTTATTCGCCTGCGCAGCGATAAATGGATTAAGAAAATCAAAACAGACAAAGAATTAAACCAATAACAAAGAAGGTGTATCCGCATTTGACGAATACACCTTCTTTTATCTTGCATACATATGATTAAGCTCTTTAAACCTTCTTTTATCAATACTGTCGAGTTGTTCTTTTGTCACGCGGTATGCCCAGTTGCCGTCCGCCTTTCCCGGAATATTGAGTCTTGTGTCCGACCCGTAGCCAAGCAAATCCTGAATTGGCAAAACCACCAGCCGCGCGTGGCTTGCAAACACCGCACGCAGAATGCTTTCACATCCGCTCTCCCACGCTCCTGTATGCCCGCAATAGCGGAGCATATGCGCTCTTGCGTCGTCAGAAAGTTCCCACAGATATCCAAGGAGCGTATTGTTATCATGTGTGCCCGTATAGGCCACACAGTTTTCGGGATAGTGGTGCGGTCTGTGCACACTGTCACTTTCCGATAAAAAGCCAAACTGGAATACACGCATACCCGAAAAGCCACTGTCACGCACCAGCGCGTGTACCTCCGGCGTAATATCGCCTAAATCCTCGGCGATAATTTCCGTATCCCCCGCCGCCTGCTTTATGGCATCAATCAGCTTCATGCCGGGACCTTTTTCCCAATGCCCCTCCCTTGCGGTTTCGGCATCACCGGGCACTGCCCAGAAGGATTCGATACCGCGAAAGTGGTCAATACGCACCGTATCAAAAAGTTTGGACATATGACGGATACGGTCGCACCACCAAGCAAAGCCGTCTTTTTCCATTTCCGCCCAATTGTAAATTGGGTTGCCCCAAAGCTGACCGTCCGCACAGAAATAATCCGGTGGCACACCGGCCACCCATGCCGGACGTCTATCCTCTTTTAAGCAGTACTGTCCTTGATTACTCCATACATCGCAACTGTCATGCGCCACATAAATCGGAATATCTCCAATAATACGGATACCCTTTGCATTTGCGTATGCCTTAATCTGCGCCCACTGCGTGAAAAATTCGTATTGGATAAATTTCCACATAAAGAGCACATCGTCATCCACCGTATCGTTTGTCCACGCATACCACGGCGCTTGATGGTTTGCCGTCTTACGCGCCATGAACTCGCAAAACTTTGCAAGATAAATATCCTGTGCAATAAAGTTTTCAATCTCTTCTCTATTGCCTGCGCGCTTGGAAGCCTTCATCAAAAGTTCCAACCGCGTATGGTACAGACGTACAAACTCGCAAACATACGGATTTTGCTGACGGTAAGCCTCCAGTTCCTGCGGTGTCACCAAGCCTTTGCTCTCCAGCACCTTTAAATCCACAAAATACGGATTGCCGCCGAATGTCGAGTAGGATTTATACGGCGAGTTGCACTCGTCCACCATACAAAACGGCAAAACCTGCCAATAACTAAAACCGCACTCCGCTAAAAAATCCACAAAATATTTGGCCTCACTGCCGAAACTACCAATGGAGTAATCACCGAATAACGAGGATATATGCATCAATACACCGCTTTTTCTTTCCATAACCCATTTCCTTTAAGCATATTTTTCCACAAAATTGATAATCGGCGTTGCATCCTCCAGACCGTGCGGATGATGTCCGCAGCCGGGCTTGCCGTACACCTCGATTATGCCGCCCTGTGCCTTGTATTTTGCCTCTAAAACCGCACCATTTTCCGGATACGGCACAACCACGTCTGCATCCCCATAAACCATAATCACCGGCTTTTTATCCGCAAGAAGCTTGTCGGCAAAATCAATCGGATGTTCACGGTAATTGATTAAATCCAGAACCGTCATACCTGTAGCATGCACAAACTCCGCATAAATCTTTGCAAACGATGTTCTCGCGCCGAGACCGCACGGACAGGACAAATAATTCATAACCGGTGCATCAATGTACAGACACGATACAAGTTCCGGATACTTTGCCGCAAGTTTTACGGCAATCTGACCGCCGCAGCTCATGCCGACCGGCACACAGGTTTTATCTAAGTGATACGTTTCGCTGATATACTTACAAAAACGCGCCTTTGTATCAATTTCTTCTTCCAATGCCCAACGCGTCGGATTTTTATTAAATGCCACGCACCAACCACGCTTTAACATCTCAATTTCAAATTCCGGAAATGCATCTCTGTATTCCGTCTTTAAAAGCCACTTACCGTTTCTTTCTCCGTTCGGCAATACAATTGAGGCAGGTTTACCCTCAAACTCAAATTCAACCAGTTCAAAACCATCCCATACACACATTTTGTGTCATTCCTTTCGTAGTTTGATATAATTATTATAGCAAATTTCATGCAGATATGCAAGAACCCGCGTTAGAAAGTTCTCAAAATAAATATTTTTTAATTTTTTTCAAATTACCCCTTTACAAACACCAAAAGGTGTGCTATAATAACTTTCGTTCCAAAGAAATGCGGGAGTGGCTCAGTGGTAGAGCGTCACCTTGCCAAGGTGAACGTCGCGAGTTCGAATCTCGTCTTCCGCTCCAAAAAGAACTAATCCATTTGGGTTAGTTCTTTTTTATTTTGCGGACGAGATGAGAACGAGCAGAGTTCGTCGTAGCAGACGCTAAGCCGCGTCAGGCTTAGCGGACAGCGGAGTCCGGAGTACGCTTATTTTATCTCCCCCAATCGCATTTTTCCGCCGCCGCAAATAAGTGCATCTAAAATCTGGGTTTCGGTCAGATGCCCGACAGGGTGCTGTTTAGCATCAAACAAATGGACAATATGATATTTGTCATAGGAAAACCGCGCAACCACCTGCGCCGCAGGCGTATCCGTTTGTGCGGCCAGATTACGCACATACATAATCTTTTGCGCTGAAAGCTTTTGCTTGTACTCCGCCGTTTGTCGCATAACAAGGTAGGCATTACTCTGCTTTTCCGCACTCATGTTAAACAGCAAAAACGAAACCAGTACCATAAGCGACACATTAAACCGGTTATTCCAAAGCATACACAGCGCGCACAATCCGACAAAGAGTACGAAAAACCACGTTACGGTTTGCGTGATTTTCAGCGCGCGGACTAGGCCCAAGCGCGCCGTCAGATACGCTTTCAGTATCCGCCCGCCGTCGAGCGGCAAAATCGGCAGTAAATTTACCGCCGCAATGGAAAGATTGGATACGAACAAATAGTGCACATCTGCATTTGCCAAATCACATGTCAAATAAAGGCACGCCGCCGCACTCAAATTCGCAAGCGGCCCTGCCGCACATAAAATCACTTCGTAAAACGGCTCAGAAACACGATTATCCATCAATCGGAGCGTTACCCCGAACGGTTGAATTACAAGCCCTCTGCACGCAATTTTAAGCCGTTTCGCAACCACGTAATGTGCAAGCTCATGCACGGCGAGTACCGCATAGGAAAGCATCAACCAGCGAAAGGAACCGACAAGCGCACAAAACAGCAAAAGCACACCCGTCCACAAGCTGACATACAAATCCCCTGCTTTAATCATTTTGCGCCTCTACAATGCGGTCGCAAAACAGATTGACCGCCTCTACCGACTGTGCATACGCACCCGAAAGGTCGGTTTCCCCACACATGCATGCCGCAATCCGGTTTTGCGCACGCAAAAATATATCTTGTCCGTACAGCCGGATGCCCGCCAGTAACAAAAACAATAAAAGGCACACAACCGTGCGCATGAAAAATCCAGCCGCATACCTGCCTTCCGGCTCTTCTTTGTGTCTTATCCGCGCACGCAATCTTCTATATCTTTTTTCCATGGCAATCCCTCCGATACAAGATATGAAAAAAGCGAGTACAATATGTACTCGCTTTAATAAATTTCAAATTAAAGACCTGCTTGCGCACGCAAGGTGTCTGCCTTGTCCGTCTTTTCCCAGGACAAATCCAAATCCTCACGACCCATGTGACCGTATGCTGCGGTCTGCTTGTAAATCGGACGTCTGAGTTCGAGTTTTTCGATAATCGCCAGCGGGCTCAAATCGAAATTCTTCTCTACAAGTTCAGCAATTTTCTCTTCCGGAATTTTTGCCGTGCCGAAGGTTTCTACCAATACGGATACCGGCTTTGCCACACCGATTGCATATGCAATCTGAATTTCACAACGATCAGCCAAACCTGCCTTTACGACGTTCTTTGCAACATATCTTGCCGCATAAGCCGCGCTGCGGTCCACCTTCGTCGGGTCCTTGCCCGAGAACGCACCGCCGCCGTGTCTGCCCACACCGCCGTAAGTATCTACGATAATCTTTCTGCCGGTATGACCGGAGTCACCCTGCGGACCGCCGACAACGAATCTGCCGGTCGGGTTGATTAAAAACTTCGTATTTTCATCCACAAGCTCGCTCGGAAGCGACGGCAAAATTACCTCACGGATAATATCTGCACGCAGTGTTTCCATAGATACGCTTTCATCATGCTGACTGGATACAACCACGGTGTCAATACGCACCGGTTTGTCATTATCATATTCCACGGTCACCTGTGTCTTACCATCCGGACGAAGATAACTCAAAATCCCCTGCTTGCGTACATTCGTCAGGCGAAGCGCCATCTTGTGCGCCAGATAAATCGGCATCGGCATTAACGCCGGTGTCTCATTGCAAGCATAACCGAACATCATACCCTGGTCACCTGCACCCGCTCTGTCTACACCGAGCGCAATATCCGGCGACTGCTTGTCCAGCGCCGTAATCACCGCACAAGTATCACAGTCAAAACCGTACTTTGCTCTGTCATAACCCGTTTCGCGAACGGTCTGACGTACGAGCTGTTGAATATCAATATCCGCTGTGGTGGAAATCTCGCCGACAACCATGACAAGACCGGTTGTAACCGTTACCTCACAGGCAACACGTCCCATCGGATCCTTCTCTAAAATTGCATCGAGCACCGCATCGGAAATCAAGTCAGATATTTTATCCGGATGTCCTTCGGTTACGGACTCGGATGTAAAAAGTCTTCTAGCCATAATGCATACCTCACTCTTTCTATGCTATTTACTCGAATATTATATCGCACTTTATCCGAAAATGCAAGCAAAATAGATTTTTTATGTTGTTTTCTTTCCCGGTTTGTGGTAAATTGTAAAAAAGGATGTGATTTTGTGATAAAAGAAGATACAAATACTGCGATGCGCATCGCATTTGCCAAGAATTTGCGCACCTTGCGCATACAGCACCATCATACACAAAGTCAGCTCGCGGCAAAATTAAACCTCTCCAAAAGTTGCATTTCCAATTACGAAAAAGCCATGCGTATCCCCGCCACGAATACATTAAAGCGAATTGCCGTGCTGTACGGAGTTAGCATAGAGCATCTCATCGGCTCGTCCAAGCGCCCCGTGCATCATACAACCGAGGACAAGTACATAGACAAACAGCGTTATCTGGATTTAAACAACCTCTCGCCCGAGCACCGACGCATGATAACAGAATTTTACGAATATCTCTGTGAAAAGGATAACCGTTAAAAAGCGATGCGCCGAGACTCGATTTCACATCGTGGTCAATCGTCATCTTTTTCAAACTCACTTTAGTCACCGTACGCTCCACGCGTCCGCAGCGCACCTCCGGATAATCCTTCGGATTGCCGTGGTAGGCTTATTTTACAAAATATAATTTATATATAATATACTTTCACAAGTCAAATAAAAAGGCTCACCTGTATAAGGAGAGCCTTTTAACGCTTATTTATTTCTGCGCAATAAATTCCACAGTCAAATTCAGTTTGTCCGTATCTTTTACACAGATGCGCAGTTTCTTTTCCGGAATCACCGGCTGGACGCTCGGGTTCGGCGAGGTCGGCAACGGAGCAGCATCCACCACTTCAAACTGAGCCTGCGGCGCACCGTCTGCAATGCGCACAAGCATCTCGTCACCGTCCATTTTCAAAATAGCGCTCTTTTTATCCTCAGCAAGCGTAATATCCGCCGTTGTATTGGCAAACCAGTAAAACACGGACGATTTCTTTGCCTGAAAGTCATCGCAAATGCGCACAAGACTACGATTTTCCGTAAGCGAAATCGTACGAGTTGCCTTTTCGTAATCTTGATTGGTGCTCGTCATATCAATGACACCGTAAGCGGAATCTGTGCAAGATGCCGATTCAGTCAGTTTTGCATAGTATTGATAATACATATCCGGCATATCCTGCACCGGATTTGCTATCACACTGTTGTTCGCCTCAGCACGCGTATTATAGTACATAAAACGCGCATTCTTTTCTTCACGTCTGTGATAATTCGGCCAGGAATATAACGTACCGGCCTTCAAACCTGCCGGTGTTCTGCCGTACATATGTACCCATCGCTTGCCCTTCCAATCAAGTATAAAACCACCGGCATCGAGATTGCCGTGTGCTGCGGTGCCGTCACCGGCGTGTGCCAACAATACGAGCGCATCCTGCGTCCACGCAGAGCGCATCGAAATACCGTTTGCCCCATATTGACGGTCGGATGTGTAGAATTTATCAAGCGGTAAGGCAGCCGTAGAATTTGCAAACTTTTCCGGATTATACCACAAAAGTGCAAGCGTAGCATTTTTTGCAAGACAATCTTCCTTCCAGCCGCAATCGTCCATATATTCTGCCGCATACCAAGCGTACTGCGGCTTATTATAAAAGTCAGCCAGCCAGAACATACACGGCACCAAAACCGTTTCCAGCGCGCCATCACCGTAGTTAAACGCACCCGCTGTACCGTTGTAGTAAATGGGAAAATCACAGGTATTGTCCAGACCCGATACGTTAGAAAAATCCAGACATGCCGGCAGTTTTTCACCGTCGGCAAGACATGTATTGAGTGCGCACATGGCTTTTACCTGGTGCGTAATTGCATAACCCCAGTACCCGACCGGCTCTGCATACGAACCGTCCGCAGACAGTTCACCAAAGCTGTACGGCAGACCCTCCGCCGCCTTATAGGTGATATACTCCGCTTCCTCCGGCATCTCATCAGCAAACGCAAGCGCCGCTACAAGGTTCGAGCCGTTTGTCACATTGTTCCAGTTATTATACGTGTGTGCCCACCAGCCGTCAATTGCGCCTTCATAGGCTAAAATTGCTTCATTAAAGCCCTTTTCACGCACCCAACCGACAATTTTCTCTCTTTCCTCCGGCGTAAAATCATTGTAGAGCCAGTCATAACAAAGCGCAAACGCAAACAGAATATGCGCTGTACACAAATAGGCATTGGAACCCCAATAATACCAGTTGCCCACATTTTCCAGTTCCGACCACACGCGGTTTTTATAGCGCACATCCCCCGTCAGGCAGTAAGCCGCCGCCACGGGAATGACATTATATTTAAACTCGCTCGAACAATCGTTGATATTGTTTCGGATGTTGACAAAATACTTTGTCGGCGGCGCATCCACTAACTTTTCTGCCGCGGCAATCACCGCATCATACCAATGCTGCATATGTACATCCGTTTTAATTTTTTCTTTAATTTCATTCCAATCGCGCGTTAAAATACGCGGATGCGACTTGCGCATCACTGCTGTAATCCCGCTCTTTTTCTCTGCAAAAAACTTTTCCCACAAAATTTTTGTTTTATCTTCCGAAATATATGCTTTATCGGACATAAAAAACACCCCTTTTATGTGAATTCATCATACAGCGCAATCATAGCACATCAATATGTAAAAAGCAATAAGCAAAGGCGTTTTTCCGAAAAATGCATTCACTTTTCATACAATCTCTCCCCTTTATGGGCAAAAATGCCACGTGGAGCAATATCCTTTACTACTTGAGTGGTGGATAAGCAGATATTATTTGCGCGAAGGCGCATAGACGATTTGATTTCAAAAATTAAATACACCGTAGAAACGCACAAAAAATCTCCGACAAATTTTGTCGGAGATTTTCACTTACACAATCAATCTTTCGGATTCACAATATCGCGCCATGCTAAATCACCGCGCTCTACACCGTGAATCAACACTTCTGCAGTTGCCACATTGGTTGCCAGCGGGATGTTATGCACGTCACAAAGACGAAACAGTGCGGATACATCCGGCTCGTGCGGCTGTGCCGTCAACGGGTCACGGAAAAACAGCACCAGGTCAATTTCGTTATAGGCAATTCTTGCACCGATTTGCTGGTCGCCGCCCTGCGGTCCGGACAAGAAACGGTGGATGTCTAAACCCGTAGCCTCAATCACCATACTGCCCGTTGTTCCCGTAGCAAACAGGTTATGCTTTGCCAGTATACCTTTATATGCAATACAAAACTCTACCATCAATTCTTTCTTTTTATCGTGCGCAATCAATGCAATATTCATTTGTGCATCCGTCCTTTCCGGTCATTTACATTTACTGCACAAATAATTATACACGTTTTGGTATATTTTTGCAATACTTTTTGTATTTTGTCACGAAATTGTCAAATCCGCCTCCAAAGTATAATGCATACTGCCGGTCTTTTTGCCCTCAGCAATTCTGAAACACAAATCGTTTACGGCAAAATAACTTTGCAGCACCGCACCAAGCTCTTTGGCAAGCACGCGCGTCGCACTACAACGCACAAGCGCTCTGTCACACGAAAGCACACTGCGCAGCCGCATCGAAGCAAACTGCGCCGTTCTGCGGCCTTCCAATTTCTTTTGGAGCCAAACCAGAAATGCAACTTGTTTCATATGCTGCTCTCCTTTCGCTGACCCTTGCGCGGCGTTGTATTCAAACCAAACAAACGCGCTGCCACCGACCGTTTTGCACGAAAAAGAGGCACGGATGCACCTTCCAGCCGCTCACAGATATTTTTATAGGCCCGCCCTGCAGCCGAACGCCGTTTAAGCACCGCCGCCTCGCCACGGTTGGTCGACATAATCACATACTCATCATCCTGCACCACGCCCAAAACACCGACGGACAAAATATCCGCTACCTCCTGCGGCGAAAGCATGTTTCCCTTTTCCACCATTTTAGGGCGCACACGGTTAATAATTAAACGGATGCACTCCTCCGCCATACCGCCGGAGGTCAGAAGCCCCACAACACGGTCCGCATCCCGCACGGATGCAAGTTCAGGCGTCACCACCACAATGGCCTCCGACGCGCCGCAAACCGCCGTTTTAAACCCCTGCTCAATACCTGCAGGGCAATCAATTAACACATAATCAAACTGCGCGGAAAGTGTCTTTGTCAGGTTTTGCATTTGTTGAGGTGAAACGGCAGATTTATCGCTGACCTGCGAAGCGGCAATCAAGTATAAATCTGCAAAACGCACATCGCGAATCAGCGCCCGCTCTATCGGACATTTCCCCTCCGCCAGGTCTGTCAAATCATATAATATACGGTTTTCCAACCCCAAAACCACATCGAGATTCCGAAGGCCGACATCGGCATCCACCATCACCACACGCCGTCCCTTTTGTGCAAGTCCCGCACCGAGATTGGCGACTGTGGTGGTTTTGCCGACACCGCCCTTTCCGGATGTGACTACAATAACTTTTCCCATATTTTTTCCTCCTGTACTAAACAGGAGAAACAGCAAAAAAATTTACCGAAAACCAGTATACCCGATTTTCGGTAAAGAGTTTGTCATATCTTGTCATGATAGTCTGAAAATACAATTTCACCCTCGCACAGCCGTGCAATCACAGGCACATCTAAAGCAGGTATATCTTCGCATACCGCTTGCACCTGGGCAACACAAAGCATTTGCGGCTCCATCTGCCAAGCCGCTATAGTAGCGCTTTTTGCCCCGCTCGTACCGGCAAAAGCCGTGCCTTGCAGCTTGCCGAGCACAACTATACAGCCACCTGCTTCCAATCGCGCACCGGGATGCACATCTCCCACCACGGTCAAATCTCCGTCCGCGCGCAAATACATACCGCCACGCAACGTACCGATATGCACCTTAGCTTGTCCTTGCTGTACCCTTCGTTCGCCGACACGTACGCAAACCGTCCGGTTTGCAATTTTACTTAAACGTTGCTCCATAGAAAGCCGCTGCAATTCACCGAGCAAAACACCTTCGATATACACCGTGCCGTGTGCTTGCAAAAGCGGCACAAGGGATTTGATTTTCTCTTCTATAGCCGCACATACCTGCGCGCTTCGTTTTTGTGCATCCGGCTCCGCCGCAGTGGAAAACCGAAACAAAATACCGTCACGCACACCACACACCGTAAACATTTTTTCCTGTGTCTTTCCTTTGCTGTCCGTCAATTTTTTCTCCGTCCTATCTTAAAAGTGTCTTTGTATAATTCACTCCGCTACGCGGTGTTTCCACATCAAAATACGCATCCATCACCGCTTTTGCAATCGGTGCCACATCCGAGCCGGAATTGCCGTGTTCCACCACAATGGCAATGGCAATTTCAGGTTTATCAAACGGAGCAAAACCCGTAAACACACCGTTATCCGAACCGCGCGCTACCTGTGCCGATCCCGTCTTACCGCCGACGCGAATGGGATAACCGTCAAACACACTGCTCGCCGTACCGTCCTCGGTTACCGCCAGCATGCCATTAAGCACCGCCTGAATGTTTTCTGGTTGCATTTCCACTTTTTCCACCACAACCGGTTCGCTTGCATACACAATACTGCCATCCACGGGCGAACGCACGCTCTTGACCAGATGCGGCTCTCGGCGTACACCGCCGTTGACCAGCGTGCAGATATAATTTGCAAGTTGCAAAGGCGTCATCAGATTGTCCGACTGTCCGATGGCTGCCTGCAGGGTATCACCCGGCTGCCATCTGCCGCCACCGTTTTTCTCGCGATCCTCCGGTCCCGCCAAGCGGCCTGCCGCCTCTTCCGAAGAAAGTTCAATACCTGTCTTTTGTCCGAAACCGAACATCTTGCCATATTTATTGAGCGTTTCTATTCCCATAAGGCGCGAAGCTTCGTAATAGTAATAGTTGCAGGAATTTTTAATCGCATCCGTAACGGTCTGTGCACCGTGCGCCACACCAAGGCTTTTCCAAATCCAGCAGCGCGGCTGATAGTCCGGATAGAATTTATACACACCCTCGTCGACAATGACCGTACTCGGACTGACCGTACCCGACTCCAAAGCCGCAATGGAGGTCAGCATCTTAAAGGTCGAGCCGGGCGGATATGCCGCCGAAACAGAACGATTCCACATCGGCATGTTTTCATCCTTTAAAAGACTGTTGTAAATCTTATTAAACTTGGAAATATCGTAAGTCGGATAGGATGCAATCGCTAAAATTTCCGCAGTATGCACATCCATGACCACACCGGCACCGCAGTACGCATCCCCGCCCGATTTGTATTTCGCATCACCGCCGCGTTCGCGAATCTGATAAATCGTCGTGGCAAGTGCCTCCTCCAGAGCCGCCTGCATTTTTGCATCCAGCGTCAACGTAACATAATTGCCCTGCACCGGTTCTACCGTAAGTTCCGACTGCATTTCAAAGCCGTTTTGTGTCTGCACAAGACTTGCCGAGCCATCCTCGCCGCGCAAATATTGCTCGCACACCTTTTCGATGCCCTGCTTGCCGAGCATATCATTGAATCCGTAACCCTGCTTGGAAAGTTCGGCATACTCCGTGTCGGAAATACGCCCGATTCTGCCGAGCACATGCGCCGCCATCGTACCGTTATTGTACTTACGTACATATTCGCTGGCTATATTTACGCATCGGTACGTTGCCTGATTTTCCCTGATTTTTGTCACCAGTTCCATGCTGACATCACTAGCCATCACAAACGGTTCAGACACAGAAAAGCCGCGCTTTTCCATTTCATAGCGTACGCCGGCAATACGGCGCACCTCTTGCGGCGTGTAATCGTCCGCAATTTTATAACGTTTTTTCAATGCATCAATCACCTGTGGCGCAGTAATGTCTTTCTCAAAATCCATCTGCTTTTTAAAGCGCGCCTCGGCCGCCTTGATATCCTCTATATCATTATAGTTTTCCGAAAAGTTAAAAGAAAACGGCTCATCGGAAATCGGCAGCGAATCCGCCACATCTGCGCCGTCTTCTTCAATCATACCATAAAGGTCGAGCAGTACGGCATTGAGTTCTTTCGCCTCCAACCCGATGCGCTGAATCTGCACGCAGTAGCCGACATCATTCGTAATCAGCGGCACCCCGTAACGGTCATAGATTTCTCCGCGCGGCGCAGTAATGGTTACGCGGCGCATCTGTTTTTGCTCTGCGCTTTTTAAAAACTCGTCACCGCGAATCAGTTGCATATAAAAAAGACGTGCGATAAACACCACACAGACCAAAACGACCAGTGTGATTAAAACGGTTAGTCTGGGTTTTTTATCCATGCTGCACCTCCTTTTCGCATGTGAAAATCCACTTTATTTCTGTACAACAAACTCCGCGGCAATTCGACGCATGAGCGGCATTAGAAGCGCACCGCTGACCGCGCACAAAACCGACGAAGGTAAAACCGAGGAAATCAATACCTGCCAGTAATCGGACTGTTGCCACAGTCCGTAACAAAGCACATAAAAGAAAAACTCATAAACGAGTGACGTTACAAACAAAAACAAAACCGCCGCCGCAAATTTCGCTTTGAATACGTGCGGTCCGACCATGGTAATCAGCGCACAGCAAACACAACACAAAAGTGTTGCTACACCAAACAGCGCACCTGATGTATAATCCAACAGCACACCGCACACCACACCGAAAATTGCCGAATGCAGGTAATTGTTTTCCCGAATGGCAAAACATACCGCCGCAGCCAAAATTAAATTCGGCGCAAGGTCGCCGAGTGCAATCTTTAAAATTGTAGTCTGCAAAAGCAAAAGCACCAAAAGGAGCAATGCCGTTTTTACATACTTCATCTTATTCTCCCCGCAAAATCAATACCGTTCTCGTGTTGTCAAAATCGACCGTCGGTGTTACCACCGCATACTGATTTACCCCCGTGGAATCGGCATGCATCTCCGTGACGCGCCCTATCGGAACGCCTGCGGCAAACACGCCGCCGAGGCCCGAAGTCTCCAAAAGGTCACCAACTACGATTTCAGCTTGCTTATTGACAAAATTCAGTTTACAAAATCCGTCTTTACCAAGCTCGGTATCTCCGTCCAAAATCGCAACATCCCCCGTGCGCACCACGCGCACACCGACCGTAAAATCCGCGTGAATGACGGTATTAACCCTCGCCCAATTGAGGCCCACCTCCGTCACCTGTCCGACCAGACCGAAATCCGTCACCACCATATCCTGCGGCGCTACACCATCCATACTGCCCTTATCTACGGTGTATGTGTTATACCAATTGTCGCTGCTCCATCCGATAATCCGCGCGCCCGTAGCATTGTCGGACGAATAGCGTTCTTCTTTAATTTCGAGCAGCGCTCTCAACTGTTCATTTTCTTTGCGAAAAGCCTCTGTCGAACGGTAGTTTTGCTCCAAATCCGCAATCTGCTTGGTTAAATCGTCATTGACCGCCTTGTAATCGCGCATTTCAAACACAAACTTAAAAAAACCGCCCACACCGTCCGTCACGCCGCTCGCCAGTTTTTGCACGGGCGAAAAAAGCGTATTAAACGCATTTTCAAAAATAGAAGCTCTGTTGTTTTGCAAGGTAGAAAGCGCCATAAAAATGCTGATTACCAGCACAATACAACCGAGCAATATTAACTTTTTATGCTTATCAAAGTTCATAACCGCACCCTTTTATCATATCTTCAAATAACCATAGCGGAAAGCCGATGACATTATTCAAATCGCCTTCCGTTTTTTCTACCAAAGCACCGCCGATGCCTTGAATGGCATATGCGCCTGCTTTATCGTCACATTCGCCCGAAGCAACATAAGCATCAATCTCCTGCTCGGAAAGCTTGCGAAACGTCACATGCGTTACATCGCTCATGCTCGTCGCACTCCCGTCCGCCGTTGAAAGCACACATACGCCGGTATACACCTGATGGGTATTGCCCGATAACGCCGTAATCATACGCTTCGCATCCGCTCTGTCCGCCGGCTTACCCATAATCTCGCCGTTAAAACTTACGACGGTATCCGAGCCGACCACGATTGCATCCTCATGCACATCCTTACCCACAGCCGCCGCTTTTAAAAGCGCCAGTTCACGCACAAGCAACTGTGGATCGGTCAC
This sequence comes from Clostridia bacterium, assembly GCA_045652745.1. GTDB lineage: Bacteria > Bacillota > Clostridia > UBA1381 > UMGS1253 > RGIG2041. Next base: position 96,521 of record JAZRUW010000028.1, read on the forward strand.
ACCAATGTCTTCGTTTACATCCGCTGTCTGTATTTCAAATCTATACCCTGCCGCCGAAAGAATTTCCTTTCTGCGCGGCGAAGCGGAAGCCAAAATCAATTTCATCCTTTTCTCACCTCATATATCGCACAGCATACTTTGCCGCAAGTCCCGTAAATACACCGCACACTACCGCCAAAATGAGTAGCGGCGGCAAGTACGTATACAAAAGCATACTCGACAAAAGCACACTTGCCACGCACACCTGCGCCGCCGAGTGCGCGCATGCCCCGAGCACGCTCACACCAACAATGCTAAACTTCGTAAATCTGCGCTTTGCAATACCCATGACCACAAGGGATACAACACTTCCGGCGAGGCTATACAAAAGTCCGACAACACCACCGAACAAAAGTGCCCCGAGCACACTGCGCAAAACTGCAACTACCGCCGCCGCACGAAAGCCGTATATGTATAAAACCAAAAGCACGGCGATGTTGGCAAGGCCGAGTTTGCCGCCGGGCAAATTCACCGCAAACGGCAACATATTTTCAAACAACTGCAATGCAATTCCCAACGCCGTCAGCATCGACAACAGCACCAGTTTTTTAGTAAGAGCCGATGTCTGCATCACTATGCCCTCCCACAATGCGCACCATCAGACGGTTTGGCAGGCATACCAATGCTGTATTTGCCTTAAAAATTCTCCCCTGCTTTACCTCTGTTTGGTCAGCGCAATCACTTTCTGCAACATAAGCACCTTTGCCGTCAATTACAATTTTATTATAGCCGTGCTGCGTTTGGCATACATACTCCACCGGCTCTGCCAGCGCACGGAAATTGTATCCCGCCTGCAACTGTCCATCTACATAAATTTCAACACGATTGCCGCTTTTACCGAAAGCGAACACCTCAAAAATAAGCATTGCCGTAAGGCTGAGCACCAAAAGTGCGGCAACTAAAATTTTATCCCATTTGTTCAATTCACTTCATCCTATTGCACACCGCGATAAAAATGACCGCGTGTAAATGTATTTTGCACAGGCGCTTCGCCCGTGCCGGACAGATAAGCCTCCAAAACCGCACGCGTTTGCGCCGCATCCTCATCCGTAAAATCCAAGCGCACCGTGCGCACACCGGCCGCCATCAAATCGGTCAGTTTATCTGCCATGTAGGTCGGTTTGGCATTATACAGCACGTTGACACAAGCCTCCGGTCTGCAAAGCACCAAAAACTCCGCGTTCGTTCTGTCACGCAGGATAAATCTGCCCTCCATTTTACGGCAAGCGCCGCAATACGAACGCATCAAACAGTTTTGCATCACCATCAGCGGCAATCTGCCGTAAGCCATCACCGTCGCTTTTTCCAGCACAGCCGTACCGAGTGCGGTAATTTCCTGCAAATTCAGTTCCGGAGAAACCGTAATGCGCTCTGCGCCCATTTCCAAAAGCCGCAGCGCCGTCTGCGCATTGTAAACACCGATTCGGAAATCGGTATGCACCCGTTTTTCTTCTTGTAAAGTATCTATGCCGCAAGCAAGCATGGTATCCGTTCGCACGCTTTGGAGTATTTCTGTCCTTTTATCATCCGTCAGAATTTCCGGAAGTGCGGTTACAAATTGTGTATTCTCAGCAGCTTGCAATTTTTCCAGTACCGATGCCGGTGCATACAAAATCTTCGGTGCATATTCTAATGCTACCTTTGCCTGGGCAAGCGTCTGCACATGCACGCAAAATTCAAGCGCATTTGACTGTTTCGCACGTTTCGGCATTTCAAACTGCAAATCCGCAACGGATGTACGTCCTACTGTGCGTTGTTTTTCCAGTTCTTCCAAAGCCGAGCGACGAAGCGCATTGAGCGCTGCTACCGGCATAAATACATCTCCGTAGATTTCCACATCTACCTTGCGTGCTTCAAATGCCGTTGCGCCCGTTTTCTCCAAGCGTGTGCGGATTTCTTCTTCCGTTACCGGACGGTTTTGTGCCGCCTGCGCCACATCTCCGCACACCTCGGCGGTATATCCGTCCGCATCGCGCACGAAAAGTCGCGCCGGATGCGACGGCGTAAGCGTGCACGTCATATCAACTGCAATACGGCGAAAATTTGCATTTTCAGCGCACCGCGCCAACGCCTCCTGAGAAAAGCGTTCCTCCGACACATTGGACGGATTGTTCACACTCATCATTTCTATACCGCGTCGGCCGCGAAAATACGCATCCGTAAAACCGCTGCGGTTAAAGGCATTAAGCAATGTCTGATAATCTTTTTTATCCGCGCGTTTGCCGCTGTCGAGTAGTTCTCGATACACCTTCGTAACCGTTGCCACATAAGAGGGCTTTTTGAGTCTTCCCTCAATTTTTAGCGAAGCAATCGGCATAGAACACATCGACTGCAAATTATCCAAAAGTGCCAAATCCTTCGGACTCATCAGATACCCCGATTTGATTTTTTTGCCGTCCTTTGCATACAAGGTATACGGCAAACGACAAGGCTGGGCACAGCGGCCTCGATTGCCGCTTCTGCCGCCGAGCACGCTGGAGAGCAAGCATTGCCCCGAGTAAGAAAAACACAGCGCACCGTGCACGAAAACCTCCAGCTCCGCTTTACAGTTTTTCGCGATATACGCCATCTGCTTTTCTGAAAGTTCACGCGCCAAAACAACGCGTGTAAACCCCAATTTTTCCAAAGCGCGCACGCCCTCTAAATTGTGCACCGTCATCTGCGTGGATGCATGCAACGGAAAATCGGGCATCGCCTGCGCAATTGCACGCGCCAGACCTAAGTCCTGCACAATCAACGCATCTACACCGATTTCGTAAAGATACGCCGCATAGCGCACCGCTTCTTCCAATTCACTTTGTTTAATTAAGGTATTTTGCGTTACATACAGTTTCACGCCGCGCAGATGGCAATATGCCACTGCCCTTCGCATCGCCTCTGCATCAAAATTATTGGCCGACGCGCGTGCCGAAAACCGACTGCCGCCGACGTAAACTGCATCCGCGCCGCTCTGTACTGCGGCACAAAGTGCCGCCTCCGAACCGGCGGGCGCAAGAATTTCCGGTTTATTCATAGCTTCCCTCAGCTTATCCGCGTGCTGCTAAAGCACGATTTTTACGTTCCAGTTCCGATTTAAGCACCTCAATTTGTGCCTGTAATCGCTTTTTGTCCTGTTCGGCTTCTTCAAGTTTTGCATCGTAGCTCATAATCTGACCGCGCAAATCGCTTTCGGTCTTCTGCGCCTTAAAATGCAAATCCGCCAGATTCAGCGCCGTTAAAACCGCCGCCATATCCATCGTCAGTCTCGGGTTGTAATCCATCATTTCCCCGAGCTTTTTATCCAAGTATGCACAAATCTTGTATATGTACTCTTCCGGCTCCTGTGCGGAAATCGTATACTGTCTTCCGCGGATACGTACCTCAATTTTGTTTTTCTCACCCATTGTATTTCCCACCTTTATTTTCGATGTAAAACTTCGTCTTTAATACGCCGATCGCGGTCTTTGCATCGCAAATCTCGCCGGACATCACCATCTTTAACAGCGTATCGAGCGGATAAGTTAAAACCTCCACAAACTCATCTTCGTCCGGCGCAGCTTGTCCCTTCGTCAGTCCGGTCGCAAGGTAGACGTGAATTTTTTCCGTGCAGAATCCCGGACTGACATAATCCGCGCCGAGATAAACGTAATTTTCCGCTTGCAGTCCCGTCTCCTCCGCAAGTTCGCGCTTCGCGCAAGTCAGACTGTCTTCGTCTGGCTCTTTCTTACCTGCCGGAAGCTCCAGCAAAAAGTCATCGAGCGGACGGCGGTACTGGCGCACCAGGCTGATTTCGTTTTTCTCATTCAGTGCTACAATGCACACGCCCTCACAATGCTCTACAATTTCTCTTTTCGCGGTATTTCCGTTTTGCACCTGCACCGTTTCCACACGCAGCTGCACCACTTTGCCCCGATATAAAACCTCTGCATCCAGACATTTTTCCTTCTCCAACACGCCGCATTCTCCTTTTTTGCATATAATTATTTATATTATATAATTTTTTATTATAAATAGCAAGGAAAACTTTACGCATTTCTACGACAAAAGCCGCACCGAAATGCTGCCGGCACGGCTTAACTTGAAAAATCCTCCAAAATTTTTATAAGTGCTTCTTCACTGCGCAAAATAATCCCTTCATCAAGTTGCGCTCTGTCATACGTCGGCAGCGCAGGAATATGCACCTGCAACAGCTTAACAATGGCCCGCGTACCGTCGGGGTATACGCGATAGACCGCAATCGCATCGGCATAGGTTTTAAGCACATAATAACCGCCACCCTCCGGACTTTCTTCGTCGACCTCGCCCACCGCCGCGGCCATCTGCGTCTGCTCCGGCAACTCCATATACGGAAGCATGCTTTGCGGCATAGTCGGACTTTGTACGGGATTAATTTGATATATGAGTGCCGCACCAAACAAAACAAGCGTACAAACCCCAAAACAAACAGCAAATTTTTGTCGCATACAACGGCATCCTTTCCTATCTCTTTGCCGTTATTTTTGCCGTATGTTTACAAATTTATACCTCTTTTTGGATGTGATAGATTGCATCTGCCGCCTTTTTCACATCGCGTACCGTGTTAAAATGTCCGAACGAAAAACGCACCGTCCCAGCCGGGAATGTACCCAAAGACCGATGCGCCAGCGGTGCACAATGCAAGCCGCTTCGCACGCAGATACCGTAGTCTTGCTCTAACCTTGCACCAACCTCTGTCGGTGCAAGTGTATTTATATTCAAGCTCACCACACCGCTCGCCGCCGGCATACCGTACAACTGCACATTTTGCATCTCCGAAAGCCGCGCACAAAACGCCTGTGCAAGAGAGCGTTCATGCGCCAGAAGTGCGCCGCGCCCGAGGGACTCGATATACCGTATCGCGCGTCCGAGCGCGGCAATTGCCGGTGCATTTGCCGTGCCGCTGACAAGCAAATCCGGCATCACGGACGGCTGATGTATATCCTCCGAAGCGCTGCCGCTGCCACCCTGCATCAACGGCCTTAAATGCACGTGTGGCGCAACATACAACCCGCCCGTTCCAAGCGGTCCCATCAATCCCTTGTGTCCCGCAAAAGCCAAAAGGTCAATTCCGTCGCGCATGACATCTATATCGGCAATCCCTGCACTCTGCGCACCATCCACCAACAACAGCGCGCCGGCTGCATGTACCGCCTTTTCAATTTCTGCAATCGGTTGAATTTGACCGCAGACATTGGAAATGTGATTGACAATCACCAGTTTGGTATCTTTTTGCATCGCACGGGCAACGGCACCGGCAGATACATACCCGTTCTCATCCGCCTCCGCCACGGTGTACCTGCATCCCGAGTGTACCACCGGACGCAAAACGGAATTATGCTCCATCCCCGTAATCACTACATGTACATCGGGCGTGCATAGGCCGTGAATCGCCATATTGAGCGCCATGGTCGTGTTGTGTGTAAAAGCAATCTGCTCCGGCACGGCAATTCCGAAGAAATCAGCCGCCGCCTGCGCAGCATCCGCAATTTTTTCTCCGGCAGCAAGCGCATAACGGTGCCCGCCGCGCCCTGCATTGGCACTGCCGTTTCGCACCGCATCAAAATATGTTTTATAGACAACCGACGGCTTTTGAAGCGTGGTTGCCGCATTGTCAAGATAAATCATAAGCCGTATACACCTTTCCGCCTTCCGTCTGCTCTACATCAAACGCCGCCTTGACCGCAAGTTCGTGCGCTTTGGCATGCGCAAGCACCTCTTCAAACCGCTCCGGCGCGCATTCCAGACCGTAACTGCATCCCTGCAGTCCCAAATCGGACGGCAGTTGCACCACCTGCACGCGAATATTGTCCTTTTTGAGCAGTTTTTTTGCACGATGTACCACGGATGCGCTGTTGTATACCACTACGCATTTTTTCATATTCCCACCTCTTTTCGCAGATACATTTTTAGTATCATACTATGCAAGAGGTGCTATATTTGCCCCTACCGCTCGAGTTTACTCGTCTCACCCTCCACGCTCTGTCCCGCACGCATTTTCTCAAAATATGTTTCTATGCCGTCGGCAATTGCATCCGCAAGCAAGACTTGGTACTCCTGCGTTTTCAGTTTCGCGCACTCCTCGGTGTTCGACAAAAATCCGCACTCCACAATCACGGACGGCACGCGCGGCGTGCGCAGTAAATACAGCGTAGACGGCGCCGCCATCGGCACGCGTTTGTTTTCGTTGTCCGCTTTTGTTCGGATTGCATTTTGAATGCAGAGCGCCGCTTGCTGTGCCTGTGCATTTGTCGTATCATAAATCACCTGCGCGCCGTGATATTTCTCCTGCGAAAAACTATTCATATGCAGGCTGACAAACAAATCCGCTCCCGCCGTATCACGCAGTTCCCTGCGGCGGCGCATATCTGCCTTTTTCTGCTTGGAAATGCCCTGCGTATCCCCATACAATCCGTTTTCATCCGTCCGCGTCAGCTTTACTGCAAAGCCGCGCGCCGCAAGTGTTTTTTGCAGTTGTTTGCACATCTGCAAATTCAAAACCGCCTCCTGCGTACCGTCCGCCGCAACACATCCCCCGTCCGGCGCGCCGTGCCCCGCATCGAGCAAAAGGCAAATCTGTTTTGTCTGCGTTTTCTGCGCACCTGCAACAATTGCAATAAAAGCCAGACTCAAAATCAAAATACACAAAAGCAAAACCGCACTGCCGCGGCGAATAAAAATCAGCATGCCTGCCTCCGAAAACCTTTTTGGTAAAGTATATACAAAAGGCGGCATAGAAAGAACAAAGGGGATGTGAAAAACTAAGTTTTCACATCCCCTGTAAATTATTCTTCCTCTTTTTTTACTTCTTCTTTTTCTTTCTTCGGCTTCGGCTCTTTTTCAAAGTACACGCCGTCGATGTTGACGTTTACGCCGAGCACCGCAAGACCGGTCATACTCTCAACCGCTTTTTTTACCTTCTGCTGCAGTTGTGCGGAAATTTCCGGAATCTTTGCGCCATAGCAAACCGTGATATGCACGTCGATATTTGCCTTACCGTCGGCAATATCCGCCTTCACACCCTTGGCAACGTTTTTCTTGCCGAGGATGTCAGCAATACCGCCCACAATGCCGCCGCTCATCGAATAAATCCCTTCTACCTCCGATGCCGCCGCACCTGCAATTACACCGACAACTTCTTCCGAAATTACTACACTGCCGATTTCCATATTTGTATTTTCCATAATGCATTTCTCCTTTCACGATATCTCTTCTGTGTAAGCCGAGGGGAGTCGAACCCCTTAGGCCCTATACTTGTTAAATTACCGCCCTTTGGCATTGTCGTTCTTGCAAGGCGCCAGCCTTGCTTCACCCTTACGCAGCCAAAGGACAATAATTTTTCTGCGTATAGGGTCTTCGAGTTTAAAAAAGAGAAAATTCGGATGAAAGACAAGGATAAAATTTATGTTCATACTCGCGTATGTATATAAATTTTTCCGCAGTGTTTCGCTGAATTTGCCTTTTTAAACCCTGAGGGGTTCGACTCCCCTCGGCTTAACCTTATTAACATTATTTACATTATTACGATGTTGCCCTTTGTTTGCCCGTTGTTTGTCCCTTGGTTGCCCTTTTTTTCTTCTGCGGACTGATAAAATGCCCATTTATCAATGGTTACAAGCGTAAATTTGTTTGCCCGTCTTTACAATATTTCTCCGTTGTTTTTTGATATTCACTCGAAACTGTCGACAGGAGCAAACCCCTGCCCTACGCACACATTTCAACCAACGCCGTATTTTATATTGGGAAATCGCCGTACGATTTCTTCATAATCTCTTCACTAAAAAAGGACGTCGCCTGACGTCCTTTTTCCTCATTTCTTACCTACACTGATTCTGTTGAGTGCACGCTTGATTTTCAACTCCGCAAGTTTAATATCCTGCGCCTGCGCTTTTTCCGCTTTTTGATGTTGCGCACGCTGTAGTGCACGCTCGGCGCGCGCAACATCAATCTCATCTGCCCATTCAAAGGTCTGCGCTACTACGGTCGCAACCTCGTTTGCAAACGAAACCATGCCGCCCGAGCACGCCGCTTCGCGCACGTTCCCTTCGCCATCCGTCACACGCACTTTGCCGATGTCCAGCGGTGCCAGATACGTCGCGTGACGGCTTAAAATACCGACCTCGCCTGCAGTAGTACGCACCACGATGCGCTGTGCCTGCCCATCGTAACACACGCCGTCCGGCGTAACAATTTTCAATTGGAATGTAGCCATATATACACCCCCAAGTTTAAGCCTTACCTTGCGCCTTCGCTACGGCCTCGTCGATTGTGCCGACAAACAGGAACGCCGACTCCGGTAAATCGTCATGCTTACCTTCGATGATTTCCTTAAAGCCGCGAATGGTTTCGGAAAGCGGTACGTACTTGCCTTCCATGCCCGTAAACTGCTCCGCAACGGAGAACGGCTGGGAAAGGAAGTTTTGAATACGTCTTGCACGGCTTACAGCAAGCTTATCTTCTTCGGACAATTCGTCCATACCCATAATTGCAATAATATCCTGCAGCTCCTTATAGCGCTGCAAAATCTCCTGCACGCCGCGTGCAACTTCGTAATGTTCACGTCCAACCACGTCCGGAGAAAGAATTCTCGAGGTTGAATCGAGCGGATCTACCGCCGGATAAATACCCATAGATGCAATCTGACGGGAAAGTACGGTTGTCGCATCCAGGTGCGCAAACGTTGTTGCCGGCGCCGGGTCGGTTAAGTCATCGGCCGGCACATAAACAGCCTGTACGGATGTAATAGAGCCTTTCTTTGTCGAGGTAATTCTCTCCTGAAGCGCACCCATTTCCGTCGCCAATGTCGGCTGATAACCAACAGCGGACGGCATACGGCCGAGCAGCGCGGATACCTCGGAGCCTGCCTGCGTGAAACGGAAGATGTTGTCGATAAAGAGCAGTACATCCTGCCCTTCCTTGTCACGGAAATATTCCGCCATCGTCAGGCCCGAAAGACCGACGCGCATTCTCGCGCCGGGCGGCTCGTTCATCTGACCGTACACAAGTGCGGTCTTTTCGAGAACGCCGGACTCCTTCATTTCATTATATAAATCGTTACCCTCACGGGTACGCTCACCAACGCCCGTAAACACGGACAAACCGCCGTGCTGTTTTGCGACGTTGTTAATCAGCTCCATAATCAGGACGGTTTTGCCTACGCCCGCACCGCCGAAGAGACCGATTTTACCGCCCTTCGCATACGGCGCAATCAGGTCTACGACCTTGATACCCGTCTCTAAAATTTCGGTTGTACTCTCTTGCTCATCGTAGCTCGGCGGCTGACGGTGAATACACCATCTTTCCTCCGTCTGCGGTGCTGGCTGGTTATCCACCGGCTCACCGAGCAGATTGAAAATTCTGCCGAGTGTGCCCTTGCCGACCGGCACGGTGATACCGCTGCCGGTGTCCACGGCCTGAACACCGCGCACAAGACCGTCAGTCGAGCTCATAGCGATACAACGCACCACATCGTCACCCAAGTGCTGCGCTACCTCCGCTACGATTTTATTGTCGCCGTTTTGAATTTCAACGGCATTTAAAAGCTCCGGAAGCTTGCCTTCCGAAAATTGAATATCGAGTACCGGCCCGATGACCTGCAGGACAGTACCGATGTTTTTGTTTTCCATTTTATACACCCTTTCTTTAGGGATTTAATGTATTCTTTTGCGGGCGATTCGTGAATCGCCCCTACGCACACGCGACAGCTTCATCAAACTACCCTTGATTTTTAAAAGGTGGAAATTTGGATGAAGTGCAACGCGCAGATTTCACCTTTTTAAAAGGTGATATTTTTGCGCAAGACGAGGCGCAGACGGAGGCACAGTGCGTTGGTACGGGCCAAAGGCTACACACACTCACCTTTCCCTTTTTAAAAGGCGGAAATTTGGATGAATTGCAAGGCGCAGATGGAGGCACAGTACATTGGTACGGGCCGACATCTGTAACGAAGCAATTCGCCAAATTTACCCTTTTAAACGTTGGCACCGGAGACGATTTCCGTAATCTCCTGCGTAATTGCCGCCTGACGGGCACGGTTATACTCTAAACTCAGGGCGTCAATCATTTCGCCGGCGTTTTTCGTGGCCGATTCCATAGCGGTTCGACGTGCGGCAGATTCGGAGGCTTGCGCCTCGGCCACACCGCCGTAGACCATACCGGCAATGTATTGCGGTACAATCGAGGCGAATGCCGCTTCGGGGGAAGGCTCACAAATCATGAGTTCGCGTGCGCCCGCGGTGTTTGCTTTCGGGGTGATGGGCAGCAGCTGCTCGAGCTGCGGCACCTGCGAAAGCATGGACACAAATTTGGTGTATACGACATAGATTGCATCAAATTCGCCTTTGGCATAGCCGTTTGCGAGCAGGTGACCTATGCGGTCACAATCTGCAATACTGATGTCGGCGGCAAGCAGAAACTCGTCGGAGAGAATTTCAATACCCTGCCGCGTAAAATATTCTGTTGTTTTTTTACCGATGGGTAATACGCAGTACGGCGCATCGCCTGCCTTTTTTGTCACGGCCTTTAAGACGTTACTGTTGTAGCCGCCGGCCAGACCGCGGTCACCCGCAATCACGACAAAGCATGTTTTTTGAATCTCACGTTTTTGCGTATAGACGGAGGAAAAATCGAAGTTTCCCGCGGCAATACGATCCAGCGTTTCTGAAAGGATTTCAAAAAACGGACGGGCACGCTCCACGCGCTCTTTCGCTCTGCGCAGCTTCGAAGATGCAACCAGCTCCATGGCTTTGGTAATCTGCCTGGTGCTTTGCACGCTTTTGATTCGAAGCTTGATATCCTTCATGGATGCTCCTGCCATAGCTTTCGCTCTCCAATCTTACTTTTGTTGTAAAAATTTCTCCGTAAATTCGGCAATCACTTCGCCGAGTGCGGCATCGTCTTCCTTGGACAAGTCGCCGGTATTTACGATATTTTCGAGAATTTTTGCACCGTGCGTCTGCACGAACGCAAACAAGCCTTCCTGATACTCGGCCACATCCTCCACCGCAACCGCCTTTAAGTAGTTGTTGATTACAGCATAGATGATCACCACCTGCAACTCAACAGAAATCGGCGTATTGCGGTTTTGCTTTAATACCTCCACAATACGTGCGCCCTGCTCGAGTCTTTCTTTTGTGTCGTCATCCAAATCAGAACCAAACTGTGCAAAAGACTGCAACTCACGATACTGCGAATAAGCAAGTTTCAATTTACCGGAAACCTTTTTCATCGCCTTAATCTGTGCGTTACCGCCGACACGGGACACGGAAATACCCGGGTTAACCGCCGGACGGATACCGCTGTGGAACAGCTCGGTTTCCAGGAAAATCTGTCCGTCCGTAATGGAAATGACGTTGGTCGGAATGTAAGCCGATACGTCACCTGCCTGCGTTTCGATAATCGGCAGCGCCGTCAGCGAACCGCCGCCGTATTCCGGCGCCAGTCTTGCCGCACGCTCCAAAAGTCTGGAATGCAGATAGAATACGTCGCCCGGATACGCCTCACGGCCCGGCGGACGGCGAATTAAAAGCGACAATGCGCGGTACGCAACTGCGTGCTTGGACAAATCGTCGTAAATAATTAAGACATCCTTGCCCTGATACATAAAATACTCACCCATCGCACAACCCGAATACGGTGCGATATACTGCATCGGCGCAAGCTCGGAAGCCGTTGCGGACACCACGATGGTGTACTCCATCGCGCCGTTTTGCGCCAGCGTTTCCACAAGCTGCGCTACCGTCGAACGCTTCTGACCGATGGCAACATAAATACAGATGACATCCTTCCCCTTCTGGTTGATGATGGTATCCGTTGCGATGACCGTCTTACCGGTCTGTCTGTCGCCGATAATCAGCTCACGCTGACCGCGGCCGATCGGAATCATGGAGTCGATGGCCTTAATACCGGTCTGCAGCGGCACGCTTACGGATTTTCTTTCGATAATCCCCGGCGCCGCAGATTCAATCGGGCGTGTTTTGTCGGTTTCAATCGGGCCCTGTCCGTCAATCGGATGACCGAGCGCATCTACAACGCGGCCGATGAGCGCTTCGCCAACCGGCACCTCTACGACTCTGCCCGTACGCTTTACAACGTCGCCTTCGCGGATACCTGCATCCGTACCCAAAATAACGACGCTGACAAAGCTTTCTTCTAAATTGAGCGCCATGCCGTACTCGCCGTTGGCAAACTCCAAAAGCTCATTTGCCATACAGTTGTCGAGTCCGTGCACCTTAGCAATACCGTCACCGACTTCGATGACGCTGCCTGTTTCCTTCTGCTCAATCTTGTTTTCGTAATTTTTAATCTGGTCTATAATAATCTTACTGATTTCTTCAGATTTCAGCTGCATTATTTCACCACCCTAGTTGTTTGTAATCTGCGCGAAAAGTTTATCTAAGCGCGTACGCACCGAAGCATCGAGCTGGGTGTTGGCCATACGCACCGTGATGCCGCCCAGAATAGACGCATCGACTTTATTTTCAAGCACAATTTTTTTGCCGGTCATTTCCGAAAGCTTCTTCGTCAGCTTTTCACAAAGTGCCGGCGAAAGCGGCATCGCCGTGATGGCCACCGCCTCTTCAATGCCGCGGTCGGCATTGTATTTTTCTATATACATGCGCCGCACGGATGCAAAGGATTGCATCTTCTTGTGTTCGGCAAGAATTTTTAGGAAATTGAGCGTGTACGGATGCAGATTCTGCGCGAAAGCCTGCGACAAAAGCGCACATTTTTCGTAAACCGGCACCGTCGGCGCATCCAGAAGCACCGCATACTGCGCGTGTCTTTCAAGCACCTCGCCTATCAATGCAAAATCCTTCGACACGCGGTCGGTAATGCCTTCCTGCTCGGAGAGCGCATACATAGAATTTGCGTACAAAGCGGCTACATCTTTCACTTCGCACCACCCATTTCATCTATACACTTTTCCACAAACGCACTTTGCGCCTCCGCATCGAGCTGTTTTTCGATGACCTTCGATGCAATCGCCACCGCCATGGAGCAAATCTCGCCCTTGGCTTCTTCGATGGCCGCCTTCTGCTCGCGCTCAATGCGTGCGTTTGCACTTTCAATCAAACTTGCCGCCTGCGCCTGCGACTCGCTGACAATCTTATCGGCACGAACGCGCGCGTTTTGCTGTGCATCCGAAACGATATTTTCAGCTGTCTGCTTTGCCGCCGCAAGCTTTTCGGTATATTCGCTTTCCATCGCCTTCGCGTGGTCGCTGGCCGTTTGGGCATCTTCGTACATCTTGCCCACCTCGTCTTCGCGCTGTTTAATCACATTCATAATCGGCTTAAACAGCAACTTTTTGACGAGCAAAAACAAAATCAAAAGATTTGCCCAAGTAAAAATCAGCGTCCACAAATCCGGCGGAATGGAAACAAACTGTAATGCCTTTTCCATGGTCTGCCTCCAAAAAGTTTACTGTATTTTACAAAAGGTTGATGAGCGGATTTGCAAACAGCAAAATCATGGCTACAACCAAACCGTAAATACCGGTAGACTCTGCTACGGCACAACCCAAAAGCATTGTAGACATAATATCACCCTTTGCCTCCGGCTGACGGCCAACTGCTTCTGCACCCTTACCTGCGGCGTAACCCTGACCGATACCCGGGCCGATACCCGCGATCATTGCAAGACCTGCACCGATGGCCGATGCCGCTAAAATAATTGCTCTTTCCATTTGTGTTTCCTCCTTATATTTACATAATTGAATTAAGCCTTATTCTACACCCGATACGAACGACATGGTCAGCATACAGAAAATATATGCCTGCAAAAAGCCCGTAAACAGGTCAAAATAAATCGAAAGCATCGCAGGCAAACCCACCTGCAAAATCGGAATGGAATTGATAAACTCCACCGGAATAAACGAAAGTATTGTATTGCTCAGTGCGCCGAGCGCGCTGTAAATCAACGTCGAAATGACGATGCCCGACGCGATGTTACCGAAATGACGAAACGCCATCGAAATCGGATTGGCAATTTCACCGATAATGTTCATCGGCAGCATCACTGCCACCGGCTGCACAAAACTTTTCAGCCAGCCGCCGACACCGTTTACACGGATATTGTTGCCCTGCACCAAAACAAAGGTCACAAGCGCCCAACCGAGCGTTGTATTCAGGTCACCGGTCATCGGCCGCATTCCCAAAAGAGAAGATAAACTGCCGAGCACCGAAAACGCAAACAGCGTACCGATATACGGCGCAAAGGACATGTACTTTTCACCCATCGTTTCGCGCACCATGTTATTGGCCATCATCACCAGTTTTTCTGCCACAATCTGCTTTTTGCCCGGATTGCGCACGCTAAGTCCGCGTGTCAGCCATATACACAACAGCACAATCGCCGCCATAATAATCCAGCCGTTAACCACCGTTTCCGTAATATGAAAACTGCCCCATTCAAACAGTATTTTCGGACCGGATACACTTACATTCATTTTCCTTGCTCACCTCCGTCTTTCCTTGGGTTAAACTGTCTTGCAAGCGAACACACCGTAATCACAATGCGCGGAAACACGAGCGGAATTGCCGCACCGAACACGTTAAAATACGGTGCACGGATTGCCCAGTAAATCACCGCCGCCGTCAGCGCCAGACGCAAATAATAACCGCCTGCCATATACGCCTTTGCCGCATTCTCGCTTTTTTGTACACTCTGCGAAACGGAATAGGCTGTCAGCGCAAAATTGAAAACTGCATAAATACAGCCAAGCAGCGTGCCCCACAAAAGCGGCGCATTTATACCCCACGCCATGCAAATCACAATTGCCATAACGATGCCGAGTATTCCGACACCGATTGCAATTTTTTCAATTTCACGCATCAAAGGATGTATCACCTTTAACAACCTCACTTTTTAGTAAATCGTTTGATCACGCTCATCAGATTCGATGCCCCAGCGCCGACACCGAGCACAATGCCGACAAGAATCACCCAGTTGCCTAAATGATAATACCGCTGCAACCAGCCTGTCAGAATGATACAACTGGCAATCGGTACAAAAATCTGCAAGCCGATTTGTGTCAGCATTGCAAGCGACTTTAAAATTTCCACACGGCTTTTCTTCATCATGCCATGAAATCTTCTACGCGCTTGTCCGTAATGCCGAACTCGTATAAAAGTGCTTCCACGATACGCGCGGATGCGTTACCGTCACCGTACGGATTTGCCGCCTGCGCCATCTTGTCGTAAGCTGCTTTGTCGTCTAAAAGTTCTTTTGCAAGGCACACAATCACTTCCTTGTCCACACCTGCAATCTTTACCGTACCTGCCTCTACGGCTTCCGGTCTTTCGGTTTCGTTTCGAAGTACCAGTACCGGCTTTGCCAAAGACGGCGCTTCCTCCTGCAAACCGCCCGAGTCGGTCATCACCATAAAGCAACGTGCCATTGCATTGTGCAAATCGTCCACGTTGACCGGCTCGATGAGCGATACGCGGTCCAGACCGCCCAAAATATCAAATACAACCTCGCGCACGGCCGGATTTAAATGCACCGGATACACGAGCTGAATATCGTCATAAGTTTCAACCAACTCTTTTAATGCAAGGCAGATGTTTTTGAGCGGCTCGCCCAAGTTTTCACGTCTGTGCGCCGTCACCAAAATCACGCGCTTTGCACTAAAATCCAGATTTCTCAAGGTTTCGTCCGTGAAGGTATAATCTTCGCGTACGGTGCTCTTGAGCGCATCAATAACGGTGTTGCCCGTAATATAAATCTTTGCCGGATTGATGCTTTCTTTGAGCAGATTGTTTTTATTGGACACCGTCGGCGAGAAGTGGTAGTCTGCAATTACACCGGTCAGACAACGGTTCATTTCCTCCGGGAACGGCGAATACTTGTCGTATGTACGCAAGCCTGCCTCCACATGGCCGACCTTCACCTGATTGTAAAATGCCGCCAATGCGCCGGCAAAGGTGGTCGTTGTGTCGCCGTGTACTAAAATCACGTCCGGTTTTTCCTCTTTAATCACTTCGTCTAAGCCTGCAATCACGCGGTTGGTGATGCCCACAAGTGTCTGGCGCTCTTTCATAATATCCAAATCATAATCCGGCACAACGCCAAACATTTCCAATACCTGGTCAAGCATCTGCCTGTGCTGTGCAGTCACGCATACCTTTGCATCAATATGCGGACACTTTGCAAGTTCAATCGCCAGCGGTGCCATCTTAATGGCTTCCGGACGTGTGCCGAATACAGTCATCGCCTTAATTTTTTTCATTGTCGTCTCCCCCTGCTTCACACTCTTCTATCGTAATCTGAATGTCCTCTAAAGTTACGTGCGGTATTTCATCTTCCTCATCTTCATCGGAAAGCATCCCCGCAAAATGCGTGGTCTTTGTCTTCGTCAGCATACCGACACCGAACACAAAAATCAACACACAAATTAAAAGCACCAGTGCACGCAGTGCACCGCTCTCCGCAAGCACTACGGCCGTCAGGCCGAGCACGCCGCTAATCGCGTACAAAATAAATACCGTCTGTTTTTGCGAAAAACCCATATCCACGAGCTTGTGGTGAATATGCCCTCTGTCCGGCGTCATAATCCCCTTGCCGGTAAACAGGCGTCTTAAAATCGCAAAACCCGTATCGAAAATCGGCAGACCCAAAATCAGAAGCGGCACGGCAAACGTAATCACCGCATAACTTTTAAAGCCGCCCTGCACGGACAAAACCGCCAGCATATAGCCTAAAAAGGTCGAGCCGGTATCGCCTAAGAAAATCGTTGCCGGATTAAAATTAAACGGCAAAAATCCAAAGCATGCACCGGCGATAATGAGCGCAATCAGCGCAATTTTCGCCTCGCCGACCATGGTGGCTACAAACACGAGTGACACGGAAGCGATCAGCGAAAGTCCCGTCGCCAGCCCGTCTAAGCCGTCAATTAAATTCACGGCATTGGTAATGGCCACAATCCACAAAACCGTAAACGGCACGGAAACCCAATGGCTGAGCTCAAGCACCGGCAAATCCGAAAACAGGTTCGGATTGGTGAACACCTCAATGCGGATACCGCCGCCGAACACCACCACGAGCGCCGCTACAATCTGCACGCAGAATTTTACCTTCGCGCCCAGGCCCCGGCTGTCATCTATAATGCCCAAAATCACAATAATTATTGCACCGATGAGCACGGCAATCAATTCTCTCGTAATTTCGCAAAAGCACAAAAGGCTGACCAAAAAGCCGAAAAAGAGAGCAATACCGCCCAAGCGCGGTGTCGGCTTTTTATGCATGCGGCGCGCATCGCGCGGCACGTCAATCGCTCCGATTTTATAGGCAACGGATTTTGCAATCGGCACGGAGGCAAAGGTGAAGATAAACGCCACCAGAAACGCCAGTGCCATAATGATATACACGTTCATAGTTTTCTCCTTTGTTTACGGCATCTGCACCTTATCTCTTTACAAAGCCGACCTTTCTGTATACCTTATCGAGCGTACGGCGCGCCAGATACTGCGCATGCTGTGCACCCTCGGTGTATACCTGCTCCACAAAGGCCTTGTCTTTCATATACTGTTCGTATTTTTCCTTAATCGGTCTTAAACACTCCACAACCGCCTCAGCCACTTCGGCTTTAAACTCGCCGTAGCCGCGGCCCGCAAAGCGTTCTTCGATGGACTCGATGCTCTCGCCGCTCGTTGCCGACAAAATGTGCATCAGGTTTTCAATGCCCTCTTTGCCCGCACCGCGGCAGATTCTGCCGTCGCTGTCCGTCACAGCGCTCTTAATCTTCTTTGCGATGCTGTCTGCATCCTCCACAACGGAGATAAAGCCCTTCGGATTCGGGTCGGACTTGCTCATCTTCTTGGTCGGCTCGGTCAGGCTCATAATCTTTGCACCGACCTTGGCAATGTACGGCTCCGGAATTTTAAAGGTTTCGGAATAAAGGCCGTTAAAGCGCGCCGCAATATCACGTGCAAGCTCTAAATGCTGCTTTTGGTCTACGCCGACCGGCACCAAATCCGTCTGATACAACAAGATATCCGCCGCCATCAGCACCGGATAGGTAAACAGACCTGCGTTGATATTATCTGCATGTCTTGCCGACTTATCCTTAAACTGCGTCATACGACCAAGCTCACCCATGTAGGTGTAGCAGTTTAAAATCCACGCCAGCTCCGCATGTGCCGGCACGTGGGACTGAAAATACAAAATGTTCTTTTTCGGGTCTAAGCCGCAAGCCAAAAACAAACTTAAAAGCTCCACACTGCGTTTTCTTAAATCCGCCGGATTCTGGCGCACGGTAATCGAGTGCAAATCCGCCACGCAGTACATACAGTTGTAGTCTTCCTGCAAATTTACCCAGTTTTTAATCGCACCCAAGTAGTTGCCGAGTGTGACACAACCGGACGGCTGAACGGCCGAATACAGGATTTTTTTGTTTTCTTCCACTTTCCATTCGCCTCGCTATTATAAATTCTGCAAATATTCTTGAATCACTTCACCGAGTACGGCAATGCCGCGGGTGATGCTCTCCGGTGTGGTTACGGAGAAGTTGAGTCTAAACATATTCGACGGTGTATCCAAATCGAGCATAAAGGTTGCACCCGGCACAAAGGCCACTTTCTTTTCGATGGCCTTTTGCATCAGCACCTTCGTATCCGTTCCCTCCGGCAGCGTACATAAAATAAAGATACCGCCCTCCGGTCTTGTATATGTGCATTCTTTCGGGAAATGCTTATCCATTTCGGCGAGCATGAGTGCACAGCGCTCACCGTAAATCTTAGCGCATTTTTCAATGTGTGCATCAAAATCGTAATTGGTCACATACTCGTGCACCATCATCTGATTGAGCACCGGCGTATGCACGTCATTGACCTGCTTTACAACCGTTACGCGGTCCACAATGTCCTTGCGCGCGCTTAAATAACCCACGCGCAGACCCGGCGCCAGCGTTTTCGAATACGTGCCGGCATAAATCACCGTGCCGTTTTTGTCCATGGACTTGATGGTCGGCACCGTTTCACCACTAAATCGCAGTTCGCCGTACGGGTTGTCTTCCAGAATAAATACATTATATTTTTCCGCAAGCGCCAGCAGTTTTTGGCGTTTTTCCACGCTCATGGTCACGCCAGACGGATTCTGGAAGGTCGCAATGGTATAAATAAATTTTATGTTCTTTTTCGTCTTAAGATGCGCTTCCACTTCTTCTAGGCAAATGCCGTCGTCTTCAATGGATGCGCCGTAGAGGCACGCGCCGTAAGAACGGAACGAATTGAGCGAGCCGATAAAACTCGGCGATTCGCAAATCACGCCGTCGCCCGGATTTAAAAGCACCTTCGCCGTCAGGTCAATCGCCTGCTGTGCGCCGCTGGTGATGATTAACTCATCCACGTCAGCATTGTAGATGCCTTTTTTCGCGCATTGCTCTTTGGTATATTCACGGAGCGGCACATACCCTTCGGTCGTACCGTACACCAGTGCGCCGCCTGCGCGGTTGGTTAAAATATCTTCATTGATTTTTGCCCACTGCTTTGCCGGAAATAACTCCGGCGCCGGAATACCTGCCGCAAAGGAAATCATCCCCGGCACACCGAGCATTTTAAAAATCTCACGAATTGCAGATGCCTGCATACCGGCCACCGCCGGCGTAAAAATTTCTTTTTGTGTCATAACAATCCTTCTTTCAAAACGTATGCGCAAAATCCATTCCTCACGCATTTTACACTATACCATAAAATTCCGGTAAAGTAAAGCATTGTTTAGAATATATCAATAATTTTATACATTTTTTTGCCAGTTTTTTCAGAAAAAATTACGAAAAGAAATTTGTTGCATTTTTTCTTATAATAGTATACAATAACAATATACGTCAAAAATAGGTAAAAGCATTTACAAATTTTGGACAAGCAAGGAGAGTTCCGTTTTGAAAAAGTTATTTGCATTGCTAATTTGTATTTCGGTGTGCTTTGGTGTGCTTTCCGGCTGCGGCTGTGAGAAAACCGTCACCTACCCCGTCGAACAAGGCACCGCGCTTCCGCCTATGGAAAACGATACCGCGGCCAGTCCGCTCGGTCAGTTTGACGATACATCGGCCTTCGGTATTGTAAGGCAGACCGACGCTGCCGGTATGCTTTTGGAAATGCAAGGCAAGTATTATTTGTTCGGCTGGACGGAGACGTCCAAGCGCCACTATGACAAACTGGGCGTCAAGCTTGGCAACGAAATCGGCGTGCAGTTTGAAATCTCGGACGGCAAATTCATCGCTAACACGGTGGAGCTGGTGACCGCCGGAGAACTCAGTAATTAGTTATATAACCTTTTGGGGGTTTATATAAGCGAATAAGCCCTGTTACGGAATGCTCTGTCTCAGGGACTTTAAGGAGGAAAAAAATATGAGCAAAAAGTTTGTCTACCTGTTTAGCGAAGGCGACGCTTCCATGCGTAACCTTCTCGGCGGTAAGGGTGCTAACCTCGCGGAGATGACCAAAATCGGCCTTCCGGTTCCGCAGGGCTTCACCGTTACAACCGAAGCATGTACACAGTACTACGAAGACGGCCGCAAGATTAACGATGAAATCCAGACAGAGATTATGGAGTACATCGTAAAGATGGAAGCCATCTGCGGTAAGAAATTCGGCGACAAAGAAAATCCGCTTCTCGTATCCGTACGAAGCGGTGCAAGAGCATCCATGCCGGGTATGATGGATACCATCTTAAACCTCGGTCTCAATGAAGACGTTGTAGAAGCTATGGCTGCAAAGTCCGGCAACGCAAGATGGGCATGGGACTGCTACAGAAGATTTATCCAGATGTATTCCGACGTCGTAATGGAAGTTGGTAAGAAGTATTTCGAACAGCTCATCGACGAAATGAAGGAAGAAAAGGGCGTAACACAGGACATCGAGCTTACAGCTGAAGATTTGAAGACTTTGGCAAGCCAGTTCAAGGCTGAATATAAAGCAAAAATCGGCAAGGACTTCCCGTCCGATCCGAAAGAACAGCTCATGGGCGCTGTAGAAGCGGTATTCCGTTCCTGGGATAACCCGAGAGCAAATATCTACAGAAGAGATAACGATATCCCGTACTCCTGGGGTACTGCCGTAAACGTACAGATGATGGCGTTCGGCAACATGGGTGACGATTGCGGTACAGGTGTTGCGTTCACACGTGACCCGGCTACAGGCGAGCGCGGCCTGATGGGTGAGTTCCTCGTAAATGCACAGGGCGAAGACGTTGTTGCCGGCGTTCGTACACCGATGCCGATTGCAGAAATGGCATCCAAGTTCCCGCAGGCTTTCGAAGAGTTCAACAAGGTTTGTGCAATCTTAGAAGACCACTACCGCGACATGCAGGATATGGAGTTCACCATCGAGAGCAACAAGCTCTATATGCTCCAGACCAGAAACGGTAAGAGAACCGCAAAGGCTGCTCTCAAGATCGCTTGTGACCTCGTTGCAGAGGGCATGATCGACAAAAAGCAGGCTGTGGCTATGATTGATCCGAGAAACTTAGACACACTTTTACACCCGCAGTTTGACACAAAGGCACTCAAGGCGGCTACGCCGGTCGGCAAAGGTCTCGGCGCTTCCCCGGGTGCTGCATGCGGTAAGGTTGTATTTACCGCTGAAGACGCTGAAGCATGGAATGCAAGAGGCGAAAAGGTTGTGCTCGTTCGTCTGGAAACCTCTCCGGAAGACATCTCCGGTATGAAGGCATCCCAGGGTATCTTAACCGTTCGCGGCGGTATGACCTCCCACGCAGCCGTTGTTGCCCGTGGTATGGGTACCTGCTGTGTATCCGGTTGCGGCGAAATCAACATGGATGAAGAAAACAAGAAGTTCACACTCGCAGGCAAGACCTACGTGGAAGGTGATTACATTTCCATCGACGGTTCCACCGGTAACATCTACGACGGTATCATCCCGACCGTAGACGCTGCAATCGTTGGTGAGTTCGGCCAGATTATGGCTTGGGCTGACGAATTCAGAACCTTGAAGGTAAGAACAAACGCAGATACTCCGGCTGACGCGAAGAAGGCTCGTGAGCTCGGCGCAGAAGGTATCGGTCTTTGCCGTACAGAGCATATGTTCTTCGAGGCAGACAGAATCGCTGCATTCCGCGAAATGATTTGCTCCGATACCATCGAAGAAAGAGAAGCAGCACTTGAAAAGATTCTGCCGATGCAGCAGGGCGACTTCGAAGCACTCTACGAAGCACTCGAAGGCAACCCGGTTACCATCCGTTTCTTAGACCCGCCGCTGCATGAGTTCGTTCCGACCGAGGAAGCAGACATCGCAGCACTTGCAAAAGCAAAGGGCAAGACTGTAGAAGACATCAAGGCAATTATCAACGGCCTGCACGAGTTCAACCCGATGATGGGTCACCGCGGTTGCCGCCTTGCAGTTACCTATCCGGAAATTGCAAAGATGCAGACCAGAGCGGTTATCCGTGCGGCAATCAACGTAAAGAAGGCACACGCTGACTGGAACATCAAGCCGGAAATCATGATTCCGCTCGTTGGCGATATCAAGGAACTCAAGTACGTTAAGAGTGTTGTTGTAGAAGCAGCGGACGCTGAAATCGCAGCAGCAGGCGTGGAAATGTCCTACGAAGTAGGTACCATGATTGAAATTCCGCGTGCTTGTATCACAGCAGACGAAATCGCTGCAGAGGCTGAATTCTTCTGCTTCGGTACAAACGACCTTACACAGATGACTTACGGTTTCTCCCGTGACGACGCAGGTAAGTTCCTCGAAGCTTACTACGACACCAAGATCTTTGAAAACGATCCGTTTGCAAAGCTCGACCAGACCGGTGTCGGCAAGCTCATGGAAACTGCAATCAAGCTCGGTAAGCCGGTACGTCCGTCCCTGCACATCGGTATCTGCGGTGAGCACGGCGGTGACCCGGTATCCGTTGAGTTCTGCCACAAGATTGGATTAGACTACGTTTCCTGCTCGCCGTTTAGAGTACCGATCGCAAGATTGGCCGCTGCACAGGCTGCAATCAAGGAAAGCAAGTAAGTTAAAGCATTTGTGATTTGGGGCAAAGTCCCTTATCACTCAAAAGGCAAAATTGAATAAAAAAATCGACCTTGTCGGATTCGTCCGATGAGGTCTTTTTTTACGCTTAATCAGCATTGCGCGTTTTATGTTGATTTAAGTCAAATAATAGTATATAATCATAGGTATCATCTTTAATAACAAAGGAGGATTAGTATGGAAGCAAAAGTTGTGTTAGGCGCATTGAAAATGGTAGGAGATTGGGTGTTAAAAAACCCAAACGTAGCACTCGATGCACTTGATAAGGTAGTCATAATGCCCGTTGCAAAAAAAGCATCCAACATCGAAGAACATTTACTAGTCTTGGAAGCCAAAACGAATCAATTGGGTGCAGCGGCATTGGAACTGGAACAAAAAATCGATAGCGAAATCATTCAACTTCAAAAAGAAATACATACAATAAAAAAACTGCTTTCTATAATGAGCATTGTGCTCGGCGCCGCAATTATCTCTATTGTCATACTGGCTATTTTATAAAAAGTACCAAAAATAACACATCCCCCCCGGCGTGTGGCAGGGGGTTCTTACGGGGGACGCCAAGTCCCCCTAAGCCGTTTTAAGGGGGTTATAGGGGGAGAATCGGAACTCCCCCTATGTTTTGCTGCTTTTGCATTCAAAAGCAGGCCCGTCCGGCAGGACATAATATAGATTTATTTTACCAGTTAACCGTTAACCTTTTATAGGTCAATCGCGTGGTTTTCTTAACAAAAAAAACAGCTGCATTTGGGCGAGTGTTCTTAAGGATACAATGGTTTTAGCCGGTAATTTACCGAAAATAGTTCACAAAAAATCTGCATTATACGCGAGTATAATTCTGATTTTTATGTTCCTCTTTCCGACAAAATTCCT
>JAZRUW010000029.1:0-67010 GCA_045652745.1 Clostridia bacterium
GCCACCATCGACCCCAACCACTGCAACATGCTCAAAAACGGCAAGTGCGGTCTGTGCGCAAGAGTGTGCGCCGCGGGTGCCATCGATTACACCCAAAAAGACGAGTACATCGAGGAGAAATACGGCGCCATCGTCGTTGCCACGGGTTTTAACCCCATCTCGATGGATAAGTTTGACGAATTCGCTTACAACCAGTCGAAAGACGTCATCACCTCGCTCGAATTCGAGCGTTTGACCAACGCGGCAGGCCCGACGGCAGGTCACTTGGAGCGTCCGTCCGACGGCAAAGCGCCAAAGACGATCGTGTTTGTACAGTGTGTCGGTTCACGTTGTGAATCCTGCGCGCATAAGGGTAAGGAATACTGCTCTAAGATTTGCTGTATGTATACGGCAAAGCATGCGATGCTCACACGCGATAAGTATCCGGATACCGAAGTGTACGTATTCTACATTGACGTAAGAACACCGGGTAAAAACTTTGACGAGTTCTATCGCCGTGCCGTAGAGGAATATGGTGTAAACTATATCAAGGGTATGGTCGGCAAGGTAACACCGGAGGGCGACAAGCTCAAGGTGCAGGCTTCCGATTTGATTGCAGGCAAGCAGCTTAATATTGATGCAGACCTGGTGGTACTCGCAGCGGCAATTGAGCCGGACAAGAGTGCACGTCCGCTTGCAACCATGCTCACAGCAAGTATGGATACAAACGATTTCTTCACCGAGGCGCATCCGAAACTGCGTCCGGTAGAAAGTCCGACCGCCGGCGTATTCTTATCCGGCGCGTGTCAGGGCCCGAAAGACATTCCGGAAACCGTATCGCAGGCCGGTGCGGCAGCTTCGAAGGTTATCGGCCTTCTGGCAAAAGACAAACTCACCGGCAACCCATGTGTTGCACATTCCAATGAACTGATGTGTAACGGCTGTTCTTCCTGCGAAAGAGTGTGCCCGTACGGCGCAATCACGTATGAAGACAAGGAATTTCGTATGCCGGACAGAACAACAAAGGTACGCCGCGTAGCGGCTGTCAACCCGGCTGTATGCCAAGGTTGCGGTGCTTGTACGGTAGCCTGCCCGTCCGGTGCGATGGACCTGAAAGGCTTTGCAAGCGCTCAGATTATAGCGGAGGTGGATGCAATATGCAAGTAAATGAATATAAACCCTTAATCGTTGCATTTTGCTGCAACTGGTGCTCCTATGCGGGCGCTGACCTTGCAGGTAACAACCGCTTAAGCTATCCGGCAGATGTAAAAATCATCCGTGTTCCCTGCTCCTGCCGTGTAAATCCGATGTTTGTACTGCGCGCATTCCAGCGCGGTGCCGATGGTGTCATCATCTGCGGTTGCCATCCGGGCGACTGCCACTACACCTCCGGCAATTACTATACACGCCGCCGTATGGCTGCTCTGTTTTCCATGCTCGACTTTCTCGGCATTGAAAAAGAACGTACCCGCGTAGAGTGGGTATCCGCCGCGGAGGGCGCGAAATTCGCCGCAACCATGAACGATTTTGCCGAAAAGGTTGCCGCACTCGGTGAAAACAAGAGATTGGAGGATCTGCGATGCAAAAGATAACACAAAAAGCCTTGCTGGATAAAGCACTTTCCCTGCTCGCAGACGGCACCGTCACCTGCGTGCTCGGTTGGAGCAAAGGCGAATTTGATTATGATATTACACCTGCGTTGTTTAAAAATGCAGACGAATTAGAACAAAACTTTGTCTACAACGATTTTTGCGGCGCAAACTTTTCGAAGTATCTCGTAAAAAAGACCGACAGACTCGACGGTAAAGTATTGGTTTTCTTAAAGCCGTGTGATACGTACAGCTTTAATCAGCTGTTGACGGAGCACCGCTTTGACCGCGAAAAGGTATACGCTGTAGGCATCCCGTGCGAAGGCATGGTAGATATCGCAAAAGTGAAGGCCGCAACCGATGAAGGTATTGCATCCATCACAAGCGAAGGCGATACGCTGACTGTAACCACGCTCTACGGCGATGCACCGATAAAACTCAATGCTGCAGATATGCTCGCAGAGCGTTGCATCCACTGCAAGAGCAAAAAGCACGTCGCTTACGACGAGCTGATGGGCGAAACGGGCGAAGTAGTAGACAGCGCACGTTTTGACGAAGTAGAAAAACTCGAAGCGATGACACCGGACGAACGCTTTGCATTCTGGCAAAACGAGCTGTCCCGTTGCATCCGCTGTAACGCCTGCCGCGATGCATGCCCCGCATGCACCTGCGAAAAGTGCGTATTTGACAACCCGAACTCCGGCGCGGAAACCAAAGCACCGGTGGGTAGTTTTGAAGAAAAAATGTTTCACATCATCCGTGCCTTCCACGTGGCAGGCCGTTGCACAGACTGCGGAGAATGTTCCAGAGTCTGTCCGCAAAACATTCCGCTCCACCTTTTAAACCGCAAATTCATCAAAGATATCAATGAATTTTATGGCGAGTATCAGGCGGGTGCAGAAGTCGGCAGTCGCGCGCCGCTGGTGGATTACACCACGGAAGACATTGAGCCGGGTGAAGTTTTTGACAGGAGGGATACAGATGCGTAAATGTAGTTTAGACCGTATCGATGCGTTGTTTGCGCAGATTGCAAAAACAATGGCCCTCTATCTGCCACAGGACAATACAGACGGCTCTGCCGCTTATAAAAAATGGGAAGAGGGCGCGGTCTGGAGCGATAAGCTCAACACCGTAAAAAGTCCGAAAGACTTTTTCTTCCCGCAGTCTGAGGATTTGATGGCATTCAAAACCGAGGGCAAAAACATTGAAGTCATTGACACCAGACGCGAAATCGAAGATTTTGTCATTTTCGGCATCCGCGCCTGCGATGTAAAGAGTTTTGAAATTCTCGACCGCGTATTTTTAACCGAGCCGAGAGACAGCTTTTATGCGCAAAAGCGCGAAAAGGGCATCTTAATCAGCCTCGCTTGCGCAAGACCGTCGGAAACCTGCTTCTGTCAGACCTTCGGCATTGACCCGAGTGACGGCGCAGGCGATATTTCCGCATGGAAAACCGAAGATGCGCTCTATATGCAGGCAAACACCGACAAGGGTGCGGCGCTTTTAGACGCCTTAAAGGACGTCACCGAAGAAGCCGACACCTCTGCAGTAGATGCACAGAAGGCAAAAATTCAGAGCATCTTAACAAAACTGCCGCTTGCAGATTTGAAGGCCGATGCCTTCGGCGGCGGCAAAACGGATGAATACTTCAATCATCCGGCATGGGAAAGCCTTTCCGCGGCGTGCCTGGGTTGCGGTACCTGTACCTTTGTGTGCCCGACCTGCCAGTGCTACGACATCAAAGACTTTAACACAGGTAACGGCGTAATCCGTTACAGATGTTGGGATTCGTGCATGTATTCCGACTTCACAAAAATGGCGCACGGCAACAACCGTCTGACACAGAAGGAACGCTTCCGTCAGCGTTTCATGCACAAACTGGTATACTATCCGGAAAACAATGAAGGATTATTCAGCTGTGTCGGCTGTGGTCGCTGCTTATCTAAATGCCCGATTTCCATGAACATTGTAAAAGTAATGAAAACGATTGGAGGGAAAGACAGTGAATAACGCATTCGATACTTTAATCCCTACTGTCGGTGTCATCACCGATGTACGCATCGATACGCCGGACATCAAGACCTTCCGCGTGGTTACGCCGGACGGTAAAAAGGCTTTTGAGCATCGCCCAGGCCAGTGTGCAATGCTTTCTATTCCGGGTATCGGCGAAGCGATGTTTTCCATCACCTCTTCTCCAACCAATACAGAGTATATGGAATTTTCCATTAAAAAGTGCGGTTGTGTGACCGAGTGGCTCCATCAGGCGGAAGTCGGTCAGCAGATTACCATCCGCGGACCGTACGGCAATCCGTTCCCGGTAGACGATGTGTTTGCAGGCAAAAACCTGCTTTTCATCGCCGGCGGTGTAGGTTTAGCGCCGCTTCGTTCCGTTATCAACTACTGCCGTCACTACCGTGACCGCTACGGTGAAATTGATATCGTTTACGGCTCCAGAAGCAAAGATGACCTTCTGGATTACAAAGAAATTATCGAGGAGTGGTCGACCGATGCAGGTGTGAACGTACACCTGACCATCGACAATCCGCAGGAGGGTTGGGACGGTCACGTCGGCTTTGTACCGAACTACGTAAAGGAACTCGGCTTTTCCACCGATAAAACCGCCGTGCTTTGCGGTCCGCCGATTATGATTAAGTTCACACTTGAAGGACTTTGCGCACTCGGCTTTGACAAAACGCAGATTTACACAACGCTTGAACTTCGCATGAAGTGCGGCGTAGGCAAATGCGGCAGATGTAACGTAGGTGCAAAATATGTTTGCAAAGACGGTCCGGTCTTCCGTTGTGACGAGCTCGAAGAGCTGCCGGATGAATATTAAAGGAGAATAAGCATGGAAAAAATGGTAAATATTTTTCTTTTCGGCAAAAAGTATTCCGTGCCGGAAAACTTAACAATTATGACCGCAATGGAATACGCGGGCTACCAGCTCGTGCGCGGTTGCGGTTGCCGTAATGGCTTTTGCGGCGCCTGCGCAACGATTTATCGCATCAAGGGCGATAAGGAGTTAAAGGCTTGTCTGGCTTGCCAGACCAAGGTAGAGGACAATATGTATATTGCAACTCTGCCGTTCTTCCCGCTTGTAAAACAGGCGTATGACATCGAAAAAATTCCGGTAAACGAAACCGTAATGATGCAGCTTTATCCGGAAATCTATGCGTGCATCGGCTGTAATGCCTGCACCAAGAGCTGTACACAGGGTCTTAACGTAATGCAGTATATTGCCTATGCACAGCGCGGTGATTTCGAAGCTTGTGCAGAAGAGTCTTTTGACTGCGTAATGTGCGGCGTATGTTCGTCGAGATGCCCGGCCGGCATTTCGCACCCACAGGTGGCAATGCTTGCACGCCGCATCAACGGTAAGTACCTCGCACCGGGTTGCGGTCACTTAGAAGACCGCGTACGCGAAATCAAAAACGGTGATTTCAATGACCTCATCGAAGCGCTTATGCAAAAACCGATTGAGGAAATGAAGGAACTCTACAATACAAGAGAAATCGAGAAGTAAGGAGGAAAAGCATATGTATTCGGAAAAATTCCAAAAATCGATTGCCGCTGTAGAAGCTGCAAGAGAGAAAAACATCGCATTAGAGCCGGAGCGTATGACCGCTAAGCAAAAAGAAGATTTGCTGGCCGCTTTCCATCCGGACTATAAACAAGACGAATTTTCGGTGCTGTCCATCGGCCCGAACAAGGGCGATAAAGTGCCGACTCAGCTTGCAGAAATTCTGCAGGCACACAGCCGCATCAGCGCAGACAGCGTAGATTTAAGCAAGCCGGACTACGAAACCGACGTACTCATCATCGGTGGCGGCGGCGCAGGTACCTCTGCGGCAATTGAAGCGCACGAAGCCGGCGCAAACGTTATGATTGTAACCAAACTGCGTATGGGCGATGCCAACACCATGATGGCAGAAGGCGGTATTCAGGCGGCAGATAAGCCGAACGATTCGCCGGCCATCCACTTTGTAGATGCTTTCGGCGGCGGCCACTTTGCCGCAAAGCGCGAACTTTTATCTAAGCTCGTTTGCGACGCTCCGGAAGCCATTGCGTGGCTTTCCAACCTCGGCGTAGAATTTGACAAAGAGGCTGACGGCACAATGGTCACCACCCACGGCGGCGGTACTTCCAGAAAAAGAATGCACGCGGCAAAGGACTATTCCGGCGCAGAAATCATGCGTACCCTGCGTGACGAAGTATTAAACCGTGAAATTCCGGTGGTAGACTTTACAGCGGCTATTGAACTGATTTTAGACGAAAACGGCAACGCAGCAGGTGCAGTGCTGATGAACATGGAAACCAAAGAACTTTTGGTTGCCAAGGCAAAGACCGTCATTATCGCAACAGGCGGTGCAGGCCGTATGCATTACCAGGGCTTCCCGACCTCCAACCACTACGGCGCAACCGCTGACGGTCTTGTGCTCGGTTACAGAGTCGGCGCAAAGCTTCTGTACGCGGAAACGTTGCAGTATCACCCGACGGGCGTTGCTTATCCGGAACAGATTTTCGGTGCACTCGTAACCGAAAAGGTACGTTCCCTGGGTGCAAAGCTCGTCAACGAAAACGGCGAAGTATTCATGCATCCGCTCGAAACCCGTGACGTTGCGGCAGCCTCCATCATCCGCGAGTGCTCCGAGCGCGACAATGGTGTGGACACCGGCAGCGGTAAGGGCGTATGGCTCGACACCCCGATGATTGAAAAAATCGGCGGCGAAGGCACAATTATGAAGAGAATTCCGGCGATGTGGAGAATGTTTGAAAAATACGGCATTGATATCCGCAAAGAGCCGATTCTGGTTTATCCGACGCTCCACTACCAAAACGGCGGCCTCGATATCACCGCTGACGGCATGACCACCAACGTAGAAAACCTGTTCGTTGCTGGTGAAGCGGTTGGTGGTATTCACGGTAAAAACCGTCTGATGGGCAACTCCCTGCTCGACATCATCGTGTTCGGCAGAAGTGCAGGTATCCATGCGGCGGCAAAGGCGAAGAGCGTAAATGTCGGCAAGTTGACACTTGACCACATCGAAAAATTCGAAAAAGAAATCGAGAAAGCCGGCATCGAAACCGATACCGTTTCCCCGAAACTTTTACCGGATTACACACAAAAAAGGTAAGGTAAGGAGACATTAAAATGAGTTTGTTAAACGGAATTATTTCAATCAGTAACATTTATACATTATTATTCGTAATTTTCTCCGTTCTTCTTTTGGGCTATCTCCTTGGAAGAATTACAATCAAGGGCATCTCGCTTGGTGATGCCGGCGTATTCATTATTGCATTGTTCTTTGGTGCATTGTTTTTCAGTGTAGATGAAGCCGGTGCGTTATTGTTTGCTGCATCCTCGAAACCCTACGATTTTAACGCCGGTCTTTCTATTGTAGAAAGCCTCGGTCTTGTTCTTTTTGTAACATCGGTTGGTTACATCGCCGGACCTAAGTTTTTCGGAAACTTCAAGAAAAACTTTAAGTCTTATGTGCTCTTAGGTGCGATTATCATCCTCGCCGGCGGTCTTTCGGCGGTTGCTTGCATCTATGCCGGCGAAATCTTCGGCTATGGCGCAACAATCGAAAGTCAAGATGGTTTTGTAGCAATGATTGTTGGATTGCTTTCCGGCTCTCTGACATCAACACCTGCTTTTTCCGCCGCTAAAGCAACCGTTGCAGAAGAATTTACCGGTCTTGTATCCGTAGGCCATGGTATTGCTTATATTTTTGGTGTGGTTGGCGTTGTTCTCTTCGTGCAGATTATACCGAAACTTACAAAAGCAAACATGGAAGAAGAACGTGCAAAAATTGCTGTTACAACTGAAATCAAAGAAGAAAAAGCACAGAAAAAGTTGTTTGAAATCGACCATATGGGTATCGCAGGATT
Organism: Clostridia bacterium; assembly: GCA_045652745.1. Taxonomy (GTDB): domain Bacteria; phylum Bacillota; class Clostridia; order UBA1381; family UMGS1253; genus RGIG2041. The sequence goes on from JAZRUW010000029.1 coordinate 7,461, forward strand.
CTGCCTCGCGGCAATTCTCGGTACTTTCGTAGGTCAGATTAAAATCCCGCTTTCTTCTGCCGGCTTGTCAGGCACATGCTTCTCTCTTACCACAACAGGCGGTTGCTTGCTTATGAGTTTAATTTTAGGCCACTTCGGTAAAATCGGCAGAATCAGCATTATGCCAGCTCAGAGCACACTTAAACTCTTTAGAGAACTGGGTCTTGTACTTTTCTTGGTTGGCGCAGGTATACCGGGCGGTGCAGAATTCGTTGCAAACTTTGACCCGATGTATTTTGTATACGGTATCATTATGACAATTTTCCCGTTAATTATCGGATACTTATTCGCAAAATATGTACTTAAACTCAGTTTGCTTAACAATCTTGGTTCTATCACGGGCGGCATGACAAGCACCCCTGCGCTCGGTACGCTGATTGGTGTAGCCGGCACAGAAGATGTTGCATCCGCTTACGCGGCAACCTACCCGATTGCTTTAATCGCAGTCGTTCTGGTATCGCAGTTTATTATCATTTTGTTTTAAGTAAACTGACATACAAAAAAGCACCCAAGGGCGTGTATTGTTAAGGATAGTAATTTAAAAGGCAGAAACGAATAATTTCGTTTCTGCCTTTTATTATAGGGTTCAGCGTTTTCCAACGAACCGCAAAGGTCTTAGGATTTTACTAAATATTTGGAAGATGGTATGCATTTCCCCTGCTTGTTACAGCACCGGACAAGAATCGTATTGACATTTTTATATGCTTATGATATCATAATATTATGATATCGTTATGGGGGTTCAAAAATGAATAAATCAAAAACTCCAACATCAGAAAAAATAGGTGTTCCTTTACGATTAGAACCGCAATTGTATGAAAAAATGATAAGTAGAGTTCAAAAAGAAAAAAAGGAACAACGGGGATACAGCATAAATCAACTTTTGACGGAACTTCTTGAAAATGAATTAAGGGAGACTGAGTTATGATAAGAGCAGATATGATCTCTATAATAGGACGACAGTACCTAACAAGTAATATAGAAAATGATGAATATAGTTATCCAAAAGCATTTTCCAATGCCGCTTTACCTTTTTCTCCAATTACGAATGTAAAAGGCAGAAAGTTTGAAAAACTTGATATTCGTTTTGTAAAAGATGGGGTTACTGTTCTTGTAGAAACCAAGCAGAATTTTGTAAAAGCAGATGAAGAACAATTATCCGCTTATGTTGAGTATGAAAAAGCTCTTACTGGAAATAAGACCGTTGCTATTTTAGCAAATACCACAAATGATAATGTAAAGGTTTGGCGTGGTGTTGTTTCTGACGGTGATTTTATGCCAAAGGAAACGGCACTTCGCACTATGGATGAATATATTGATTTTTATACATCAAAAATTAATGACAAAGAAAAAGTGATGCAGAACACATACAAACTTAATGAATTACTGCATCGCCACAGTATTCCTGAAAAACTTCGCAGTCAGTTTGTAGGCACTTGCTTATTAGCTTTGAAAAATGGTCTTGATTATTCCACTTCTTCGTTATCTGCAGCGCAAATCCGTACAAGAGTCAAAGAGGTTTTGGAAGAACTTTTGAATTCGGATATTAACAAAGCAGAGAAACTTGCGCTGCTTAATCGTAATGTTTTGGGTGATCAGTATGTTCGTCAACTTAGTATTGAATCATTTAGAGAGATTTTAAAATTCATTGAAGAGAGCATTCTGCCGTTTATCAATGATAAAAGCACTTCTGGTCAAGACTTACTGAATTTGTTTTTCGTTACATTTAACAAGTATGTAGGTAAATCAGATAAAAACCAAGCTTTTACTCCAGACCATATTACTGATTTTATGTCGAAAATTATGAGTATTAACAAACATTCCGTTGTTCTTGACCCCTGCTGCGGTAGCGGTTCGTTCCTTGTTCGAGCAATGACACAAGCACTTGATGATTGTGCTACTGCTGCCGAACAAGATAAAGTTAAAAAACACCAAATATTTGGTATAGAGTTTGATGAAAATGTGTATGGATTAGCTACAACTAATATGCTGATTCATTCGGACGGAAACTCTAATATCCGTCAGGGCAGTTGTTTTGCCTTGGCAGATTGGATTAAAGAGGCAAAGCCCAATGTGATTTTGATGAATCCACCATATAATGGCCAGCGCATTCATCTCCCACATTCTTATGTTTCAACTTGGTCTAAAGACAAGAAAGAAGATCCTTCAAAAGGATTGTATTTTGTTAAATTTATAGCCGACACATTAAACTCAATCAACCATCAAGCAAAATTAGCTGTCTTATTACCTGTTGCCTGTGCAATTGGAACAAGTGGCGAAATTTCGAAATTGAAAAAGGAAATTCTGGAAGAAAACACTCTTGATGCTGTATTTACACTTCCCAACGAAATTTTTTATCCTGGCGCAAGCGCTTCCGCTTGTTGTATGGTATTTAAGATTGGCACAAAGCATAACGATGTTTCTAACCCCGACACTTTCTTTGGATATTACAAAGATGACGGATTCAAGAAAAAGAAAAATCTTGGTCGCGTTGAGCAGATTGATGCTGCTACCGGAAAGAGTAAGTGGATTGAAATTGAGCGTGAATGGATTGAATTATACCGCAACAGATATGCAGTTGATGGTTTTTCTGCTACTTATAAAGTTACAGGAGAGGACGAGTGGCTTTGCGAAGCGTATATGAAAACCGACTATTCGAAATTAACTGAACAAGATTTTCAGAAAACAATCAACGACTATCTTGCTTACCTCATAAAGGAGGGTCATGTTTATGAATCTTAATGTTGATTCTTGGAAAGAGTTTCAGTTAACAGATGTTTTTGTCGTAAAAGGAGGTTTCTACAACAAAAAGCCTGAACATTCAATTGATGGTCGAGTCCCTTTCCTTGCTTCAACTGAATCGAATAATGGTGTTACGGAATACTACTCTTTAGATGATATTAAGTCTTGGGATAAAGTAGGAAACGCGGACAAAACACTTGACAAAAAGATATATAAGGGAAACTGCATTGCTGTTACGGTAAATGGTTCGGTATGCAATGCTTTCTATCAGAGTGAAGATTTTACTTGCAGTCATGATATTACTGCATTATATCCTATACAACACGAACTATCACCAATGCAAGCACTATTTGTTTGCACTGTAATTATGAAAGAAAAATATCGTTGGAGTTATGGTAGAAAACCGCATGACGTTAAGAAATTTGGGAAATCTATTATAAAACTACCAATTACTGAAAACGGAAATGTTGACTGGGATTTTATGGACAAATACATAAAATCGCTTCATTATAAACCTCTTACTACTAAAAACAAAAAAATGAATGTCCAAGAACTAAAAGTTAGCGAGTGGCAAGAGTTTTATATATCGAGAACAGCCACACAATCCGGACTGTTTGAAATAGAAAATTGCAAATGTGGTAGTGCTGGTAATTTAGATGACGGAGATATTATAAACTATATTGGAGCTAAGAAAAATGATAACGGGGTTATGCGAAAAGTAGTTCGAGAAGAATCTCTTGTATCAAAAGGTAATGGAATTATGTTTATCTGTGATGGTGAGGGTTCTGTAGGATATACAAATTATATGAATGAAGATTTCATCGGCTCAACCACAACGTCTATCGGATATGATGAAGCACTAAACCCTTATGTTGCACTATTTTTAGTGTCAGTTTTAGATAAAGAAAAATTCAAATATTCATATGGCAGAAAATACCGTGCACATATAAACGAAGTTACTATTAAACTTCCAATTCAAAGAAGCACAAATGGGCATCCGATTATCGACAATTCAAAAAAATATTCAAAAGAGGGATATCTTCCTGATTGGTCTTTTATGGAACATTATATAAAAGCATTACCTTATGGGGATAGGCTATAACAAACAAAACCAGTATCTCAACAATTGAGATACTGGTTTTGTTTTACTTTCCTTGAGAATACTCCAGCTCGGTTGTACTTTTTCTGTCTTTACCCGAGCAATACATCCGAAATCAGCATTATACAAAAGCCGACAAGCAGCGCGTACGTTGCGCCGCGCTCACAGCCATGTGCGTGCGTTTCGGGAATCATTTCGTCACTGATGACATAGAGCATCGTTCCGCCGGCAAATGCGAGCGCAAACGGCAAAATCGCCGTGGAAATGCTGACCGCAAAATAGCCGATCAGTGTGCCGATAATTTCAACCACACCCGTCAGCGCCGCACAGATAAAGGTCTTGCCCGGCTTTACACCTGCAGCCAGCATCGGTGCGATAATGACCATGCCTTCCGGAATGTTCTGAAGTGCAATACCGCCGGCAATCAAAAGCGCCTGATTTACATCACCCGAGCCGAAACCGACACCGGCCGCGATGCCCTCCGGCAGATTATGTATCGCAATGGCCGTTACAAACAAAAGCACCTTGCTCAAATCCGCATTGTTGTGGCTTTCAATGTCCTGCCCGACCATTTTGTGCAAGTGCGGCACAAGCTTGTCAATCAAATTTAGACACAGCGCACCCGCAAAAATACCAACCACCGTAACGAGCACGCCGTATTTGCCACCATACTCCACCGACGGCACAATCAAGCCGAGCACCGCCGCCGCAAGCATAATACCGGCGGCAAACGATAAAACAATATCAGAAAAGCGGTGCGAGATTTTACGAAACAGAAAACCAATCACCGCACCGATCACAGTTGCGCCGCCCACACCGAGCGCCGTCAGCCATACCATTGTCATAAAATTCCCTCCAAATAATAATAAAACCCCGTAAAGCAACGGGGTTTTACATTTTTACGCTTCAGAAAATTCGTCTTTGCCTACGCCGCAAAGCGGGCAAACAAAATCATCCGGCAAATCAGCAAACGCCGTACCCGGTGCAATACCCAAATCCGGTGCGCCTGCTGCCTCATCATACTCCCAACCGCATACATCACATACGTATTTCATTGTTTTCGCCTCCTGTCCTTATAGTATATCTTTCACATTCAAATTATTCACAAAGTTCTTTTGCCAATGCATCGAGCAAGGCACGGCTATCGTCATTTAAAGCCGACTTCACCGTAACAGTCGTGTCGGTATAAGTGATGTTTTTGCTCTTTTCAAGCATCGTTCGCATCACTTTTGCCGCCATCGCCGCCCAACTGCCGTTTTCAATCAGGCCGATGGTTCTGTTTTGGAAGTTGCGCTCGGTTAAGTGGTCGATAAAGGTGCGCATAAACGGGAAAATATCCGCGTTATAAGTCGTCGTTGCCAAAACGAGTTTGCCGTAGCGAAACGCATCCTCCACCGCTTCTGCCATATCACAGCGCGCAAGGTCGTTTACAACCACCTTCGGGCAGCCGTTTTCCTTGAGTTTCTCTGCAAGATACTCCACGGCCTTCTTTGTGTTTCCGTACACCGAGGTGTAGGCAATCATCACGCCTTCGGACTCTACGCCGTAGCTTGACCATGTGTTGTACAAATCAAGGTAATATGCTAAATTCGCCTTTAAAACCGGGCCGTGGAGCGGACAAATGATTTCAATATCCAGCGCCGCCGCCTTTTTCAAAAGTGCCTGCACCTGTGCGCCGTACTTACCCACAATGCCGATATAGTAACGTCTTGCCTCGCAAGCCCAGTCTTCATTGGTATCCAGTGCACCGAATTTACCGAAGCCGTCCGCAGAAAACAATACTTTTTCCTTGTCATCATAAGTAACGATTACCTCCGGCCAATGCACCATCGGTGCGGTCAAAAAGGTGAGCGTACGGCTGCCGAGCGAAAGTGTCGCGCCCTCACCAACCACGATTCTGCGCTCCTCATAGTCCGTGCCGAAGAAGTTTTGCATCATTGCAAAGGCTTTTGCGGATGCCACAATCGTCGCGGACGGATATTTTTGTGCAAACACGGCGATATTTGCCGAATGGTCCGGTTCCATATGCTGTACAATCAGATAATCCGGCGTTTTGCCCGCAAGCTCTTCTTCAAGATTATGAAGCCATGCCTCGCCAAAGCGTGCATCCACCGTATCCAATACAGCAATTTTCTCATCTAAAATTACATAGGAATTGTACGCCATGCCGTTGGGCACAATGTACTGTCCCTCGAACAAATCAATTTCGCGGTCGTTGACACCGATATATTTTACGGTTTGTGTAATTTGCATTTTTACCTCTTCCTCCATAGCATTACTTCTGTATTACTATACCATATCCTAAAGAAAATTTCAATCTAAAATTCTGCCACCTGTAGAGATTATTACCATCGCAATTTGCACACAAAAAACCGCTTTAATAGAGATTAAAGCGGTTTTTAAGACTATTTTTCAAAACCCGTTTTCTTAAATCGCAGGTAAGATATAAACGCAGACGTCATCATAAACAGCTCACAAAGGATGCCACCGATGGAAAATACGATGATGTTGTTTACAATCCAAACGGGCGAAACAAAGAAGTACTGCGATTTTCTGATGCCGGCACCGTCCATAAAGCACATCGCATAGGTCTGCACAATCTGGGCAACAAACAAAACAATCGACCACGGATTGTCGTAGGCGAAAGCCGTACCGATGACGTAGAGCGCACACAAAATCCAAAAGCTCGTCTTCGTAAAGGTCTTCTTGTTTAATGCCAATGCCGAGCGGATAATGCTGATAATATTATAAATCGCGCTGACATAAGCGCCCAAAAGCATAAAGTTTACCGCAAAAAGCAAACTGCCGATGCCGATGAACAAAAACAGGTGTTTATTTTTCTTGCATTGAAATGACGAGATGTTGATGATCATCGCCACAATGCCGATTGCCTGGGCTAAAATTTCCATATCAGTTCATGTCCTTTTATTTGGTCGCATCCATTTTGGACTTTACGGCCGCAATCAAATCCTTGATTGTGCCGCCGTTGTCGAGGATGTTTACAAATTCCGTAATTTCCTTATATTCTTCGCTGTTCGGATCCAGCTTGGACACGGAGGTCATAATTTCCTGTGCCGGCATTTTCGATACATCGTCAAAGCCGAATTTGGTTGCAGCAGCATAAACCGCATAAATCGCATACGGCTTGATGCCCGCTTCCTGACAGGAGTGCATTGCACCGACTACTCTGTCGTTTTCGGAAAGTTTACGGTTTAAGTCTCTGCCCACACGGAACACTGTGTCACCGAGTTTCTTGTTGGTAAATCTGTATAAAAGGTCCTCTGCATGCGCATACAGATCTTTTACGGAAGCACCGTAACGGATAGACAGCGCCAAAGCGGACTCCGTCATCGCGCGAAGCACCAGACATTCAATTTCCGTATCCTCAATTGCCTGCCAGATAAACTCATAACCCTTCAAATTACCAAGGTAAGCCGTCAGGGAATGACCCATGTTATGTAAGAACAGTTTGCGCTCGATATAAAGTCTGAACGGCGCATAAGCGGACATATTCTTAATTTCCGGCACTTCACCCTTAAAACCGTCTTTATCTACAATCAGGTTGCAAAACGGCTCTACGCAAACTCTCAAAATATCGTTTTTGGTCATTTCCGGTGTCTGAATCGGCACCATTCTGCCGATGGATGCCTCTACCATACCGATGCATTCATCAAACAGTTTCTTTTCTGCATCGTCCAAAAGATTTTTGATAGACTCAGCAAGAAATTTATCCGCATCAATCAAATTTTCACAAATGATAATGTTAAGCGGCGTTTTGTTGCCGTTTGCCCAACGCTTTTTAAGACCGTTTGCGATGTTACCCACAATGCGCGGCAGAATATTTACGCCGACCGCCGTTGCCATAATATCGCAATTCGCAATCGCATCTGCCACAGCCTCCGGATCCATGCCGTCCACACCGGACACATTCTTTACCGTAATTTCCTCGTTGGAGTCGTTAGAAAGTACTTCAACCACATACTGTCCGCGTTCGTTTAACGCCGCGAGAATGTCTTTATTTACATCGATAAAGGACACACTGTAACCGGATTCGGAAAGAAGCTGTCCGATAAAACCTCTGCCGATATTGCCCGCACCATACATTACTGCTTTCATTGCTTTATCCCCCTAAAAATGCGCATTATTTATTCTCTAACAAATACTTTTCAGCTTCAGCGGACCACAAGCCGTTGTTCTTTGCCGTAATTTCAGCCAACTTTTTAAACAGCGGGTCTGTTTCACCGAGTTTTTCGAAATCGTCAATTGCCGTAAGCGGCAGGTCGATATGTGTATAAATCAATTTTTTGCCGCCCGGAATTTTCGGAAGGTTCAATGTGGATTCCTTTACGCTGTCGATACCGCCGATATGGGTTACCATAACTGCCGGATTCAGTCTGCCCTCTTCCATCAACTTCAAAGACTCGCGCATGTCGTCGGTATTGCCGCCGGTCGTGCCCATATAATGTGTTGCATTATAGTGCAGGTCATAGAAGTTAATGTTTGCGGAGAATTCGTGGTCTACCGGACCTGCAAAGAAGTTTACGCAACCGTCATAACCGAGTACGCTGCTTGCAAGTTCGCAAACCGGCTTTACCGGTGCCATAACCAAAATATCATCGTAACCCTTGCCGCCGGTCAACTCCATAAGATAGGCTTTCGCATCTTCAAGCTTTGCGGTATTTACATAAACGAGCTTTACACCGTTTTTCTGTGCATACTCCGGTGTAATGAGCTGTTCGGCGCGGCCGAGACGTGCATCGTCAATATCGGTTACAACGACTAAGCCCGGCTTTCTGTCGCCGCCGATGGCGTAGTCAATTGCGCCCATACCCATCGGGCCTGCGCCTGCCATAATGATGAGGTTGCCGCCCTCTTTAATGCCCATTTCATGCACATAGGAGCCGGACTTTGTATGATACATCGCATGATAGCCGCCAACGATGCAAGACATCGGCTCTGCCAGCGAACCGTGGAAAAATACATCCGAATTGTATTCAAGCACGCTGTCGGTCAGCATCGCTTCCGCCGGCAAAATAACATATGTAGCACAGCCGCCTGCTTTTTCAAACGAATAACCGAGCGCGTCTAAGCTACCCTTATAGTTTAATGCAGGCTGCACCGCAAATTTCTGACCGGCTTTAAATTTATCCTGCCACTTTGCACCAACCTCACGGATAATACCGCAAAATTCATGGCCGATGATAATCGGATTTGTCGCAACATTTTCAGGCACGCGCTTATGCTCGCCACCCTGCAGCGCCGCCTTATAACTGGACATACAGATACTGTCTGTGACAATCTCTGCCAAAATTTCGTCCTCACCCACGGCGCCCAGTTCAAATTCTTCCAATCTCAAATCACATTTTCCGTAAAGTCTTAATGCTTTCGTTTTCATTTTAAAGCCTCGCTTTCTGTAAATTACTTTGCCAAACCTCGGCAATTTGATTTGTCAATATACATATATACGTTTACACTATACCACAAATCGCGCAAAATTTCAATCTATAATTCTTCACTTTTCTTCCGAAATTCTTCTCTTTTTTTCCGAAATGTGCACAAAAACAACCTTTTCAAATTACAATACCGGCAGCATGCGTATTGCCGACCGAAATTCCGACAGATTGCCCGCCTTTTTGATGGCTTTTGCCGCTTTGGTTTCCTCCGGAAAATTCCATAGGATATACACCCAGATTTCCTTGAGCTTCTGCAACGTAAACACTTCGGATTGCAAAACCGCATAGTAGTTTTCTGCCAGCAATTCCGAAAAGGCAATCAGTTCTTCGGTGGTCAATTTGTCTCCGCCGCGAATCTGTCGAAACAGCGCCGGATTGGCAACCGCACCGCGCCCGAGCATCACACTTTCGATGCCGTCAAATTCTTTTACAATCCGCTGATAGTCTGCTACCGAAAACACATTGCCGTTGTAGCAAAGCGGATTTTTCGAGTGCGCCTTATACATCGCAAACACATCATCATGCGGCACACCGCCGTAGTAGTCTGTCTTCGTTCGCGGATGCACAATCAGACGCGGCATGTCAAGCTGATTGTAAATATCCAAAAGGGCATCTGCCTCGCTTTTGTCGGCAAAGCCGATACGCGTTTTGATTTCCGTTTTCAGACCCGTCTTATCAAAGGTTTCCAGCAAAAACTTCTCTAAATGCACCGTATCTTTGAGCGCACCGCTGCCGCGCCCCTTTTGTACCACGCGCGCCGCCGGACAGCCGAGATTAATATTGACCTCTTTGTAGCCAAGTTCTTTGATTTTTTCCTCAAATTTTAAAAACGAGTCCGCCTGCGTGGTAAGCACCTGCACGCGAAGCGGAATATCCCGGTTGTGCTCGGGCAGAATGTCGCGCAGGCACTTGCGGCTGACTCTCTCTTTGTCGCTCGGCACAATAAACGGCGCATAGTACATATCACAGCCGCCGAAAAACTTTGCGTGCGTGTTTCGGTATGTGTAAGTTGTAATGCCCTCCATCGGCGCAAAATACAGTTGCATATTATACCTCTAATTCTTCTAACTTTCTTTGCAATACCTTCAAGTAGTCCGAATTTTCCACGGACAAATTGTAGCGCTCCACCATCTGCTCGACCTGCGCTTCCACGCGCTCGACATCTTCAAGCAAAATGCGCGCCGGCATGCGGTACGCACCGCTGCCGAAAATGATAATCTGTTCCAAGCCGTCCGAGGTCGCCACAGTCACCTTGTAATTTTTACGCAGTTCCTTGACCGTCTTTTCAATATAGGCATCCGCTGTCTGCGACTCCTTGGTGTAGACCACCGTGATGCCGTTTATACACTCAACCTCGCCGCGGTTGCCCTTGACCTTGTAGGCGTCAAACACCAAAATAATTTCGTACTCTTTAAATATCTTGTATGCACAAAGCCGCTCTACAAGCGCATTTCGTGCCGCCTCCAGGCTATCTTTGGCGAGCGCCTTTAAATCGTCCCATGCAAAAATGATGTTGTAGCCGTCAATCAGCAGATACGATTGTTCCGGCTGTTTTTTTGCCTTGCTCGGTTTGTACTCCGGCGTTTTTGCACTGTAGCGCACCGCCTGCTGCGGAATTTTCCGCTCTACCTTGCCGTAGGTGCGCTCAAAAATACGCAAAAGTTCGCTGTCGCTGGCCAGCACTGTGCTGCTGCGCACCACCTCGGCCTCCGCCTCAGCTTTTTTCGGTTTGAGCACACTGTCTAAGTGCATATACGCTGTCACTTCCGTCCACGGCACGTTAAACCCTGCACCGTGACTGCAAAAGACAGAGTCGGCAGTATTTTCAATATCCGCATCACAGTCGTAACCGATGTTTTCCATCACCGCATTGGGATTGCGGCAGACATCGTAGCCCGAAAACGTACAGGACAGTTTTCCCTCACCGTGCGTGTAACCAATGAGTTCACGCTGGTAATTGCAAATCGCCTCCGCCGCCACGCGCCCCTCAATTTTCGTCTTGCCCCCGCGTGTCTGCGGCATGGAAAATGTCGCGCCCATGCGGTCTAAATCCGCAAGCGCACGCCCGACATTGTCCACGGGCACTTCCAAAATAAACTCATAGTACGGCTCTAAAAGCACACTTTTGGCCTGCCGAAGACCCTGGCGCACCGCACGATAGGTCGCCTGTCGAAAATCGCCGCCCTCTGTGTGTTTTAAGTGCGCGCGTCCTGCTTTCAGCGTTATTTTCATATCGGTAATCGGACTGCCGGTCAGTACGCCTAAGTGCGGCTTTTCCATGAGATGCGTCAGCACCAGACGTTGCCAGTTTTTGTCGAGTTCATCTTCGCTGACCTCGGCTGCAAAGTGCAGGCCCGCGCCGCGCGCAAGCGGCTCTAACACCAAATGCACCTCGGCGTAGTGACGAAGCGGTTCGTAGTGTCCCACACCCTCGACCACATTTTCAATCGTTTCTTTATAGACAATTCTGCCCTCTTCAAAAGCAACTTCCATCCCGAAGCGCTTTAAAATCATCTGTTTTAAAACTTCCAGCTGAATTTCGCCCATCAGGCGAAGCTGGATTTCTTTAAGTTGCGGATTCCACACAAGACCGAGCTGCGTTTCTTCCTGCTCGAGTGTACGAAGCTGCGCAAGCGCCGTGGACGGCTCTACGCCCTGTGGCAAAATCACGCGATAATTAAAAATCGGCTCTGCCGTCAGCTTGTCAGCGTTTTTCTCAAAGCCAAGCCCTTGGCCTGCATACGTCTGTTTCGGCCCGGTCACCGCGCACACGCATCCGGCCTCCACGCAGTCCGTACTCTGAAAACGGTCACCCGAATAAATGCGGATTTCATTGACCTTTTCCGAAAACTCCGGCGTTGTTTCCAGCATGGTTTTCACGCGCAGACTGCCACCGGTAATTTTCATGTGCGTCAGGCGCTGTCCGCGCTCGTCCGTTCCGATTTTAAACACCTTTGCTCCAAACCCTGTCAGCGCCGGCGGCTGATATACCAACCGCGCAAAAGCCTTCAAAAATTCTTCCACACCTTCCATTTTCAGCGCCGCGCCGCCAAAACACGCAAATACATTTCTTTGGTGAATCGCGCGCACCACCGCTTCTTCACCAAGGCAGTTTTCCTCTAAATACCGGTGCATCAAAGTTTCATCACACACCGCAAGATTTTCACGCAAACGGTCGGTATTCGTATCGGTAAAATCAATAAAATTGCCGCCAAATGTATCCGTAAGCTCCGCTAAAACACCTGCGTAATCTGCACCGGCTAAATCAAGTTTATTTACAAAAATAAAGGTCGGGATTTTATGTGCGGCAAGCAAATTCCACAGCGTTGTGGTGTGGCTTTGGATACCATCCGTGCCGCTGATGACCAAAACCGCATAATCGAGCACGCGAAGTACACGCTCCGCCTCGGCGGCAAAGTCAATGTGTCCCGGTGTATCCAAAAGCGTGATTTTCGCATCGCCCACATTCAAAACGGCCTGTTTGGAAAAAATCGTGATGCCTCGACTGCGTTCAATTTCATCGGTATCCAAAAAAGTATTCTGATTGTCTACCCTGCCGAGTTTGCGGATTTCGCCCGCGCAATATAAAAGTCCCTCGGAAAGGGTTGTTTTTCCGGCATCCACGTGTGCGAGGATGCCTGCGGCAATCTGTTTCATAAAGCATTATCCCTTCTGCAATGTACCGGCCATAAATGTGCGGCACGCCGTGCTCAGATAGCGGTTGTTTCTGACATAATAGTACAGTTCTCTGTGAATTTCGGGATCGGAAAGTTTGTAGTAAGCCACATCCGGCACCTCGTGCAGATAATCAAGCAGCGTGTCGGACACAAAACTGATACCCATACCCGTACATGTAATGTTATACGCCGTTACCTGCTGGTCGAGTGTAAAGAGCACGTTGGGTGCAAATCCGTGCTTTTTACATAACTGTCTTGCGCGCTTGCCCGTATCGTTTTCCTGCTTTAAGAAAATAAACGGCATTTCGGCAAAGGTTGCAAGCTCCACGCACGGCGCATTTTCATCCAAATGCCACCCTTTTTGCACATCCGCCACCGTCAGTGCGCTCTTTGCGTCATAGTACAAACTCTTCGGCACTGCCAAAAGCACCGTTTCTTCTTTATAAAGTCGTTTTTGGATGTTGTCGTTTACGATGATGGTATTGTCAAGCACAATGTCAAGCTCGCCCTCAATGAGGAGCTGCATCAAATTTTTTGTACTGCCTTCGATGATGTGGAGCTGAATATCCGGATATTTTTTGTTAAACTCCGAAATCATCGGCGGCAAAATGTACGACGAAAACAAACTGCTCCCACCGATTTTGATTTCACCCTTCACAAGATTTAAGCGGTCATGCACAAAACTTTCAAATTCCGCTTCGATTCTGTCCATCTCATGCGCACACGCAATATACTGTTCGCCGATTTCCGTCAGCGTCACCGGCGCGGTTGCACGGTTAAACAGCGGCGCGCCCGCTTTTTCCTCGATACGCTTGATGCTCGCGCTCAAGCTCGGCTGGGAAATGTACAAATTCTTTGCTGCCGCCGAAAAACTCTGCTCTTTATAAACCTCCAACACATAGGCTCTGTTCTTAAACAAAACGCCACCTCCGTTTATAACCTCAAAATTATATATTGTGCTTGAACTTATAATTGAAATTATAACACACTCTCGCGCCTTGCGCAACCCGTTTCTTTCTAAGCAATAAAAAAACGGGCAAAGGGCGAGTGTTCTTAAGGATAAAACGCCTTAAAAAGCAATATTTTGGCGAATAGCTGTGTTAAAAATGACCGAAATCCGCAAGGATGTCGGTCATTTTTGCCTTGCTCTTCATCCAAACTATTACCTTTTAAGGTGCCGTTGGCAGTTTTAGCCGAGGAATTTTGTCGGAAAGAGGAACATAAAAATCTGCATTATACTCGCGTATAATGCAGATTTTTTGTGAACTATTTTCGGTAAATTACCGGCTAAAACCATTGTATCCTTAAGAACACTCGCCCAAAGCTTAGAATGCATCTCCCACATAACTGAATCTCGGCACCTTTTTACCGGCCACATCCACAAGCTCGTCCCACATCGACAGCGGACGCACCCAAAAGGCACAATCACCATAGAGCGCGCGGTAAATCACCATATCTTCACAGGTTTCCGAGTGTTTGGCAAGTCCGATATACTGATAAAAATTGCCCTTATAATGCTTGTAAATTCCCTTTTTCGGCTCCATATAATCCCCCCCGAATGGTTTATAGCCAAATTGTTTTCAAAATAACGAATTTAGCTAAACAGAGTTACCTTCATGAAATCTATTTTAACACTACAACCAATAAAAGGCAAGAAAACCGCGCAAAAATCCGTCTAATTTCTCTATTGCTTTTCTTTGCAAGGGGATATATAATAGGCGTAGAAACAAAAAAGGAGGAAGACATGTGATTGACCCGAAAACCTTAACACCGCCCCAACTCTATAAAATCAACAAAACTGCGCAGCGCTGTTACATTTCGGTAAGTGCATTTGAATATTTTTCATCCATTTTATTGTCCGGCGCATTCCTTGCCGCCTTACTGACAAAAATCGGTGTTTCGGATGCGGCGGTCGGCATCGTGTCTGCTTTGACCTCCTTTGGCGTATTGGGGCAGATTTTTGCGCTGTTTTTCGGCAATCGCATCCACTCTGCAAAACGCATTGTTGTAACATTGCACGTCATTGCGCAGATGATGTTTACCGCGCTCTATCTTGTTCCGTTCATCCGTTTGCCGCAAGCGTTGAAAACCGCGCTGTTTATTATCTTATACATCACACCGACCTTTGTAAAGATGTTTATACATCCGTTCCGTACCAACTGGGCGATGAGTTATGTCAGCCGTGACCAGCACGGCAGTTTTACCGCAACCAACGAAATCATTTCCTTAATCGGCGGTATGGCATTTACCTGGGTGATGGGTTCGCTCATTGACTACTACGATTTTATCGGACAGTCCGAAACCGGTTTTCTGCTCTGTTGCGGGACGATTCTCGGCCTGAGTTTGATGATTTTATTTTGCTATCTGCCGATGAAAGAGCTTACGCCGCCCCAAAAAACAACACAGCACACCAACGTAAAAGAAACTTTGCAGACTTTGTTTGCAAATAAGGCATACTTAAAAACACTGGGTATGGATGTGCTCTGGTACACGGCCACGAGCATTTCCGTTCCGTTTTTCGGCACCTATGTCAACAACGAACTCGGCATCAGTTTGGCAAGCATTGCCATCATTTCCGCCGTCGGCTCTGTCGTGCGCGTACTCGTTTCCAAGCCGCTCGGCCGCTATGCCGACCGCACCTCGCGCTCAAAGCTTTTGTTGATTTGCTTTAGCGCCGCTGCGCTGTCATTTGTATTTATGACCCTTTCCGTGCCGCTAAACGGACTGGTGATGTATACAATCTATGTCATTGTGAATGCCGTCTATGCCGCAGGCGTAAACAACGGTGTCAACAACATCATTTTCGACTATGTGCCTGCGGAGCTTTGTACAAATGCTTTTGCGGTCAAAGGGCTCGTCGGCGGCAGCATCAGTATAATCGCCACCTTCATCGGTGCGGCTGTGGTTTCAGCCATGCAGAAGGCCGGCAATACCTTATTCGGTATCGCCGTATATCCGCAGCAGCTTTTGTCTTTTGTGACCTGCCTGCTGTTTATCGTTTTGGTTTTCTATGTCAAAAACATCATTGCGAAATTAAAGAGAATCAAAGAGTAATATATACATACAAAAACGCACCCTAACTAATATGCACTCCAAAAGTGTCTAACTTTTGGAGTGCATATTACTTACACGCTATTTTTAAAAAATAAGATGCATTTTCATAAGGAAACAAAAATCGCAATCCCCTCTTTAATTTTCTCTTTTACACGTTTGCGAATGGTTTCATAATCATATTTTTCTGCATGAAAAATCCTCGGTGCCGGCGCAGCCTTATACTTATTTACATTATTAACATTATTTACATTATTACGATGTTGTTGTTTGATTGTTATTTGTTTGTTGTTTGTTTGTTCTTTGTTTGTTGTTTTTTCTTCTCCGCCTTGATAAAATGCCCAATTTGCAAGGGTTACAAGCGTAAATTTGTTTGTTGTTTTTACGAAAATTTCTCCCGCGCGCTCCGAATTGTGATGCACGTACAATGGCATCCTTGGTCGGCAGCACAATGACACCAATGTCAAATTTGCGCATTTACAACACCTCTTCATTTTGCTCTTGTGTTTCTCGTAGTCTTATTGTATACTGTTTTAAAAGAAAAGGTAAGTCATTATTTTGCTCATTATTAACACTATTTTGCTGTTTTGGGGTGGTAGAGATGAATTTCGGATTTTACGAACCGCACACAATGCTCAATGAAAAACTGCCGTTTATCTTTCATAGCGATACGATTTGCGAAAAAGCAATCGAAACGCACAGTCTTGCGCATTGGCACAGAAATATTGAACTGCTGTTTTTCATCTCCGGCGAGGGCAGAATACTTTGCGATACGCAAAGCACGCCCGTAGCCCCGGGCGATATCTTCGTGGTCAATGCCAACAGCCTGCATTACGTTGCCACCGATAGCGAGTTGCGCTATGATTGCCTCATTGTGGACAACAGCTTCTGCACAGAAAATGATATTGACATCGAAAGGCTTTTGCTTAAAAATCATATCCGCGACCCGCATGCGAGCGACCTTTATAAGCAGATGGTCAAAGCCTTTGCCGACCGCAATCCGTATTACAACACCTGCGTCCGCTCGGCTGTGCTTTCGCTTCTGGTATATCTGCTCTGCAATTACACGCAGTCCGAGGACAATATGCGCAGACGCGCCGGCAGTAAGGCTGTGGAAAACATTAAAACGGCGCTCGGCTATATCCATGCCCACTTTATGCAAAAGCTCAGCATTTCGGAAGTTGCCAGTGCGGTGAGACTGAGCCAGTATCACTTTTCGAGGGAATTTAAAAAGGTCACCGGCGTTTCCTTTGTCGGTTATGTAAATTACCTGCGCTGTGAAAATGCCCGCAAACTTCTGCAGAGCGGTAAATGTAGCGTCGCAGAGGCCGCCGCACAAAGCGGTTTTGAAAATCTTTCCTACTTTTCCAAAACTTTTAAAATGCACCATGGCCATGCGCCGAACAATTGCATTCCGAAAGCATAAAATCATCCTCGGTACATATACTGTTACCGAGGTGATAACGTGAAAAATCACGCTATGCCTCCGGCGAAATGTATTGCACCGCCGAAATTTTCGCATCGTATACGATGCGAAACGGCGATGTGCATAATTTCCATTATACGCCTTTTGCCCACGAAAAGTGCGTATATATTTTTAATTACGATTTGTGGGCAGAAAGGCGATGGAAATTTTATGTGGAAAAAAATAAAACCGTATGTAATCTCCATAGCGATTGCGCTCGGAGTCGGCGGTTTGAGTGCCCTTTTAACCAAAGACAGCATGGACATCTATTCGCGCATTGTGCAGCC
This sequence comes from Clostridia bacterium, assembly GCA_045652745.1. Classification (GTDB taxonomy): domain Bacteria; phylum Bacillota; class Clostridia; order UBA1381; family UMGS1253; genus RGIG2041. The sequence continues at coordinate 25,274 of JAZRUW010000029.1, forward strand.
GCCGCTTGCGCCGCCAGGATGGCTCTTCGGCGTGGTCTGGGCAATTTTGTATGTACTGATGGGCATTTCCGCCGCCATTGTGTATACGCGCACCGATACGCCGGAAGCACAAAGGCGCGATGCGCTTTCCGTCTACGCGCTCCAGCTTGCAGTCAATTTCTTTTGGAGCATTCTCTTTTTCAATCTGCAGGCCTTTTGGTTTTCGTTTTTCTGGCTGCTGTTATTATGGATTTTGATTTTGCGCATGCTCTTTAAATTCCATGCATTATCTCCGATTGCAGCCTACCTGCAAATTCCGTACTTTTTATGGGTCACGTTTGCCGCGTATCTTAATTTGGCAATTGCAATACTCAACTAGTAACGGAACCGTTCAAAAGGCCCGCGCTTTTCAAAAAAACATATAACCGCCTGCAAATTATCGCAATAAAAAAGGCGTCCTGAGGGCGAGTGTTCTCAGGACGCCTTTTTTGTTAAATTAGCCATTTTTTCACGATCGGAATGTGCGAGAGTACAAAATATAATCCCGTACAAACCGCAATCGCCAGAATTGCCAAAAGCGGCACGGAAAGCCATGTGCTAAAGCAGTCCGCCGTAATGTGCAAACTGTCACGCAAAAAATTTATCCAAAGCATATGTGCAAGGTAAATTAAAAACGAACCCTTGGATACATAAACCGCGACAGGTAAAGCTTTCTTTAAATGCAGGCAACTGCCGAAAATACCTGCGGCAAGCAGAGCGCAACCGACGGACATGCCGCTTAAAAACTGTTCATAGAGCACCCCGGTTTGCAAGCTGCCGACCACCGTCGGGATAAGCGTAACTAAATACCCGACCAGACCAGTTCCCAAACCTACGCGAAGCGAAACAGGATAGGTATACAGATAATAGCCAAGAAGCGCAAGGCCGAATGCAGCATAAATCATATTGAGCATCCATAAGTTTGCGACCCCGCCCAGCAGACGAAACGGCCAGAACACAATCACCGTCGGATAAAGCACACCAAGCGCAAACCAAACAGCAAGCGCGTATAAAATTTCCGTCTTGGTTGCATGCGCGGTAAACACGCGCAAAACAGGCATACCAATATATAAAACCAGCACAATCTGTATGTAGTACAAGTGAAATTCATGCTGAAACAATACAACTTCTTTTATCGCCTGCCAAACGGAAGCAAGACGAAGTGCATCCGCCTCCGCCAAGTGATAAAGTTTATAGATAAATGCCCACGCAAAACCGGCAAGCAGTATGCGCAAAACATTTTTTGCATATAGCTTTTTAATCGAAAGCGGTTTCGGTTGTAAAAACAGCGCGCCGGTGCACATCAAAAACAACGGCACGGCCGCACCGCAAAGCGAACGCCAAAACACACTGCCGTACCAATCCGCCGAGCCGACAGGTGCTGTATAGGAGCAAATATGTATCACCATTACGCAAAAACACGCAATCGCTTTTATGGCATCCAAACGAGTATCTCTCTGCATAGTTTCACCTCGATTCAAATATAACACAGATTGCCCCCTGCGTCAACATCCCGGGTACATTGTACATATCAATAAGCAATAAAAAAAGACGCTTCAGCGTCCTTTTTTATTTGGTTACTTATACATTTTGTCTTTAAACAAAAGCGTGATGCACCACAGCGCCGCGATACCGACGAGGGAAAAGATAATACGCGGAAACGCCGCATCCATGCCGCCGAACAATCCGCCGACAAAATCAAATCCGAACAGACCGATGGAGCCCCAGTTCAGACCGCCGACAATCACCAAAATCAGCGCAATCGTATCTAAAATAGCCATGACAAAAACCTCCGTATATAAATTTTTTGTGCTGACTATAATTTACGCAGACGGCGCACGGTTTATACATCCGTTTTTTATTTTTTTATTATTTTTTGTAATCAATGATGCTCCAGTTTTGTATAATGTACTCCGCACCGGAATATACGGTAATCGCCACCATCGCCCAAATACCGATTTGCGCAATGACTTCGAGGGCAAAAACCTCGGCTCTGAACGGGCAAATCACCATCAAAAGCACGGTCACAATCATTTGAAGCACCGTCTTGATTTTGCCGGAAAGACCTGCGGCAATCACCTTGCCTGCACCGATGGCCACAATGCGCAACCCCGTTACCATAAACTCACGCGCGATAATGATAATGACCGGAATCGCGCCGATTTGACCAAGCTCGATTAAGCCGATTAACGCGGAAAGCACCAAAATCTTGTCCGCCAGCGGGTCGGCAAACTTGCCGAAATCCGTTACAAGATTTCTGGAGCGTGCAATATGCCCGTCGAGCGCATCCGTTGCCGCCGCCAGGATAAATACCGCAAGCGCAATATATACGGAATACGGCACAAAATCTGTCATCAAAAAGAACAAAAATACGGGAATCATCGCAATACGGATGAGTGTCAGTTTATTCGGTAAATTCATTTATCATCTCTCCTATCAAATCATATTCTTCCGTGCAAAGCACTTTTACATTTACAAACTCACCGATGGTTAAATCCCGCGTGGCGGCAAAGTACACCAGCGCATCCACGTTCGGACTGTCGCCGCGGCTTCGGCCGAAGTACATAAAGTTTTCTTCGTCGTAGCCTTCGCAAACCACCTCTAAAACCTTTCCGAGTTTTTCTTCATTTATCTCTTTGGAAATGGTTTGTGCCAATTCCATCACGCGGCGCACGCGCGCCTTTTTCGTGGACGGATGGATTTGGTTTTGCATCCTCGCCGCCGGCGTGCCCTCCTCTTTCGAGTAGGCAAATGCACCAAGGCGGTCAAACCGCACCGCACGCACAAATTCCAAAAGCTCATTAAATTCTTCCTGCGTTTCCCCCGGGAAGCCGACAATCACGCTCGTACGCAGCACCGCATCGGGACAGCATTTGCGGATTTTGTCAAAGAGCGTGCGCATCTGTTCTTGGTTTGTGCGCCTGCCCATGCGGCGCAGCACCGCATCCGAGCCGTGCTGTACGGGAATATCAAAATACTTGACGATTTTATCCTGTTTTGCAACCGTTATGAGCAAAGCATCCGTAATGGCCTCAGGATACATATAATGCAGACGAATCCAACGGATGCCCTCTATCTCGCAAAGCTTTTCCAAAAGCGTATGCAGGGCATAGTCGCCATAAATATCCGTGCCGTACCTGGTCGTATCCTGCGCAATCAAAATCAGTTCGCGCACGCCGCTGTCTGCCAGCTCCTTTGCCTCTGCGCAAATATCTTCGATACTGCGTGAACGGAATTTTCCGCGAAGCGACGGGATGACACAGTACGTGCAATGGTTGTCACAGCCCTCGGCAATCTTTAAATACGCCGTATGCGGCGGCGTAGTCGTCACACGCGGCAGATTTTCCATGTCGTAGGCATCGGCATGTCCGTAAAGCGCAACGCGCTCTCCGTCTGCTACCGCATCCAGCACCTCGGCAATCTTGTCAAAATCGCCCGTACCGATAACGGCATCCACCTCGTCAATCGACTCTAAAATTTCCTCTTTATAACGCTCGGCAAGACAACCGGCCACCAAAAGTGCCTTGCACTTTCCGTTTGCTTTATAGTCCGCCATTTCCAAAATGGTGTCTATGGACTCTTTTTTTGCATCGCCAATAAATCCGCAGGTATTGACCAAAATCACATCTGCCTGCGCTAGCTCGAGCGTGAGTACATGCCCCTGCTCTAAAAGAAGACCGAGCATGTTTTCCGTATCCACCAAATTTTTGGCGCATCCTAAGGATGCAACCGCAATCTTATATCCCAAAGTCATCCTCCTCAGTGTCCGCGTTTAGCTTTGCCTGCTCGATGGCATAGCGCACATCGTCATAGTTGTAGCCGCGCGTCAAAAAGTGGCGCACCACCTTATCTATACTTTTTCGGTCCGTCAGGCCGCCGAGCCTTTGTTGCACGCTTACGCAAAGTTCTTCCCGCACATCGTCAAAATCGAATTCGGCGAGCGCATCTTCAATCACCTCAGGAGCGATGCCCTTAAACCGAAGCGCCTGCACAATCCTGCGCTTTCCGTACTTTCGGGCGGCAGACTCGATATAGTCGCGCGCATAAGCGGCATCGTCTATAAAGTAATACTCCTGCGCCCATTCGGCAATCGCTTCGCACACCTGCGCATCAAAGCCGAGGTCGGAAAGTTTCCCTTCAAGTTCCTTTTTCGTTTTTCTTCTTCGCGTACAGATTTGCCCCGCCTTTTGTTTGGCCAGTTCAAACTGTTCTTGCAAAGACAATCCTTCTATGTTTTCTTTCATTACCGCACCTTGAAAAAAGGACGGCAACGCCGTCCTTTTTAATGTCTAATTAGAAATTCTTGTTCTTTAAGAAGTTCGGGATGTCTACATTTTCCAGTTCTGCACTTGCAGTCGGCGCAAACGACGTATCCTCCGCTGCCGGTGTCTCAGCTACCTCCGTCTTGCTGATGAGATTGCCGAAGAAATCATCCTTCTTTTCTTCTGCCGCTTTTACCGGAGCCGCTGCCGGTCTTGCGCTGTCAAAACCCGTTGCAACTACGGTTACGCGCATTTCATCATCGAGGTTTTCATCAATCACCACACCAAAGATGATTTCCGCATCGGAATCCACCAAATCGTTTGCCATGCTCATGATATCATTTGCATCAAACAAGGTGAGGTTCTTGTCACCCGTGATGTTGACAAGCACGTTTCTTGCGCCTGCAATGGAAGTTTCCAGAAGCGGGCTTTCAATCGCCATCTTAATAGCTTCTGCTGCCTTGTTTTCACCCTTGGCAACACCCACGCCCATGTGCGCGATACCGGAGTTTTCCATGGTTCTCTTCACATCGGCGAAGTCGGCATTGATGTAACCCGTACCGACAATCATATCGGAAATACCCTGCACGCCCTGACGGAGCACATCGTCTGCCATCAAAAAGCTGTTTGCGAGAGTGGTATTCTTATCTACAACCTTCAAAATGTTGTCATTCGGAATGGTCATAATCGCATCTACGTTTTCACGAAGCTTTGCGATACCCAGCTCAGCCTTTGCAAGTCTTGGACGGCCTTCAAAGGTAAACGGCTTGGTTACGATGGCAATCGTCAAAATACCCATTTCCTTTGCGATGCCTGCAATTACGGAAGCCGCACCTGTACCGGTACCGCCGCCCATACCTGCCGTAATAAATACCATATCGGCGCCCTTAATCATTGCCTCGATTTCATCGCGGCTTTCCATAGCGGCCTTTTCACCGATTTCCGGATTTGCACCTGCGCCCAGCCCGCGGGTGAGTTTTTCACCAATCTGCATCTTCGCAACTGCCTTGGACTCCTTCAGTACCTGTGCATCCGTATTTACCGCAATAAAGTCTACACATTTCACACCGGCATCAATCATGCGGTTTACGGCATTGTTACCACCGCCGCCGACACCAATGACTTTAATTTTCGCAACATTGCTTGTTTCCAAATCCATATCAAACAATTCAAGCGCCTCCTCTATCTTCTGTAACTCAAATGTAATCAATATTTAATCAAATGTTATTATACAACATAATTTTCATTTATTCAATAGAATTTATTAAAAAATTATTAAATTTTTAAAAAAGTTCATATTTACGGTCTGTAATACCCCTTGCCGCTGATGCGCAGGTCAATTTCGCCCTTGGCATTCTCCGGCAGTTCGTGTGCAACTTCGATGAATGTCAGGAGCTTACGCTTTAAATCATAGCTGTCACCACACAAAACCCTAAGACCCTGCCCATAGGTAAAGGTCAGGTTTTCCGCCACCGTCAAATCCACGCTGTGGATGCCGCCGGCGATGCCGAGTTCGCGCACTGCGTCGATAAATTCCATCAGCAATTCAGGGGATTTTCCTTCCGCAAGCGTAAGCGGCGCACCCAACGTATATTCTTCCACCGCCGTACCCAAAACCAAAATCAGGTTTTCGGGCGGCTGTGCACCCGCATAAACCACTTCGCCCGTTTCATCAATGCAAATTTGCATAGCGTCTTTTTCTATGCGCGCCACCGCCGTACTTTCCTGCACCGTAATGGAAATGGTTTTCGGCAGTTTGCGCTTCACGCTCACCGATTTGACATAGGGGACCGCCAATAGATTTTCTTCCACGCTACCCAAACTGAACGCAAAAATACTCTCGCCCTTATTGATACCGCTCGCTTCAATCAAATCGGCACTTTCCACCTGTGCGTTGCCCTGCACGGTAACCGCATCCACATGAAACCAAGGCGTTAAAAATACAACCGCCGTCCCCGCCACGAAAAGCAAAAACAGCATACCGATACAAAAGAGTGTAAAACGGACACGTTTCTTTTTCAATTGGCGCTTGCGATGACGCTCGCGGATGTCCTCATGGACAGGAATAACACGTCTGTCTTTCGTCGCTTTCATCCTCTGTTTCCTTTCTGATTTTTGCTCCCACACCGGCGAGTACGCCCGTGATGTTTTCATAACCGCGTTCAATATAACCGATTTTCCCGATACGCGTGATGCCCTGTGCACCGAGCGCCGCTACTACCAAAGCCGCACCGCCGCGCAGCTCCATAGCGCACACGTTTGCGCCGGTTAAATGCTCTACACCGCGCACCACGGCAATTCTGCCTTCCACCGTAATGTCCGCGCCCATGCGCGCAAGTTCCGTCACATGCTTAAACCGGTTTTCAAATATCGTTTCCGTCATAATCCCCGTGCCCTGCGCCAGACAAAGCGCCGCCATCACGGGTGCCTGTGCATCCGTCGGAAACCCCGGATGCGGCATCGTACGAATCATTTTTACCGCATTTAAGCGCTTTGGCGCTGTATGTACAATGCGGTTTTCCTCTATGCGCAAATCCGCGCCGTAACTGCGTGCCACGCTGAGCACCGCTTCCATGTGCCCGGGACAAACATCGGTGAGTTCCAGCATGCCGCCGGCCACCGCACTGCAGGCCATATACGTCGCCGCTACAATGCGGTCGGGCATCACGCGATGCTCTGCGCCGTGCAATTTAGCCACACCCTCAATACATATACAATCCGTACCAGCGCCGCGTACGCGAGCGCCCATACGGTTTAAAATCGTTTGCAAATCCTCAATTTCCGGCTCTTTCGCCGCATTGGTAATGACGGTTTCTCCCTCGGCAAGCGTTGCCGCAAGCATAATATTTTCCGTCGCACCGACGCTGGGAAATCCCAAGTGTATCTGCGCGCCGGTAAGTTTATCGCAACTGCATTCGATACTGCCGTGCGCCTCGGTAATCGAAACGCCCATCTGCCGAAAGGCCGCCAAGTGTAAATCAATCGGTCTGGGTCCGAGTTCACAGCCGCCCGGCATCGCAACGCTCGCTTTGCCGAAGCGCGCCAATATCGCGCCTAAAAAGATAACGGAGGAGCGCATCTCACGCATCAGGCTTTCCGGAATATCGCTTCGGTGCATCCCCGACGCATCAACCAAAATTCTCTCACCCGTACGCGCTACCTTACAGCCGAGATGCTCTAAAATCCGCACCGTCGCCGCAACATCGCTTAAATCAGGGCAATTTTCCACCAAACTCTCTCCGTGGCAGAGCACCGTTGCCGCCAAAATCGGCAACACCGCATTTTTCGCGCCCTGCACGCGCACCGTTCCCTCCAGACTGTGACCGCCTTCTACCACTATCACAGACATGAAAACACCTCCGCATCCTACAATTGTCATTGTATCGTATGCGGAGTATGCCTTTTTTGCTACTTCAATGCAATTTCATAAATCAGCGCACAGATGCGTTTTGTCGCATCCGGCGTACCCATTTTCTTTGCATTTTCACCTATATTATACAACTTTTCCGTATCGGAAAGCAAGAGGTCAATTTTTTCCTGTAAACTTTGCGCCGAAAGTTCATTTTCCGTCAGCACGAGCGCCGCGCCGTTTTGCTCAAGTTGGCGCGCATTCGTTTCCTGATGGTTGTAGGCCACATTCGGGGACGGAATTAAAATCGACGGTTTGCCGAGCGCCATCAATTCCGCAATCGTAATCGCACCGGCGCGCGCAATCACGACATCGGCCGCCGCCATGGCTTCATTCATATTGTAAATGTACGGAAGCACCTGTATGTGTGCGCATTCGGGCACATTGATTTCCATCTGCGTCAGCGCCGCCATCACATCAGCGTAGTTGCGCTCGCCCGTACCGAAAATAAGCTCGACATTGTTCGCATCTCGAATTTCTAAAATGTATCCGAGCACCGCTTCGTTTAATTTTTTTGCGCCCAAACTGCCGCCGAACACCAACACCAGCGGTTTATCCTTGATGCGAAGCGCCTTGCGCGCCGCTTCTCTCGTCGTTTTAAGAATTTCCGCGCGCACCGGATTGCCGGTTTTTACGCATTTGTGCTTTTGCGAAATCAGCTCCAGTGTCTTATCAAAGCTTACGCATATCCGCGTTGCCGTTTTGGCGGACATTTTGACCGCTACGCCCGGATAAACATTCGATTCGTGAATGAGCGACGGCACGCCCGAAAGGTGCGCCGCAATCATTACGGGGCCGCTGACATAGCCACCCGTTGTCACCACAACATCCGGACGGAAACGTTTTATAATTCTTTTGCTTTGCCAAATGGCCTTGAGCGTTTTTGCCACCACGCGCACATTGGCAACCGGAGAGCGCTTAAAACCCTCCACATCAATAAATTCAATCGGGTAACCGTGCTTGGTTACCAGTTTTTCTTCCATATTACCGCGTTTACCGAGAAACAGAATTTGTGCATCCGGATTCTGCGCGCGTATTTCATCGGCAATGCTGAGTGCAGGATTGATGTGTCCTGCTGTACCGCCGCCTGCAAACAATACTTTCATATGCCGCCTCCTATAGCTTAATGCCATCGTCTTTCTTGGTTACAGTCTGTCTGCTGATGCTTAAAAGAATGCCCATGGATGCAAGCAAAATCAAAAGTGACGTACCGCCGAAGCTGAAAAACGGCAAGGCCACACCCGTCGCCGGAATAGAAGAAGTTACAACTGCGACATTGAGTACCGTCTGAATGGCAACCAATGTGGTAATCCCCGTTGCCAACAGCGTGCCGAACATATCCGGTGCTTCGATGGCGGTGCGGTAACCCTTCCAAATCAGGCAACCGAACAAGAACAGCACCAACAGCGCACCGATTAAGCCGAGTTCTTCGCAGATAATTGCAAAAATAAAGTCGTTTTGCGGTTCCGGCAAATACAGATATTTTTGCCTGCTCTGTCCGAGTCCGAGACCGAAAATACCGCCCGAGCCAATCGCGTAGAGCGAATTGACCACCTGAAAGCCCTCGTCGCTTTTGTATGCAAACGGGTCCAAAAATGCCATAATTCTTTCCATTTGATACGGGTTTTGCATAACGTAGAGCACGCCGATGCCGACCACCGGAAAGGCCATCCAGAAAAAGTGCATAAATTTTGCGCCCGCAATCAAAAGCAGGATTACGCAGGTCGCGCCGATAATCAGCGTTGCGGAAAGGTGCGGTTCTGCCAGAAGCAAAAACGCAAACAACCCCAAAATACCGAGATAAATACAAAGTTCAGGCCAAAAATTTTTAATTCCGTCTTTTACCTTGCTCAAACTAAAAGCAAAAAACACAATCAAAGCGATTTTGACCACTTCAGACGGCTGCAAAGTTGTAAAACCGAGGTTAATCCAGCGGCGCGCACCATTGAGTTCTACACCAAGTCCCGGAATATATACTGCCAAGAGAAGCAGCAACGCGCCACCCAGAATCGGCAGGGCGAATCTGCCCAAATGGTGGTAATCCATATAAGAAATACCGAGCATCACCGCAATACCGAGCACCGCAAAAATACCCTGACGGATGATGAAAAAGTACGGACTGCTCTGAAACGCACTCGCGGAGGGTGCGCTGGCCGAAAATACCATAACCAAACCGAAAACCACCAAGCCGATAATTAAAATCAGCATGGATTTATCTAAAGAGCGGGTATGAAAACCACCCGTGTACAATTCAAATACCTGTCCCCACCCCGAAGCACGTTTTGCTTTCTTGCGGGTTGTTTTTTTCTTTGGCTGTGCCGAACCCGAAGATTTCGCATCACGCAGGTGCACAACGTTATTTTTATGTCTGTGTGTACGCACGCTTTTACGCGCCGCCGAGCCGTATTGCGGCATAGCCAACCCTCCTTCAAAATTATAAAATCGCTAAAAATGCAATCACACATCCGATGGCTGTTACCAAACTAAATCGAAATACAATCTGTTTTTCCTTCAGTCCGCACATCTCGTAGTGATGATGAATCGGACTCATTTTAAAGATACGCTTGCCGGTTGTCTTAAAACTGATGACCTGCAACACCACCGACAAAGCCTCTGCGACATAGATAAACCCTGCCAGAACGAAAATCACCGGCATTTTTAATAAAATTGCGGATGCGCTGACAAAACCGCCCAAAAACAGCGAGCCGGTATCTCCCATAAACACCTTTGCCGGATAGTGATTAAACAGCAAAAATCCGCATACGCCGCCGAAAATCGCAAATGCAAGTATACTGAGTGCCGGAATTCCCTTCACATAAGCCGCCGCCGCAATAAACAGGCAGACAATCGCCGTCACCGTTGCTGCAAGTCCGTCTAACCCGTCCGTCAAATTCACGGCATTGTTAAAGCCGACCATCACAAACACCGCCGCCGGAATATACAAATAACCGAGCGGCAACTGCCAATCGGTAAACGGCAATAAAATGCGGCTGTCAATGATGGAATTGTAATACAGCACAACCGTAAATACAACCGATACCAGAATTTGCAAAACGAGCTTTTCCATCGAGCGCAGGCCGAGATTGCGCTTTAAAATCACCTTAATAAAATCATCAATAAAACCAATTACGCCAAAGCAAAGACTGCAACCGAGCACGGCAAGCATCACTTCGCCGCGCGCGCAAATCAGCGCAGCGACCGTCGCGGCAGCAATGAATATAATCCCGCCCATCGTCGGTGTACCGCTCTTTTTTTGGTGCCAACTCGGGCCTTCCTCACGAATGGACTGTCCAAACTTTAATCTGTGCAGAAACGGAATTATAACAGGACCTGCCAACGCCGCAATCAAAAAGGCAATCGCCGCTGCAAGTAATGCAAATTTCAAAACACCCCAAAGTACCATTTCCGTTTCCCCCTTGTATATTATAACTGCTTTAAAGCTTCTGTTACGTATTCAAGTTGCATCGCGCGTGATGCCTTGACCAAAATCGCATCACCCGGCAAAACCAGGTCACCCAGCGCCTCAATCGCCTGCTGTCTTGTTTTGAAGCAATGTAGGTTTTCCGCGTCCATGCCGCCTTCCTGTGCACCGCGGCAGATAAACTTTGCATTGTCCCCGATGGCAATGATGCAATCCAGCCCCAAGCGGGCAATTTTTTTGCCCATCTTGCCGTGCGCCGCCGGTGCAAAGTCGCCAAGTTCTTTGATGTCACCCAAAACGGCAACCTTTCTTTCGCTCTCCAAGCCGCACAGCACCTGCACCGCTGCCTCTACCGAAGCCGGAGATGCATTATAACAATCATTTAAAATAATCCATTTATCCGTACGAATGATATTCATGCGCTTGTCGCCCGGCACAAATTTTTCCACACCGCGCGCCGCCTGCGCAAGCGTCAGACCGTAAAACACGCCGACCGCCATCGCCGCAAGCGCATTGTATACATTGTGTACGCCAGGCACGTGCAAATGCACATGGGTCTTCTTGCGCTTATAAATCGCATCAAATTCAATTTCTTCGCTGCCGGATACAATGTTGTCGGCGTAAATATCGCAGGTGCTTGCATCCAGACCGAAACGCACAATCGCGCGGTCCGCCTTGACTGTATTTAAAAGCGCGTCGTCACCGTTTAAAAAAAGAACACCGTCCGCACTCAAATGCTCGAGCACCTCTAATTTCGCCTTCAAAATACCTTCCTGCGAGCCGAGATTTTCAATGTGCGATAAACCGATGTTGGTAATCACCGCCGCATCCGGCTGTGCAATCGAGGCAAGGTAGGCAATTTCGCCGAAATGGTTCATACCCATTTCCACCACCGCCGCCGTATCCGTTTCTTTCAAATTCAAAAGCGTTTTCGGCACACCGATTTCATTGTTGTAATTCTTTTCGGTTACGGTCACGCTGAAATGCTCGGCGAGCACACAAGCTACCATATCCTTTGTCGTCGTTTTGCCGACTGAGCCGGTTACAGCTACCGTTTTCGGCGCAATCGCATTTTTATAATATCGAGCAATGTCGCCGTACGCCTTTTTCGTATCCTGTACGCGAATGACCGCACTTTGGGTATCCAAATCCAAATCCTTGTGCGTGAGCACGCCACCGGCCCCGCTTTTGAGTGCGCTGTCAATAAAATCGTGCGCATCAAAAGTCTCCCCGGCAAACGGAATAAACAGTGCGCCGTATCCGACGCAGCGCGAATCGGTGGATATGCCGGAGAAATTCTGTGTCGACGCGCCGCACACCAATGTGCCGCCCGTTGCTTCTAAAATTTGCTGAACCGAAAATGCCTTCATAAGATGCCCTTCTTTTTCGTATTATTGCAACAGTTCATAAACCACTTCGCGCTCGTCGAAATGGATTTTGCCCGTGTTTAAAATCTGATAAGTTTCGTGTCCCTTACCCGCCAGTACGATGACATCGTCTGCCTCCGCATGGGAAAGTGCATAGGCAATCGCCTCTTTGCGATTTGCGATGCGCACATACGGACAGTCAGTTTTCTCCACGCCCGGCATGATGTCATCTAAAATCGCCTCCGGGTCTTCCGTACGCGGATTGTCCGAAGTCACAATCACAAAATCGGAAAGTCTTGCCGCCGTTTCGCCCATCAGCGGACGCTTGGTGCGGTCACGGTCACCGCCGCAACCGAACACCGTAATCAGTCGCGCCTGCTTAAATTCGTTTACGGTAGACAAAATATTTTCCAAGCCGTCCGGCGTATGTGCATAGTCAATAAGCACCGTATACGGCGTATCCGTCGGCACAACCTCTGCTCTGCCTTTTACGCCGCGCGCCGTCAAAAGCGCACGCACGGCATCATCTACAGAAATTCCCAGCTGCATCACACAGCCGAGCGCCGCCAGCGAATTGTAAACCGAAAACTTGCCCGGAATGGCCACGTGGACCGATGTTCTCTCCCCTTCGTGTTCAACATCATAAAGTACACCCTTCGCCGAAATTTCAATTTCGGAGGCCTGAAGAGCCGAAACACAATCCACGGAATAATCCAAAAGCGCCGGCGCAATTTTTGCCAGCCGCTTACCGTAGGCATCGTCTGTATTGACAACGCTGTTGTTGCATACATCAAACAGCATCGCCTTGGCAAGAAAATAATTTTCCATATCGCCGTGAAAATCCAGGTGGTCCTGCGTCAGATTGGTAAATACGCCCACCTCATACTGAATACCGCCCACGCGGTGCAGGTAAAGCGCGTGGCTGGAAACCTCCATCACCACATGACTGCAACCGGCTTCTGCCATATCGGCAAACATCGCATAGAGTTCTTTGGACTCCGGCGTTGTTCTCTCCGTCGGCAGTACCTGATCGCCAATCATATTCTGATTGGTGCCGATTAAGCCGACCTTATGTCCGTAATGTTCGAGTATATGTTTAATTAAGTAGGTCACCGTCGTTTTACCGTTGGTACCTGTAATACCGATAATTTTCATCTTTTCGTCCGGCTTACCGTAATAAACCTTAGACATCTGCGCCAGCGCCATGCGGCTGTCTTTGACGTACACCACCGGCACATCCGCTTCTACACTGTCTTGCGCAACAATCGCCACAGCGCCGTTTTCAATCGCCTTTTGAGCATATTGGTGTCCGTCCGTGGCAAAGCCTTTGATGCACACAAACACATCGCCCGGCTCGACCGCACGCGAATCGTACGCAATCGAACGAATGCACACATCTGCAACTGCCGAAACCGTTTCTACATTTTCAAGCAAATCGGATAATTTCATCACGAACACCTTCTTTCAAAGTCTAACCCTTGGTTGTAATTAGTCGCCGGCCATGTAAATAAACTCCACACGCACCGTCGTTGCGGGGTTGACCATCATGCCGCCCGCAGGTTCTTGCTTTTGTACCACGCAGCTGTCATCCGTTGCGCCCAAAATTTCTAAATTGAGTCCCAATTCCTTGAGCTGCGCACGCACGTCAGCAAGCGTCTGTCCCTTGAAGTCCGGCAGCTGCACCTGCTCAATGGTATTGCCCGTTGTATACAAAAGGATTGTTGAGCCTTTTGCCAGACTCGCACCCGGCTTCGGCAACTGCTCTTCCACCGTTTCGGCATCGCCGATGACCTGATAACCAAAGCCCAAAGCCGCTACGGATTCTGCCGCCTTCTTTACATCGAAATTGCGCACCTCCGGTACGATTTGCTGGCTCAAATCCTCCGAAGCATCAAAGTGCTTCTCCACGCCCAAATAACCGAGCGTATCTTCCAAAATATTACGCACCACAGGTGCGGCAATCTGGCTACCCTGATACAAATCGCCCGTCGGCTCGTCGATGGCCACAAGACAAATCAACTCCGGGTCATCTGCCGGTGCCATACCGATAAAGGAAGCAACGTACTTGCCCTGGTTACGCGGGCGTTTTTCCGAGGTACCCGTCTTACCGCCGATATCATAACCCTTCACCTGTGCACCCTTACCCGTACCATAAGCAACAACGCCCTCGGTAAAGTCGCGCATAATCGCACTCGTCTGCGCCGATACCACCTGGCGCACCAGTTCCGGCTCATAGGTTTTTACCACGTTGCCCTGGCTGTCGGATAAAGATTTTACAATGTGGGGTCGCATCAGATTTCCGCCGTTGACCGTTGCCGCAACCGCAGTAATGAGTTGCATCGGCGTAATCTGGAAGCTCTGGCCGAATGCACTCGTTGCCAATTCCGTTTCATTTAAATACTTCGCGGTGTAGTATACGCTTTCACCCTCAGAGCCAACCGCAATGCCGGTCGGCGAGGTCAGACCGAAATCGGTAAAATACTTAAAGAAGGCATCTCTGCCCAAACGCTTGCCAAGTTCCATAAACACCGGGTTACAGGAATTCTGCAAACCTTCTTTAAAAATTTCATGGCCGTGACCGACGGTTTTCCAACAGTTAATTCTCACGGCGCCGACCATGGTATATCCCGGACAGTTGAAGGTATCGTGTATGGTGGCAACGCCCTCTTCGAGCGCCATCGCCGCCGTTAGAATCTTAAATACCGAACCCGGCTCATAAGTGTCGCTGACCGCTTTGTTGCGCCATTGCAACGCCAACGCTTCACTGCGAAGCTTGCTTCTCTTTTCATCATCCGTTTCCGCATCCACAAGCGCCTGCGCCTCGGCAGACATAATCGTAAACGGCGCATTCAAGTCGTAATCCGGTTTGCTCGTCATCGCATAAATTTCGCCTGTTTTCGGTGCCATAACGATGGCAAACGCGCCCTGCGCCGGTTTGTTTTCCTCCACCGCCTGCTGCAGATGCTTTTCTGCAAAATGCTGGATGGTTTCGTCAATGGTCAGCGTAACATTCAAACCGTCCTGTGAGTCATATTTTTGCTCATATTGGAACGGCATATCCGAGCCTGCGGCATTTTTGACGGAAATAATTCTGCCGGCTACACCCGAAAGCTCGTCGTCGAGCGCTGCCTCAATGCCGTACAGTCCTTGATTGTCCGTGCCCGTAAAACCGATTAAGTGCGAGGCAAAATGCCCGAACGGGTAGTAGCGTTTCGTGTCCTCTTCCAGATAAACGCCGTTAAAAATCTTTTTGGTTTCTTCCTGCGTTTTGAGCGCGCGGATTTGGTCCGTTTTGACCTTTTCCACCTTGCGCGCAATCGTCACATACGAAAGTTTTTTTGTCACCTGGTCATATACATCGTCATAGCTAAGCTCCAAGATGTCGGACAGATGCTTGGCGACAATTTCCGCACCGCCCTTGTTTTTTGCAATTTCCGGCGGTGCCACGGCAACAAGTTCTACAGACGCGCTGACGGCAAGTTCCTTGCCGTTGCGGTCATAAATCGTACCGCGCTTGGAGGTAATGGCGCGGTCACGCGTCTGCTGCAGCGTCGCTTCCTTGCGCATCTGCTCTCCGCGGATAATCTGCCAATATCCTATACGAACGCCAAGCGCGCCCAACAGCACCACGGCTGCGAGCGTGCAAATAAATATTCTGTTTTTTACCGGTAATGTCGTGCGGTTTTTCATCGACTTTTTGCGCCTCCAGACGCCATTAAGATAAAAGAAGGGTTAAGTAATTTACCCACCTAACCCAACAATCAAACCTATGGAATTGAGTAGTGCCCTGCACTACTATATATAAGCTTATCGGATACCGAATATGCCAAACACCGCGCTGATGCCGTTATAAAGCTCTTCTCCGATTTGCTTGTCCGCTGTCTTTTCTACATAGTCACCCTGACGCACGTTGATATAGATGGTTTGGTGCTTCTGCGGTTTACTCATACCGAATTTCGTGAGCGCATTGGCCTCGATGGTTGCCAAATCAATGGCCTGTTCGGAAGCCACCATGGCCTGCTTTGTTGCCGCCTCAGCATCCTCGAGCTGCTGTTGCAGGGAATTGACGAGGTTGCTCTTTTCATAAAGATTTACCTCGCGCGTTACTAAGCAAATTGCGATGGAAAAAAGGATAGCAATAAACACCAACGCTGCAAGCAGGTTGGATTTCTTTTTTGCCTTCACGTGCATGGAGACAGATACGTCTGCCTTTTTACGCAAGGAAGTCTGCGACGGTTGGTACGCCGGTTTGTACGCCGGATTCAAAGCCAGATTTCCATTTGTTCTCACGTTTTTTCCCCCTCGTTTGTGTCCTCTCTATAACACTTGTGCGATTCTCAGTTTCGCACTTTTGGACCTGGAATTGTGCTCAAGCTCCTGCGCCGTAGCCACAATCGGTTTTTTGGTAATGATTTTCACCTTCGGCTTTCCGCCGCATACGCAAACCGGAAATTCCCTCGGGCACGTACACCCCTGTGCCAACTCTGCATACGCATCTTTGATGATGCGGTCTTCGAGCGAATGGAAGGTGATGATACATAGCCTTCCGCCGGGCTTGATTACCTCGGTAAAATCACGCACGGCATCTTTTAAAATCTCGAGTTCGCCGTTGACCTCGATGCGAATCGCCTGAAACGTACGCTTCGCCGGATGTCCGCCCTCCTGCCTTGCCCCTGCAGGAATGGCTTCTTTTATGATGCTGACAAGCTCGCCGGTTGTACGGACCGGTTTCATAGCCCGTCGCTTTGCAATAAACGCTGCAATGCGTTTTGCCCAATTTTCTTCGCCGTAACTGCGGATGATGCGCGTCAAGTCTTCTTCGCTGTATCCGTTTACGACGTCGTATGCGCTTTGTGCCGCCGAGCGGTCCATGCGCATATCGAGCGGTGCATCGTGCATGTAGGAAAATCCGCGCTCCGGCTCGTCTAACTGATGCGACGAAACGCCCAAATCCAGAAGTGCACCGTCAATTTTGTCTATGTGCAGGTCAGCTAACACCTGCTTTATATTCGAAAAGTTGTTTTTTACAATCGTCACACGCTCACCGAACGGTGCAAGCCGCGCGCTTGCCGCCGCAATCGCATTTTCATCACGGTCAATGCCGATGAGCCTTCCTGTTTTCAGATGCCCTGCAATCGCACTTGAATGCCCGGCGCCGCCGAGCGTACCGTCTACATAAATGCCGTCTTCGCGGATGCAAAGTCCGTCAATACATTCTTCAAACAAAACGGGAATGTGGTGAAAATCCATATGCACTTCCTCCGTTTTAGAACGCCATACCGAGAGAATCCATATTCTCGAGCACCATCTCTTCGCTGATTTGCTCTGCCTGGTACTTTTCCCACTTTGCCGTATCCCAGATTTCCATACGGTTTCTCGCACCGATGATGGTTACATCGCGCTCGAGCTCTGCCTGTATGCGCAAATTCTGCGGTATGTTGATTCTGCCCAGTTTATCTACCTCACACTCCGCCACGTTTGCGGTAAAATAACGCAGTACGTCGCGGGCAACCTTATTGGTTGTGCTCGGCAACTCGGAAAGCTTGTCAAAGAACTTTGTCCATTCCTCTCTTGAATACACAAACAGACACCCGTCCAAGCCGCGTGTCACGAAAAACGCCTCGCCAACCTCTCCCGTACGGAATTTCGCCGGCATGCTCACTCTGCCTTTTGCATCCACAGTGTGCTTGTATTCACCTATAAACAAAGTTCTCACCACACTTTCGGGGGTTTTGTACAATGTGGGCCATTTTTGTCCGGAAAATTTACCACAATTATACACTTAATACCACTTTGTACCCCTGTAATGAAATTTTACACGAATATTACAGTTTTTTCAAGAGTTTTTTAAAGTTTCAATGCTTTTTTGTAAGAATTTCGGCATAGTGCACTAATGCAGCTTTGTTTTTTATGCAAATTGACTAAAAACACAAAAAAGCACCCACAAAATCTTGTGGGTGCTTTTTAAAGCATCTACTATTGAGAAATATGTATCAGTAAAAATTCGGCATTTTCAGCAATCACTTGGGCCGTTTCGCCCGTAAATATGTTGCTGATGCCCGTAAGCGGCAGCGGCGCACCCTCCAATGGGTACTCCAATCCGCGCAAGGTAAACGTCCCCTTTGTCGTAAGCGGGATAATGGACAAAATATCGCCCTGCTTGCCATGCACCTGTCTGCCCGCCGTTTCATACCACACCTGTGTGTCGCCGTCTATAATTGTAGCGCGTGCACCGTTACGGTATGCGTAAGCAAGCAAATTAAGATTGCCGAGTGCGTGGTCGAGTCTGCCGCCGAGCGCACCGAGCAACGTGATATCGGTGTAGCCGTGCTCTATGGCATACTGCACCGCAATCTCGCTGTCGGTGTAATCCTTGCGCACCGGAAACACGAGCACATTTTCTTTCTCGGGCAGTTTCTCTTTGTCAAACGAATCAAAATCACCGAGCACAACATCGGCGCGCAGTCCGAGTTTTTCTATATAGGCATAACCGCCGTCTGCACAGATTGTTGGTATACCTTTGTCTATACGCGACGCCGTCTGCGCCAAATCCGAAATCACACCGCCGCATACGATATTACACTTGTTCACGCGTTCGCCTTCTCTACAAACAATCTCGTTGTCGCCTCAATGTCCGGCTGACCAAATACCGCGCTGCCGGCCACAACGGTATTTGCACCGCTGGCAACCACGCGACCGATATTGTCTAAATTGATGCCGCCGTCCACGGAAATATCCATGCCTTCCGGTGCAACTGCAGCAAGTTTTTTAAGTTTTTCTTCTGCCATCGGCATATACTTTTGTCCGCCGAAGCCCGGCTCTACGCTCATAACAAGCACCATGTCCAGCTTGTCTAAGTACGGAAATACATCTTCAATCGGTGTCGCCGGTTTTACGGATACGCCGGTCTTTACGCCGAGCGCCTTGATTTTGTCGAGGCATGCGTCCAAATCCTCGGTTGCTTCAATATGTACCGTAATGATGTCCGCGCCCGCCTTGGCAAAGTCTTCCACATAACGCTCCGGCGCGTTAATCATCAGATGCACATCAAAGACCACATCTGTCACCGGACGCAGACTGGAAATCACGCACGGGCCGATGGAGATATTCGGCACGAATGCACCGTCCATCACGTCAATGTGCATATACTGCGCTCCGCCGCGTACTGCACAGAGCACATCCTCACCCAATTTTGAAAAATCTGCCGCCAGAATCGACGGTGCTAATTTTACCATGTTCATCCCTCTGTTTCTTATGTATTATATATGTAATTGTTTATTTCTGCCAATCTTTGACCTGTTTACGTTCCTCATACAATGCGCAGTAGCTCCGATAGCGACTTTCGGAAATTTCACCGTCTGCAAGCGCTTGCTTTACGGCGCAGTCCGGCTCATGCACGTGCGCACAGCCGCGAAATCTGCAACCACCCAGATGCGGCACAAACTCGCGAAAATACATCGCCAAATCGTCTGCCGCAATTTCCGGCGCTTCAAAACTGGAAAAACCGGGCGTGTCAAACACAAACCCGCCGCCTGTCAGTTCCAAAAGTTCAACGTGACGCGTAGTATGTCTGCCACGCTTGATTTTTTCACTGATTGCGCCCGTTTCCATCTCACCCGCAATGCCGATGGCATTGAGCAGACTCGACTTACCTACGCCGGAATTTCCGGCAAGCGCACTCGTGCGCCCCTCAAGTTTTTCCCGAAGCGCATCAATCCCCTCGCCTTTTTCCACGCTGGTTAAAATCGTTTCATAACCCGCGCGCGCATACAAATCCACCACCGAGGTATCCTCGGTCAAATCAGATTTGTTAAAGCACAAAAGCGTATCAATCCCTGCCGCTTCGCCCAAAAGCAAAAAGCAATCCACCAAAAACAAATTCGGTGCAGGGTCGGTGAGCGCCACCGTTACCACCAAGCGGTCAATGTTGGCCACCGCCGGACGGATGAGCTGATTTTTACGCGGATAGATTTCTTCAATGCTGCCCTTGCCGTTTTTTTCGGCTATACGCACACGGTCCCCCACAACGGGCGTTTGCCCCTCCTTACGGAAGATGCCGCGCGCCTTACATTCCACCGTGCGCCCCTCGGTGCGCACATAGTAAAATCCACCGATTCCTTTTACAATAACGCCGTCTGCCATAAACAGATACTACTCCTAAAATTTAATTTTCTGGGTCCCCTTATATACGCCGTCGTGATAAATCTCGAGCGTCGCTTCGTTTTTACCGGTCACACGCAAATCAAATGTACCTTCCGATTTGCTGTGCTTTGCATCGTGAATGGTCTGTCCGTTTGCCACAATTCGGATTTGTGTCATCTCTTGTCCTTGCGGCACGGGGATACTGATGGTTTTCACCTTCACTTCCTCTACCGGCTGCTGTGTCACCGGCGGCTTGGGCTCTTGTGCCTTACCCGTACTGATGACGATATTGACCTTCTCGCCCTTTTCCGCCTCGGTACCGGCAATCGGACTTTGACGGATGACCGTACCCTTGTCTGCATCCGATTCTTCCTCGGTAATGCTGCCAAGCACAAACTCAGCTTCCTCTAACTTTGTTTTCGCAGCAGCTACGCTGCTTCCCTCTAAGTTCGGAATAACGCCTTCCTCTACGCGGTCGTTAACATAGATAATGATGGTGTCGCCTTTCTTGGCGCCGCTGTCCGCCGCTGGATTTTGACGTACAACCGTATCTTTCGGCACATCCGTGCTGTACTGCGAACGTTTCATTACCTTAAAACCGGCCGTTTCCAGTTCCTCTATGGCATCCTCTACCGGCATGTTGACAACACTCGGCACTTTCAGTTCGGCTTCACCGCCGCTGACACGCACCTTGATTTTATAACCTTTCTGCACGGTCTTTTCCGCCGCCGGATCCTGCTCAACAACGATGCCTTCTTCAAAGGCCGTATCGTATACGATTTCCTCGACTTCCATTTTCAGTTTATGCTGTTTTAAAAGTGCTTCCGCTTCTTCCTGTGTCATTTCCAGCACACTCGGTACCGTAACCTCACCGCGCGTACCGCCTGTGGATAAGAACACCAAAAGTATGCCGCCGACCAGCAAAAGTGCGCAAAGCACCGAGCCGATGGCAATCCAGATATCACTCTTCTTTACTTTTCCCTTGCGCTTGCCGCCTCTGCGCACACCGTGCTCCTCTTTTGTTTGGTTTACCGCACCGTCCGGATGCACACCTTCCAAAATGAAGTTCAAATCACGAATCATTTCCGATGCCGAAGCGTAACGCGCCCGCTTTTCGCGGCTCATGGACTTGGCAATCACCAAGTCCAAATCTTTTGGCAACTTTTCCACAACCTGCGATACCGGCACAGCATCCTGCTGCATATGCATCATCGCCACCGCTACCGGTGTCTGCGCATCAAACGGGACTTTGCCTGTCAGCATTTCATACAAAACCACGCCTGCGGAATAAATATCGGATTTTGCATCCGTAAAACCGCCGCGCGCCTGCTCCGGAGAACAGTAATGCACCGAACCGACCGCGCCTTCCGCCTCGCCGGCCACCGTAGTCGAGCCACCTGTCGCACGCGCAATACCGAAATCCGTCACCTTGAGCGTGCCGTCCGCGGTAATGAGCATGTTGTGCGGTTTAATATCCTGATGGATAATGTTATGTTTGTGCGCACATTCAAGTGCCGCACAAATCTGCAGCTGGAAATTTACAGCCTTTTTCCAATCCAACGCGCCGTTTTTCTCAATATAAGATTTCAATGTGATACCCTCGATGTACTCGAGCACAATATACGGCACTTCGCCTTCACTGCATACGTCATACACACCGACAATGTTGGGATGTGTAATCGCCGCAGCCGCCTGCGCCTCGGTCACGAAACGGCGCATAAATGCCTCGTCACCCGTAAACTCGCCGCGCAGTACCTTGACAGCCACGTTACGGTTTAATACCTTGCAGCGCGCCTTATACACATGCGCCATACCGCCGCTGCCGAGTTCTTCCAATATCTCATAACGGTCATCCAAAACCGTTCCGATTTCTATATAATCTCGCATAACCGTCCCCCCCCTATCTTATAAGTACAACCGAAATGTTATCGCTGCCGCCTGCCGCATTGGCCGCCGCAATCAAATTGTCCACTGCCGCGCCCAAATCGCCGCTTTGCAAGATAATCTTACCGATGTTTTCTTCTTCCACCTCACCGGACAAGCCGTCCGAGCAAAGCAAAACCATCTGTCCCGAAAGTACACGTTCATAAAATTCGGGCACAATCGTTTCGCTCGTGCCGACCGCCTCCAAAATCACATGGCGATGCGGATGCGTTTTCGCTTCCTCCGGTGTAATCACACCGCTTGTGAGCAGGCGCTGTACCAAGGTCTGGTCCACCGTAACCTGTTCAATCTTAGCATCTTTATAAAGATAAGCGCGGCTGTCACCGATGTGCGCAATGAGCAAAACATTTTCGCGAAGCACCGCCACCGTCAGCGTCGTACCCATGCCCTCTAAACTTTTATCCTGTGTTGCAAGTGCAAAAATCTCTGCATTGGCTTTGACATAGGCCGCGCGCAAAAGCTTGCGAAGCTCCGCCGTGTCTGTCTGCGCACCTAGCCCCTCCAAAAGGTAATCACGCACACAATCCATCGCCATGCGGCTTGCCGTCTGTCCGCCTTTATGACCGCCCATACCGTCTGCCACAATGCCGACCAAGAATCCGGCATGCACAAAAGTGCAAACGCTGTCCTGATTTTCTTCTCTGCGCTTGCCTACATCTTTTCTGGCTACAAATTCCATCGCCCTCACCTCACCTTGTCCATCATTTTTCCTCCAGCGTTTTCTGCCTAAGCTGGCCGCAGGACGCGCTGATATCGCTGCCGAGTTCGCGGCGCACCGTTGCGGTGATGCCGCGTTTGGCTAAAATTTCTATAAACTTCTCTATGTTTTCCTTTTTGCTTTTTCTGTAATCGCGTTCCTTGACATTGTTTACGGGAATCAGATTCACATGACAAAGCATCCCGTTTAATTTCTCCGCCAATTCGCGCGCATTTTCCGGGCTGTCGTTTACACCATCGCACATTGCATATTCAAACGAAATGCGTCTGCCCGTCACGCGCTGATAACTCCGGCATGCTGCCAAAAGCTCGGCCACATTGTGTGCACGATTGACCGGCATCATCTTTGTGCGGATTGCATCGTTGGGCGCGTGCAGCGAAATCGAAAGCGTGATGGGCAAATTCAGTTCAGCCAGTTTGCCAATCCCCTCCACCAGACCGCAGGTCGACAGCGAAATATGCCGATACCCAATACCGATACCTCGCGCATCGTTTACCAAAATAAGAAAACGGCGCACATTTTCGAAATTATCAAGCGGCTCACCAATACCCATCATCACGATGTTGGAAATGCGCTTATTCAAATCCGCCTGCGCGGCCAAAATCTGTCCTAAGATTTCGCCGGCCAGCAAATCGCGTTTCTTACCGCCCAGGGTCGATGCACAAAACGTACATCCCATACGGCAACCCACCTGCGAAGAAACGCAGATGGTCGTACCGTGATGGTATTCCATGACAACCGTTTCAATACACTCATCGTCATCTAAACGCATCAGATATTTCACCGTGCCGTCTTTTTGCGAAACGTATTTTTCCATAATCTCCACGCGGCTTAGGTAACTGATGCGCGAAAGCGTTTCGCGAAAGGCTTTCGAAAGATTTGTCATTTCCTCAATGGAGGAAACACCCTTTTCATGCACCCACGAAAACACCTGCGCGGCGCGAAATTTCTTCTCACCCGACTCTACAACGAGCGCCTCTAATTCTTCATATGTAAGACTTCTTAAATCTACCATAATCTTTCTACTTTCTTTTCATTTTGCAAACGAAAAACCCGTCCATCTCGTCCGTATCGGGGAAAAAGTGTACGTAACCCTCTTTCGCCGTCGGCTTTTGCACTCCGCACGGAAGCGCATCCGTCATATCGACAGCTTCAAAGTCAGCATGCTTTTCCAAAAACGTACGCACTACCGATAAATTTTCCTTTTCACCGATGGTGCATGTGCTGTACACCAGCGTGCCACCCGGCTTGACATAGCTTTGCGCCGCATCTAAGATTTTGAGCTGCAGCGCCGCCAGTTCGTCTTCTTTTTCTTTGCTCCAACTGTATTTGATGTCAGGCTTTTTTCCGATAATGCCGAGTCCCGAGCACGGCGCATCCACCAAAACCGCATCCGCCGATTGGGACAGTTCACTTTTGCATACGGACGCATCTGCCTGTGTGGCTGTGATGCTTTTGATGCCCATACGCGCCGCCGTCTGCAAAATCAAATCTATCTTATGTTCATGTATATCAAAGGATTTTAAATTCAAATCATCCTGTGCGCGCTGTGCAATGTATATGCTCTTACCGCCGGGCGCGGCACACAAATCAAGCACCGTATCTCCGCGTTTTGCATCCAATGCGCGAACTGCGCACATGGAGCCTGCACCTTGCGCCGTAATTTCTCCGTTTTTATAAGCCTCGAGCGCCGTAATGTCCGTACCCGAAAGCACCAACGCATCCTCATAGGCGCCGTCCGTCACCGCTATACCCGCCTGCGTAAGCGCTTCACGGACTGCAGCCACACTCGTTTTTAAGGTGTTGACGCGCACATGCATCTTCGGCGGTTCACAAAACGCCGCCAAAAGCGCCTCCGTTCTTTTTATGCCGTACAGAACGACAAAATGCTCGACAAGCTCCTCGGGAAACGAATACAAAATGCTCATCCGCTCCGTCGCATCCTTCGGAAGCGTAAGTTTTTCTTTTTCACGCACCACCGAGCGCAAAACACCATTGATAAACCCTTTGGAACGGTACGCAAGTTTACCTGCCAGGCGCACACATTCATCGACTGCCGCACTGTCGGGCACGCGGTCGAGCTTTAAAATCTGAAACACACCGATGCGCAGTAAAACCAGTACGGGCGCAGAAAGTTTTTTTAGTTTCACGCTTGAAAATTTTGCAATAACATAATCCAAATACAAACGATATTTCACGCAACCGTACGCAATTGCGGACGCGAGCGCCTTGTCGGCAGGTGACATCTGCATGCTGCCCAACACCTCGGCAATCGCCAAATTCACATACGCACCGTCCGTCTGCGCCGCGTGCAATACCTTATAGGCGGCAAAGCGTGCATCCGATACTCTTCTTTCTTCCATCAGTCACGTCTCCTGCCGGAAATGGCCAAAAGGCGAAGTAGCGTTCCGATGGCCGCCAATGTGGATGCCACATAGGTCATCGCCGCCGCGGAAAGCACCTTTTTTGCCGCTTGATTTTCTTCTGCGGATAAAATGCCGTATTCGTCCATCGTTTTGATTGCGCGGCGCGAAGCGTTAAACTCCACCGGCAAGGTCACAAGCGAAAACGCTACCACGGCCACATACAACCAAATTGCAAAATCCGCAAGCCCCGCAAAACCGAGCACCAAACCCAAAATCAGAAGCGGCATCGCCAACTGCGAGCCTAGGTTTGCCACCGGCAAAATTGCCGTACGAATTTTAATCGGCAGATAACTATCGCGGTACTGCTGGGCATGCCCTGCCTCGTGCGCTGCAACACCGATGGCCGCCACGGATGTAGAATTATACACCGTATCCGACAAGCGAATGACATTCGCCTTCGGGTCATAGTGGTCGGTCAGGTTGCCTTGAACATGCTCAATGCCGATATGGCGAAGCCCTGCGTTGTCCAAAATCATACGCGTAACCTGCGCCGCCGTCATCTGCCGCGCCGAGAACACCTTTGAATAGCGCGCAAAGGTCGAATTGACCTTCGAGCTTGCCCAAATCGAAATAATGAGCGGAATCAAAACATAAATGTACGAACTGTAATACCCGTCAAAAAACATCATTTCATTCTCCTAAGATAACATTTTCCTCGATGGTGTTGCCTAAAAGATATGCCTTGGCCTCCATCATCTTTTTGCCCTCAAACTGCACGGTCTGTACCAAAACAGCGCCTTCACCGGTGCGTACACACAAGCCGTCGGTACGGTTGGCATACAAAACCTGCCCCGGCACGCCGCGTGTTTCCTTTAAAAGCACCTGCACACTTCCGATTTTCACGCGTGCGCCCTTATAGTATGTGTAAGCAAGCGGCCAGGAATTCATGCCGCGCACCAGATTTTTAATTTCCTTTGCCGATGCATTCCAGTCAATTTCCGCCTGCGCTTTGTCCAGCATTGCGGCATAAGTTGCAAGCGCTTCATCTTGTTTTTCGCGCTTCGCCGTGCCGTTTTCAATCTGTTCCACGGTTTCCAACAGCGCCTCCGCGCCCAAAACCGCCAAGCGGTCAAAAAGCGCTTCCGATGTTTCATCTTCGCCGATTTCGGTTTCCTTTTTCAAAATCATATCGCCCGTATCGAGGCCGACATCCATATACATCGTAGTTACGCCCGTCACCTTTTCGCCGTTTAATACCGCACGTTGAATCGGCGCTGCACCGCGATAGCGCGGCAAAAGAGAACCATGTACGTTGATGCAACCATATTCCGGAAACTCCAGAATATAGGACGGCAAAATCTTGCCGTAGGCCACAACGACAATCAAATCCGGCTTTTCTGCCTCCAACACCGGTAAAAATGCATTGTCTTTAAGCGTTTCCGGCTGATGCACCAAAAGTCCCAGTTCATCCGCCGCCGCATGTACCGGTGTCGGCATCAACTTATGTCCTCTGTTTTTCGGCTTATCCGGCTGGCTGACAACCGAAACTACCTCGTGCTCACTTTCCGCAAGTGCGCGAAGACATACCACCGCATAGTCGCTTGTTCCCATAAAAAGAATTTTCATATACTCACCTAGTCGTTAATATATTCCGTTACCTTGTCAATAAACAAACCGCCGTCGAGATGCTCAATTTCATGGCAGAATGCCTGCGCCAGAAGGCCTGTCGCCTCCACCTCAAAGGTTTCGCCGTGTCTGTCCTGTGCGCGCACAATCACCTTCTCCGGACGCTTTACATAGCCACTCACGCCCGGCACGCTCAAACACCCTTCCGCTACCTCGCGTTCCCCTTTTTTATATACGAGTTTCGGATTTACAAGTTCATAGCGCTCGCCTTCTTCACGCGTATCCACCACAACGGCGCGCTTTAAAATGCCGACCTGCACCGCCGCAAGACCGACACCGTTTGCATCGTACATCGTATCAAACATATCATCTAAAAGTTGGCCGAGGCGGTTATCAAACACCGTCACCTCGCGACTTGTCTTACGCAGCACCTCATCGGGCTCTTTTCTTACCAATCGAATCGCCATAATTCTTCTCCTTATAACAATGAATTCGGATTTTTATCTATAATCAAGTTTAAAATCTGTCTGTTTTTATCCTGTTGATGCACCGTAAGCATCTCACGTAAAACCGCATCCAGTTTATCTGCCGCTTCGCATTTAATCACAATGCGGTAGCGGAATTTGTCTTTGATTTTCGCAATGCCCGACGGCACGGGACCGAGCACCGAAATTCTGCCGCAAGCATTTTCCTCGGTGCGTGCGCGCAAAAGTTTTGCAAGCGACCCAATATGTCGACGCACCAGATTTTCGTTGGTGCCGCTGACCAAAACGGTCACAATTTCGCAAAACGGCGGATACCACATCGCGCGGCGAAAAGCAAGCTCCTCGGCATAAAAGCCGAGATAATCGTGGTCCTTGGCATAGACAATCGCATAATGCTCCGGCGAATACGTCTGCACAATCGCGCGGCCGCGCAAATCGCCGCGCCCCGCGCGCCCCGCCACCTGCGTAATGAGGTTAAACGTGCGCTCGCTGCTTCTGTAATCGTCAATGTGCAGGGCGGTGTCTGCCGCCAGCACACCCACCAAAGTGACCGTATGAAAGTCGAGGCCCTTGGATACCATCTGCGTACCCAACAAAACATCACATTTTTCTGTTTCAAATTTATCTAAAAGTTTTTGATGCGCCGCCTTGGTAGAGGTGGTGTCTGCATCCATACGCACCACGCGGATGCCCTCAAACTCCTCACACAGCGCCTCCTCCACCTTCTGCGTACCTACGCCGAAAAAGCGAATATATTTACTTTCGCAACTCGGGCAAGTCTTGTAATTGTCTTGTGTATAGCCGCAGTAGTGGCACGTGAGTTTGTCCGTATAGCGGTGATAGGTCAGCGAAATATTGCAGTGCGGACACTGCGCCACAAATCCGCATTCACGGCAGGACACAAAGGTGGAAAACCCGCGGCGGTTTAAAAACAGAATGGTCTGCTCGCCGTGTGTGCGGTTGTATTCCATCTCCTCGCGCAAAAGCGCGGAGAACATACTGCGGTTGCCGGCCTTCAGCTCCTCGCGCATATCCACGATGTCTACACACGGAAGCTCGCCCTGATTATAGCGGCTCGGCATTTCTAAAAGGGTGTATTCCCCGTTTTTTGCTTTGTAATAACTTTCAATCAGCGGCGTTGCCGATGCATACAGCGCAACCGCGCCATGCTGAAATGCACGAAACTTCGCAATATCGCGCGCATGGTATCGCGGTGCGGATTCCGACTTATATGCACTTTCGTGCTCCTCGTCCAAAATCACAATCCCGATATCATCGAGCGGTGCAAAAATCGCCGAACGTGCGCCGACCACCACTTGAACTTCACCTGTGCGGATGCGTTTCCACTCGTCGTAGCGCTCGCCGAGCGAAAGACCGCTGTGCAAAATTGCCACCGCATCGCCGAACCGGCGTGTAAACCTGCCCGTCATCAGCGGTGTAAGTGCAATTTCCGGCACAAGCACAATTGCGCCCCTGCCGCGTGCAATCACACGCTCAATTAAACGCATATACACTTCCGTCTTGCCCGAACCTGTCACACCGCGCAGCAAAAATTCCTGTGCACGGCCTGCATCTATGGCCTCCGACACACTTTCGTATACGTTTTTTTGTTCCGCCGTCATTTCCGGCGGAGTATCTTTTCTGCCGTCTGCCGCTTCCGTGCGGCGAATGACCTTATCAAAAAATTCGATATAGCCTTTATTTTTAAGTGCATTAACCGCATTGTAACTGGCAGACGTCATCGCCACCAAATCACACACAGCCACGCTTTCGTTGTATTTTAATACCTGCAGCATCCGATACTGCAAAGGCGCTCTTGTTTTGAGTCCCTCTTCTACGGCGTACAGATTTTCCGTCTCCACGCAAAGCCTTGCAAAACGGACCGTCTTTTCCTTGACACCGCTGCCCTCTGTCTGCACAAGCGTGACAATACCCTTTTCCTCCAGCGCCGTCACGACCGAGCGCACATTGGTTTCAAAGCAGGTCAAAAGATGCGTCAGTTCCAATTCTCCGCCGGAATTTAAAAGTTCTTCTGCCACGGCTTTTTGCTTACCCTTAAGTTTCGATACATCCGCATCCTTCGCCAGCCGCACCCATGTTTCCAAGCGCACGCCCGCGCCCGTAGGAATGAGCAGGTGCAACGCCTCGATATAAGTACAAAGCGTGCTTTTGCGGATATACTCTATCAACTCAACGCCCTTTTCGTCGAAGAGCGGCTCCGCTGAAGCCAGCGAATGGATTTCTTTGAGGTTTTTGCCCGAACTCTTTTCCTTCACGCGAAGCACAAACCCCTCGGTGAGCATATTGTTTTTCCCAAACGGCACCAAAACATGCGCACCGACGCCGATGCCCTCTACCTTAAGCGCACCGATTGTATAATCAAAGCATTTGTCGACTTCACGCGCCGTCTTCGAAACAATAACCTCTGCTATCATTGTATATTCTACCTTTTTTGCGCTTCATCAAGTATGATGTGTGCAAGCGCATCCTTTGTCATATTCTCCGGCGTGATTTTTTCGCCGTTTCGCTTCAAAATCGTTACGGTATTGGTATCCGTGCCAAACCCTGCACCCGGCTCGGTAAGACTGTTGGCCACAATCATATCACAATTTTTATTTTCCAGTTTCTTTTGTGCATTTAAAAGCAAATCCTGCGTTTCCATACAAAAGCCCACCAGCGTCTGGTCATCGCGCTTTTGCTTGCCGAGTGCCTGCAAAATATCCGTTGTGCGCTTTAATTTCAAAGATAAATCCGCATCGGATTTTTTCATCTTGTGCTCGCTGACGGTATCCGGCGTGTAGTCTGCCACAGCCGCCGCTTTGATGATAATATCGCAGTCCCTTGCCCGCGCGAGCACTGCATCGCACATTTCCTTAGCGCTGCGCACATGCACCGTTTCCACGCCGTCCACTTCCGGCACGGAGCAAAGTCCGCGCACCAAAATCACCTGTGCACCGCGTTGTTTTGCCGCGCGCGCGAGGCTTACGCCCATTTTACCCGAAGAGTGGTTGGTAATAAAGCGCACCGGGTCCATCGCCTCGGCAGTTGCGCCTGCCGTCACCAGCACACGCTTGCCCGTCATATCCTTACTGTGCGCAATCGCATCGACTACGGCTTCCACAATCTCTGCAGGCTCTGCCATACGGCCTACACCTGTGTCACCACATGCCAAAAAGCCCTCACCGGCATTCACAAACCTGCAGCCGCCATCCGAGAGCTTTTTCATATTCTCCACCGTTACGGGGTGGGTATACATATTCTTATTCATTGCAGGCGCAATCAGCACCGATGCTTTTGTTGCAAGGTACGTCGTGGTCAGCATATTGTCCGCGATGCCATAAGCCATCTTGGCAAGAGTATTTGCCGTCGCCGGCGCAACCAAAAACAAATCCGCTTTCTGCGCGAGCGAAACGTGTTCTACCTCCCAGCGCTCCGGCGTGCCAAACATATCCGACGCCACCGGATTTTGCGACATTGTACGAAACGTCAGTTCACCGACAAAGCGCAGCGCGCTTTCGGTCATAATCACATGCACCTCGGCGCCGAGCTTTTTTAAACGGCTGACAACCTCTACCACCTTATATGCGGCAATGCCGCCGCATACACCAATGACCACACATTTGCCTTTTAACATAAAATTCCCCTCGACTTTCAATTAGTCGTTGAGCACCGCGCTCAGGCTCTTAACCGCCTTTACCTTGCCGGATTCAATCTCATTGATTGCTTCTAAAATTGCTTCGTCATACTTGCCCGAAAAGGAGCCTTCCTTCTGCATGCCAAGCTGACGTGCGCGGCGCGCGGTCAACACTGCCAAAGAGTATCTTGTACCTGTCTTGTCTACGAGTTTTGAAATTGCCGGATAAATCATTTTACAAACACCTCTTCTATAAATTCAATATTTCTTTCCAAACGGCAACGCTCCGCGTCGATTACGGCGCAGATGTCATCGACCGCTGTATCCACATCGTTATTGACAACCACGTAGTTGTACTTGTTTATGTAGTCAAACTCACTCTTGGCTCTTGCAAGACGCTCTTTGACTACCGCTTCTTCTTCCGTGCCTCTGCCGACTAGGCGGTTTTTAAGCTCCTGCATCGACGGCGGCAGTATGAAGATATATACCCCTTCGGGGTACTTGGAGCGCACGTGCATTGCACCCTGCACTTCAATTTCCAAAATTACGTTCTTGCCCGCGGCAAGCATCTCGTCCACGTACGCTTTTGGCGTGCCGTAGTAATTTCCGCAAAATACGGCATGCTCAAGCATCTGCCCCGCATCAATCTTTTCGCGGAAGGCCTGCTCACTTAAAAAGAAATAGTGCACGCCGTCTTCTTCGCCCGGGCGCGGCGCTCTCGAGGTCGCCGAAACGGAAAGCACCACATCGTCGCGCTTTTGCAAAAGCGCCTTGCATACCGTGCCCTTGCCTGCACCGGACGGACCGGAGATGACCATCAAAATGCCCTTCTTATTCTTCATCTTCATCCTCCTGTCCCTGCGGCATCGCCGTATCCATACGGTTGGCCACCGTTTCCGGCAACAGCGCGGAAAGCACGATATGTCCGCTGTCCATCACCAAAACGGCGCGCGTTCTTCTGCCGTAAGCGGCATCCACAAGCATGCCCTGCTCTCTCGCCTCCTGCACCATACGCTTTACAGGCGCAGAACCGGGGCTGACAATCGCCACCAGACGGTTGGCCGCCACAATATTACCAAAACCGATGTTAATCAGTTTCATAGTATCGCATCCTTACTCTATATTTTGTACCTGCTCACGCAGTTTTTCAAGCTCCGCCTTCAAATCCACCACAATCTTGGCAATCGTGATGTCGTTCGCCTTAGAACCCGTAGTGTTGATTTCGCGGTTGATTTCCTGAATGAGGAAATCGAGCTTTCTGCCTGCCGGCTCGCCGCAGGTCAAAATGGTTTCCATCTCGTCAAAGTGACTGCGCAAGCGCACCGTTTCTTCATCTACGGCAATCTTGTCTGCATAAATGGCCGCCTCGGTTAAAATACGTGCCTCATCAATGTTGGCCGACTCTAAAACTTCCGACAATTTTGCACGCAGTTTTGCGCGATATTCTTCCACGCATTGCGGCGAACGCGCCTCGATTTCCGCCACACGCTCGAGCATAAACGCACTGCGCGCACGCAAATCCGCCAGCATTCTCTCGCCCTCGCGCTTGCGCATTTCCATAAAGTCGTTCATCGCCTGCGAAAGTGCAAATTCCACCAAAGCCCAAATGTGCTCTGCATCTTCTTCCTTGCGCTCAGTAAGGAAAATATCCGAAAAGCGTGTCAGCGAACCGACACTGATGTCATCGCGCAGTTCAAAGGTATCTCGAAGTTCACGCAGTACGCTTAAATAGTTTTCCGCCAGCGCTGCGTCGAGCGTTACTCTCTTGTCCGCCTCGCCGTAATTTTCCATTGCCACATAGATGTCTACCTTACCGCGGTTAATAAACTGCGATGCATACACGCGCACCTTGTCTTCGAGGTAGCCGAAATAGCGCGGCACCTTGATGTTGTAGTCTGCGTAGCGGTGGTTGACGGACTTGATTTCCACCAAAATTTTCTTGTCCTCGACCACGCCCTCAAAACGGCCGTAACCGGTCATGCTTTTAATCATAATGTTCAATCTCCTGCTCTATGGTTTTTCTGATTTTATTTACATAGTTTCAGATAAATCAGTATACCACATTCTATATAGAAAAGTCAAGTAGTCTCACTTGGCATTCCAAGCCGCAAACGCGTGGAAGATATCGCCGTAAACCGGCGTGATTTCGCCGTCAATTCTGTCATTGACAATCACGGCATTTTGCCCGAAACCGAGCGATATCACCGGCACTTCGTCCGCAATCGCATCTGCCAGCGTTAAAAAGGCCGTATCCTTCTCGGATTGTGTCACCGCCGTCTGTGCCTGCCATAAAAGCGTATCCATGCGCGCATCGCCCTGCGAAGCAAACCGCGCACCGCTGCCCAAAAATACGCTCACGTCCAGTGCATCCCCAAGCACCGTTTCACCGAAAAACATACTGTATTCCAGGTTTTCTACGCGCAAAGTGTATGTTTCATAATCCGTTTTATCTACGGTTGCACCGATGCCGAACGCCGAAAGCTGCCTTGCAACCTCCTCCGCTGCACGCACACGTACCTCATTTTCTGCGTTGACCAAAATGGGAATAAACAGGGTTTGTACGCCATCTTCCGTTTCTTTTTGCCAACGTCCCGATGTGGATTTTTCATAACCGGCCGCACGGAGCAGCGCCGCAGCCTGCTCGGCCTGCGCCGCCGCTTCGGTGTCCGGATTGTACACGCCGCCCGGCACCAACGGCAATACGGACGGAGTAAATCTTCCGAACAGCGCATTCGTTTTGATGCTTTCTCGATCCAAAAGCGCAGAAATCGCACCACGCACCTGCTTATCTGCCAGTGCGCCCTGTGCGTTGATGCCCAAAAACGCAAAAATACGGTTCGTGTAGACAAACGTCGTCACATTCCCCTTCGGACTGTAGGTGCGCAGTTGTTTGCTGTCTACATGCACCGCCTCAATTTCGCGGCTTTCGAGCGCATACATTACCTTGTCCGCGCTTGGAATTTCCTTTAAAACCACCTGCTCAATTGCACCGGCTTTGCGCGTCACGCACGCATCGTTTTTCATTAAAAGGTGCACGCGCCCCGGCTTTGCCGGCGTGTAGCGGTACGCCGCCGTTCCGACGGGCACATAATCCGCCTGCACCGCCGTGCAGTCCGTGCCGCGCTGGATGACAGGAAAATCCAACTGGGAAATAAAGCAGCTGTTCGGCTCCGTCAGCGTAATTTTCAGCACAAAATTGCTTTGCGCCGCATAGGAAGCGATACCGTAAAGATAGCCTTTTAACCGCGAAGTTTCCGCCTGTTCGATTGCCGATAAAGTGTATGAAACATCGTAAGCGGAAAACTGTTTTCCGTCGTGCCAATATACATCGTCACGCAGATGCACCGTATACGTAAGCCCATCGGGCGAAATCTCCGTTTTAAGCGCAAGACGCGGCTCCACACCGCCGTTCGCCGTCGGCGCATACAAACCGTCATACACCAACGACATCGCATCCGCCACCGTATCGGACTGTGTCAGTACGGGATTGAATGTGTCAAAATACGTCAGCGGCAAACTGATGACTCCCGCGCCGCCCTCTTTATATTCTACTGTATCTTCCGGTTTTTCCGGCGCACACCCGCATCCGCAAAGCAGACTTACGCACAAAAGTGCCGTCAAAACCATACCCAACATTTTTTTCATACCAAACACCATTTTCTATACTAATCTACCAATTCCATCATCGCACCCATAAGTCCTATCTTGCCTTTATGCGCGCGGTTGGAGAAAAATTCGTCGCTGTGACAGTAGGTACAAATATCCGCAAGCGTAATTGCCTCCTCGCGCACACCGACCGATACAAGTTGGTCGGCAATCATGCGCCAAAGGTCGATATGCACCTTCTCGCCCACCGGCTTTTGATATTTTTCATCAAACTGTGCGGCAACATCCCCATCCACCTCAAAGTGGCACTGTCCGATGGACGGGCCGATGGCCGCAATGATATCGGCGCTGTCGCTGCCGAAGGTTTCCTGCATTTTCAAAACCGTCTTGGAAGCAATCGACATCACGGTTGAACGCCACCCCGAATGCACAAGGCCGAACGCTTTTTTCTTGGTATCCAGCAAAAATACGGGCACACAGTCGGCGCAAAACACCACCGCCGGCACACCGACCGTATTGCAGATAAACGCGTCCGTATCCGTAATATCGCTTTCGCGCACGATGCCCTTGCCGCAATCCGCCGCGGTAATGACGCGGATGCCGTCATGATGCTCCTGCTTGGAAAGCACCAATTTATCGCGGTCTATGCCGAGTGCATCGCAGAAAATACCGTAGTTTGCATAAACATTTTCTTTGGTATCCTTGCGGTAAAAGCCCAAATTCAGCGTTGCGGTTTCACCGTTGCTCACACCGCCGAGCCGCGTGGAAAATCCATGGCGCACCAACCCCGTCTGCGAAAAAGACGGCACGGTGTAGTACACCAACTCCCCCTTTGTATGCCTTTCAAATCCGATTTTCATGTAACTCTCCTAGTGATAATAGTCATATACATTTTGTGCACTGCGCTTATCCAATCCCGCCTGCACCAAATCCTTCACGCTCGCCTTAGAAACGGCATCGAGCGATTTAAACGCACGCAAAAGCTGTTTTCTGCGTACCGCGCCCACGCCCGGAATTTCCGAAAGTTCGGAGCGAAACGCGTTTTGCTTGCGCACCTTTTTGTGATAGCCGATGGCGGTATTGTGCGTTTCCTCACAAATCGCACCGATTAAGCGGTACGCCGCCGAATTGTTCGGCAGCTCAATTTCAAACGCTCCGTCCATCAAAGTCGAAAATTGGTGACGGTCATCTTTTTGCATACCTAAAACGGCAAATTCGGGCGCGAAGGGCGCAAGCGCCTCACGCACCGCATTTACATGGCCCGTACCGCCGTCAATGAGCATCAAATCGGGCAACGGCAAAAATTTGGCATCTTTTTTATCGAGCGTCCCGGCTTCTATCGCCGCAAGCTCCGCCTGCGCGCGTTGCATTCTGCGGCAGACAACCTCCTGCATCGCACCGTAGTCGTTTTGTCCCTCGATGCTCTGTATGCGGAAATTGCGTTTTGCCGCCTTATGGACTACGCCGTTTTCAAACACCACCATCACGCCGACCGTCCCCGTGCCGCCCGTGTTGGATATATCGTAACTTTCAATGCGCTTCGGCAACGTCGGCAGGTGCGCATACTCCGCGAGCTTTTCCAATACATCGCGCTCGGTGGCGCGTTTGAGCTCGCCGATTTTGTAATCGTCCACCGCATTGTTGATATTTTTTAAAAGCATCTGCACCAGCTGTTTTTTCTCGCCGCGCACCGGCACCGTCAAATGCACTTTTTTTCCGCGCAACGCGCTTAAATACTCCGAAAGCATCTCCTGCTCATCTGGCGCACATCCCAAAATAATCTCGCGCGGACAAATACGCGTTTCCGAATAGTACCGTTTTAAAAACTCCGCCATAATCTCGCCGTCGGTCAGTTCGCTCACGCCGTCAATGCGAAAACTCTGCCTGCCCGTCATGCGGCCGCCGCGGATTAAAAACATTTCAAAAAACGCCTTGTCGTCATAGGACAAAAAGTCGGCAACATCACGGTCAGTCTGCGCATCGGAAATGATTTTCTGCCGCTCGTTGACAGCGCGAATCGCCGCAATGCAGTCGCGCTTTTGCGCCGCTTTTTCAAACTCCATGGCCTCCGCCGCCTGCATCATCTGCACTTCTAAAGCCTGCACAATTTCTTCGCTTTTGCCGTCTAAAAACATACAAATCTGCTCAAAAACTTTTTTATATTCCGTCTGTGAAACCTCGCCGCGACAGGGCGCAAAACATTTGTGAATCTGGTAATTCAAGCACGGTCTTCCCTTGCCGA
The DNA here is from genome assembly GCA_045652745.1 of Clostridia bacterium. Lineage (GTDB taxonomy): Bacteria > Bacillota > Clostridia > UBA1381 > UMGS1253 > RGIG2041. The sequence goes on from JAZRUW010000029.1 coordinate 62,514, forward strand.
TGTCCTGCGGAAAATTGCGCTTACAGGTCGGAATAAGAAAGATTTTTTTAATCAAATCCAACGTCTGGCGCACCACGCTCATGCCCGAATACGGGCCGTAATACTTTGCCCCGTCGGGCAGCATCGTGCGCGTGGCCGAAATGCGCGGATACGGCGCGTTCATTGTCACCTTGATGTACGGATAGTGCTTATCGTCTTTTAAAAGGATGTTGTAGTGCGGCTTGTGCTTTTTAATTAAATTGCATTCAAGCACCAGCGCTTCAAGCTCCGAGTCGGTAATAATATACTCAAACCACGCCACGTGGCTGACCATCGCCAGCACTTTCGCCGTATGGTTTTTGCTTTGCATAAAATACTGGCGCACGCGGTTTTTTAAGTTTTTCGCCTTGCCCACATAAATCACCGTGTCACCTTTGTCGTGCATTAAATACACACCCGGCTGCTCGGGCAGTTTTTTTAATTGCTGCTGCAAATCAAACACGCACTTCCCCTCCTTTCCGCACATCGTAAATATATATTTATCCAATTATCAGTATACCACCAAAGAAAAAAATATGCAACTTTACATTTTCAATTTTACATTCGAAAAAGACCGCAAAGGCGAGTATCCGTCATCGAAGCGACAAACTGCATCGTCACCGGTGCAACTCAGCCGGAAAAACTTGCGGAAGCACTTGCTACGAAGGGCATAACTTTATATTGACAATACTTTTTATAAGAATTATAATATATTAGATGAAAATTTGAAATAGCGAGGCTGAAAACTATGGCAAACAAAGTAAGAACCCGTTTTGCGCCGAGCCCGACCGGTTACATGCACATCGGTAACTTAAGAACCGCTCTGTATGCATGGCTACTGGCACGCTCGAGCGACGAGGGTACATTCATTTTAAGAATTGAGGACACCGACCAGGAGCGTTACGTGGAAGGTGCGGTAGATTTGATTTACAAAACGCTCGCAGACACAGGTCTTGTACACGATGAAGGTCCGGATAAAGACGGCGGCTGTGGCCCGTACATCCAGAGCGAACGCCGCGGCATGTACAAAAAGTATGCCGAAGAACTCGTAGAGAAGGGTGCGGCATATTACTGCTTCTGCGATAAAGACCGTTTAGAGGAACTGCGTGCAATTCAGACTGCATCAAAAGTTCCGCCGAAGTATGACGGCCACTGCGCGAAGCTTTCCAAGGAAGAAATCGCAGAAAAACTCGCAAGCGGCGTACCATACGTTATCCGCCAGAAAATTCCGCAGGAAGGCACAACCACTTTTCACGATGAAGTTTTTGGCGATATTGTTGTAGAAAATTCTACACTCGACGATAACATTTTGTTAAAAGCAGACGGTCTGCCGACCTACAACTTTGCAAACGTAGTCGACGACCACCTGATGGGTATCACCCACGTTATCCGCGGCAGTGAGTATCTTTCCTCCACGCCGAAGTATAACCTTCTCTACGAAGCCTTCGGCTGGGAAATTCCGAAATACATCCATTGCTCTCCGGTAATGAAGGATGCGCAAAAGAAGCTCTCCAAGCGCGAGGGCGATGCTTCCTACGAAGACTTTATCAACAAAGGCTACTTAAAGGATGCCATCATTAACTATATTGCACTGCTCGGCTGGAGCCCGGGTACCGAGCAGGAAATTTTCTCGCTCGACGAACTCGTAGCCGCATTCGATGTTGCCGGCATCAGCAAGTCCCCGGCGATTTTCGATGTCAACAAACTCAACTGGATGAACGCAGAATATATCCGCAAACTCACCATGGAAGAGTTTACTGAAAAGGCAATGCCGTACTACAAGCAGGCTGTAAAGCGTGACGTAGACTATGCACTTTTGTCCGCACTCTTGCATGACCGTACGGAGAAATTCTCCGACATTCCGGAAAACATTGACTTTATCGACGAGCTTTGCGATTATGACACAGAGCTGTATGTCAACAAGAAGATGAAGACGGACGAAGCGGTATCGAAAGATGCGCTCGAAAAGATACTGCCGGTACTGGAAGGTTTGACCGCGTGGACACACGATGCCATCCATGATGCACTCTTTGCGCTCATCGAATCCTTAGGCGTAAAGAACGGCGTCATTCTCTTCCCGCTCCGCGTAGCTGTATCCGGCAAGAAATTCACGCCGGGCGGCGGCGTGGAAATTGCCGAGCTTCTCGGTAAGGAAGAAACAATCGCGCGTATTCAGAAAGGTATCGAAAAATTATCCTGATTGTAAGCAAAAGGACAGAGCAATCTGTCCTTTTTTGTTTGCAATAACGGCAGCGATAAATCATTGACCTACAATGTTGGTTTGAATTTTTGCGTAGGGCAAGGGCTTGCTCTTGCCGTGCTTGCATACAAAAAGGAGCAGTAAAAACTGCTCCCCTCGTTTTCTTATCACACAATGACACAACAAAATCCGTCTCAGCGTGCTAGTCATAAAATCTGTATCAAACACATCCCATTTGCATAGCGCATGCATATACCATGTCCGGCCTGAATCGCTGATTTCTATAGCCGGATTTTCATGCCATGTTGTTTATTTAAATATTTCCTCTCCGATTTTATAGGCCTCCCGTTCGGTAATGTTTTCTTGTTTATAAAGGCTGTACAAAGGAAAAGAAATGCCGACAGCACAGGCAATGCAACGAAACTTCCTGCATAATTTAGAGCGAATCATATTCTTTTTTGATTGCTACATCAATTAGTTTTCCGTTTTCATCAAAGCCTAAAAAAGCAAGCACGTCACATGTAACAAGCGGAATTTTATATTGGCCCAGATGCACTCTTATGCTCTTTACCCCAACTACCGTCTCGCCATCATCGCTCGGATTTTCATATCCGCTGTCTTCAATCCTATCTATCTCCCACGAGGTCCAGTAGTATATTTTTTCCTCTGCTTTTGTTATGCTTGTTCCTAAAGGGACTCGCAGTAATACATAAGCTCTGATATAATTCATAGGCCACCATAATGGATTGAGCAAAGCAAGCACAACTAGTATTATAATGGTCCATATAATGTATTTTTTCATATATTTTCCTCACTTTCCGAAACAGGAGTTACTTAATCTGCAATTACCGCATAACTTACTACTCTGTTGTTACTGTCGAAGGAAATGTGAAACAAAACTGCACCCAGATAACTTTTGCCGATATAGTATGAAATTTTACTGTTTGGCACTATCCCGTTTGTTCCAAGCAAAGAAACAATCTCGTCATAGCACATAGCAGATAAATCATGTGAGTTTAGCAAATCATCGAGCATCTTTTCCCGGACATATATATTCTCATCCCATTTATCCACTGAAAACTGGCTTTGGTTGTACTGATGCCATAAAAGAATTAAAGTACCACAAACAAAAAGTACAATAAAGAGTATGATTGTTTTTTTCATTACATCCTCCCTGTTTTATCCGTAGAAACCAGTTTGCCGTCCTTGAGCCTTAACAATCCGCCTGAATCAACTCTGTCTAAAATTGCCTTTTTAATATCTTCATCATATGCACCAAGTCCTAACAAATCACCCTGATATCGGCCAACCCGATTGTTAAATAAATCCATATAAGTTCCCGAAATTGCCTCTTTCGTAAAGTTGCCATAATAGCCATATTCATGTGCATTTGCCCAATTCTTTGCGAACTCGGGACCAACCAATGCCGTTGATGCCGCATTCCAATATGAATGACGAAAAGCATCAGAGTTTTCATCAACAGCATATCCATTACCAAAGATATGTTGTGTTGCCTTTCTGCTCGCCAATCCAGCCCATATTAAATCTTGTCCACGTTCATTATTCGATGCATATAAAACTTTTTCTACGCTATTTAATCTATCACTAACCCCCAACGGTTCAAATACGTATTTTGAATTACCAATAGTTCTGATAACCGTAGCTAATTCCGCAACCTCTGACTTCATTTGTTTCAAATCAATTCGCGAGTCAACCTCTTGATTTTCCAATAATTCAAGATATTCCCATGTCTTTGACAGATCTGTTAATGCATTGTATGCAATAGGATTTTTTTCTTTAAATTTCTCATCTTCAATTGTCCGCAGTCCCCTCTGTTCTGTTTTGCTCGCTGTTTTCCCATTATACGCATACAAATTTCCGTTGTCATTATATCCGCTGTAGGTGATGCCGGATGAAAACTGTTTGTTCTCCGGTTGTTTCGATACATTATACGCCAGCGTCGGTTGCAAAACACTGAGGTACTCACCTTGCTCCGGTGCACTGCGTACGCTATCTTGCACATTCTTAAACCTTTCTTCATACGCACTGTAAGATGTAGAGGGCTTTAGCAAACTTTCAAACTGTGAACCTTTGAAGGCGTTAAGCAGTTCGTTTTGCTTTGGTTTTTCTTGTCGTAGAGGTAATCCACCGCCGAGCCTGCAACCTCGTCATCGTCGAACGCTGCCAGATTCAATTTCATTTGTGTACTTTCAGTATAATCCTTTTTTCTTGTCTTGTCCAGCGGAAATGTCGTGGACCATGTGGTATTTGTTGATTTG
>JAZRUW010000030.1:0-157386 GCA_045652745.1 Clostridia bacterium
AAAAATGCCTGACAAAAATCAACACTGACCTTAAATGCGAAAAAATTATAATTTTTCAAGGCGGAAGAGCGAAGGAATACTCGCGTATTTCAAGCTCAACAACGCAGAAAAATATGATTTTTACCATTTAAGGCGGTGTTCAGATACTGACGCATCTGCTTATAGTATACCACGTTTTTTACTCAACTTCAACAATTTTTATATTTTTTATAGAAACTGCGGTCTGGCCGGCAACAATATCCTGAATTTTGGCAACATCCGCCTGCGTCAGCGCGGTGGCTTTGACGGTCACACTCGCCGTGTCCCCCGCAACATAGACTACGGCATCGGCAAAGCCTTTTGCCTTAATCATATTCTCTGCCGCCGCCTCTTTGTCAGACACACTTGCAATGGCAAGCAAATCCTTTTGTGCCTGCTGTTTGGTTTCCATATCCACATTTTCATTTTCCAAAATTGCATTCAAACGCGAAAGTGTCGTGCTTCTCGCGCTTTCACGGCTGACACGCGCCTGACTGAAATACTCCTGCACCGGTGCGCTGACGAGTTGCGCCTCACCGAGTTTACCGGTTGGCGTACTTTCGACTTCGCCCTGCTCCACCGCTTCGCTGTTTACCTGCTCTGCCGGCGCCGGAACATCCGTCCCCGCATAGTTAAAATTGATAAATGCCGCCACACCGATGAGCAAAATCAGTGCCCCGATTAAAACTTCCTTTCTTTTCATCACCATCATCATACTTCTGCCTCCTCACGAATTTATTTTCTATTTTGCAAAGACGCCGATGCGGTGCTCCTCCACATCCAAGGCCGCCTTAATCGCCATAAATACCTGTTCGCGCACGGATGTACTGCCTGCGCCTTCGCACACCGCCACCACGCCGCGCACCTTCGGATAGACTTCTTTTTCAATCACCGGACTATCCTTGGGCAATACAGCCGTGTAATTCTCACTCGTATTGCTTTTAACTTCCTCTCTTTGTTGGGTGCGGCTCACATCGGTTAAATACTCACGCTTTCCCGTACCGTCATAGGTAATCATCACACTGACATCGCCGACGCCCTGGATTTCGGACAAAATCCGTTCAAGACGGCGCTCGGTTTCCGCATAAGGTTGCCCGTCCGGCACCGGTGTATTTTCACTTTTACCCTTCTCTTTTTGCGGACTGCCGCCAAGGCACAAAAGCAGGATGCCTGTAAATAATATGATGCCGAGGCGCAAAATATGCTTGTTTTGCAAAAATTTATTCCACTGTATTTTCTCCATCATTCCTCCGCCTCTTCCACGCGCGGCATAATCCCGAACTGCGCCTGCACATAATTTTCAATGGCGGTCGCATGGGCGGTATCCGCCGCAATTTCCAATCCGGTCACCGTCAAAACACCGTCTGTATGCGTGACCTGTGCCCTTGCCTTTGCCTGCACGCCCAGATTTTGCGCAAGGCCGCTCTCCACCGCCTCCGTCAATGCCGTTTTAAACGCCGCAAGTACGGCATCCGCTTCGGTTTGCGTTTGCGCGGAGCTTTGTGTTTGCATCGGTATCGTCAACTCAGAAAAATCCACCGTACGCACCTGCAAAAGTGTACTGACGAGCACAAGCGAAACCACCAACCCCGTCACACAGGACGTGTATTTCGCAAGCGGCCCGTCCATGCTGAGTGCTTCGCAAAAAAAGCACACAACCGCAATCACAAGCACGCTCACTGTAAAGTTATGTAATATGCCCATATCAACCAATCCTCATCAGCATCGCTATACAAATGACCAGCATTACAAACACCGCGCACAGCACGCCAAGCATCAGCGCAATCACCTCACCGACCGAGGAAACCGCAGAGTAAATTCTCCGGTCTGCCACCGGTTCCATCACCGCGGCCGCCAGTTGAAACAAAAGCGATGTCAGTCCTAACCGTACCACTGGCGCAAGACAGATACCAAACAATGCCACCAGTCCCGCAACCCCCGTTGCACTGCGCACCGCACGCGCACTCACGGCAAGCGCCTCTAAGGTATCCGACAAAAGTCCGCCCACAACCGGTACGGCGTTGGAAACCACAAAACGCGAGGTTTTTGCACGCAGTACGCTCATCGTGCCTGCCCCAAAGCCCTGCACCGCCAACAGTCCGGCAAAAGCCGTTAAGAGCAGACACAGACCCCATTTTACCATTCTTTGCAAAAAACCGGCAAGTCCGCTGACAGATACAGTCTTACTTACACCGCTGACCATTTGCAATGCAGCCACGCAGTACAAAAGCGGCACGATAAAAAAGCGCACCGCATTGGATAAGAGCACGCATCCGGTCAGCACTACAGGCTCTACCGCTGCCGCAATTAGTCCTTTACCGCCCGTAACCAGCAGACCGCACAAAATCGGCACACTTCCGTTGATAAAAAGCACCGCGCTGTCTACCGCGCTTTCAAAGCTGTGCATTGCCGCACCGAACGCCTCAGCCAGCAAACCCGAAATTACCAGATAGCCCGCAAAGAATACTGTGTCTCGCACACGCTCTGCGCCCAGACTGTGCTGCATCTCGGTCAGCACAGCAAACAGTATGCCGACTGCTACAACCTTTAATAGCAGCCGCACCGCATCACCGCCGAACGTGCGTACCAAGTCCATCACTTTAGAAAACAGACCGTCAAAGGCAAAGTTTGTCTCTCCCGTAAGAATACGCCGTGTATTTTCGCGAAAGCTCCCGTCCGGCTGCGCAACCTCATAATCATATTGCTCCAAAAGTGTCTCCGGCTGCATTTCGCCCTTTGCACTCAGGCAGAACAAAAGCAAAAAAGCCAATACGAGCAACACAAGTTTTTTCATAGGTATTCTCCTTTGCACTACATCATCCCCGTCAGCGTATCAATCAGTTTCGCGGCAATCGGCAGCGCTTGTACCAAAATCAAAAGTTTGCCGAACAGCTCCACCTGCACGCCCACGGAAGCCTGTCCCGCATCTTTGCACAGTTGCGCCGCAAGCGTACAGACGTAACCGATGCCGATGACTTTAAACACCACCTGTAAATACCCATCCGCCAAGCCGTAGCGCACAGCCAGACGCTCCACATAATCCATGACGAGCATTGCAAGGTTTAAAGAATACATCAGCAAAATTGCACATGTGAGCAACGCCGCGGCCGGAAACAGCGCAGATTGCATGCTTTTGAGCAGAACGCATACCATCAATCCGCAAAACGCAATACCGACAAACTGCGTAAGCCCGATCATAGATTAAACACCGTCTTAATGGTATCAAACAGCGTGCTGATTTGCCCGATCAAAATAAACAAGACCACAATCAAGCCTGCCAGCGTTGTCATCATTGCCTGCTCCTCACGACCGGAGCGGATGAGCAATTGATTAAGTACCGCCACAATGATACCAATGGCGGCAATCTGAAAAATCAAATCCACGCCCATAGCGTTTCCTCCTTAAGTGCGCTCTTATTATAAAAGCATGATTACCAAAAGCAACCCGCCGAGCACCCCTGCGCCGACAGACAGCCGCCCGTTGTTTTGTAAAACTTCTCGCGCCTGCGCCGTCTGTACTCCAAGCCTTTGGACAGCGCTTTCAATATGCCGTCTTTGTGCCTCGATATCGCTGCACCCAAGACCGCCGGCAATCCAGACAAGCAAGTCCGCATCCTGCGCATTTACAACTTCGTTTCGCTGCACTGCTCTCTGCATAGCCGTTTGCGGTAAGATGCCGGCCTTCAATTCCTTTGCAAACGCATAAAGCACCGCGCAATCCGTTTGCCGCGCAACCTTTTCTGCCGCCTGCGGCAAAGGCGTTTGTAAAAACACGATTTCCGTACTTAAAAGTTCCAGCGCCGCCGTCAGCTTTGAAAGCATACGCACGCGCATTTGCATCCGTTTCCAATTGCTGATTCCCGCATACACACTCACCCCGAGCACCAGCAGTGCACCGCAAAGTTTAAACACGCGTATACACCTCCTTGAGTGTGCCAGGTCCGTTTTTTCGCCCGAGCGTGACATACACCTCAAACAGCGTGTCCTGCGCTAAATTTTGCCGCCCTGTGCCGTGCATGGTGCTCACAACGCTGCAACCGCACGCGGCCGCATCATTCATCGCTGCAAACTGCGCGTCGCCCCACAGTTCGTCGGTCACAATCACCTGCGGTGACAGCGTGCGTACTGCAAGCGGCACACCGGCTTCCTTCGGGCAAAGCCGGAGCACATCCGTATTTTCACCGATATCAAACGCAGGAAGACCTGCGTGCATTGCACAGATTTCATCTCGCTCGTCTATCACGCACACTTTCAGACCGCGCGCAGAAAGCAAGCGTACCAAATCGCGCAAAATCGTCGTTTTTCCGCAACCCGGCGGCGAAATCAGAACCGTATTTTTCACTCGCCCGCTCTGGAAAATATGCGAAAGCAGTTTGTCCGCACAACCCGTAATTTCACGTGGCACGCGAAAGTTTAATCCCGTAAACTCCTTTATGTTCTCAATCCGTCCTCCATTTGAAAGCACGCTTCCCGAAAGTCCGACACGCACACCGCCCGGCAAAAGCAAAAATCCGTTTTTAATTTGCTCCATCGCCGCATAGACGGAATGATTACAAATGCGCATCACCGTCTGTTCAATCTCCTGCGCCGTCACCGCGCTTGCGCGCAACGGCACACTCTGTCCGCCGCGCACCAGCATCATCGGCGCGCCAGCGCGCAGACGAAGTTCTTCGGCATACAGCAAATCTTTTTCCGAAATCGCTTCGCGCAAAGACTGCGGCAGGCAACGCAGAATCTGTGCCGGTGCATTTTGCAGCTGCACGCTTCTCATTTGCATCTCCTCCGTTTCTGCTTTCATGCTATGCATAGAAAATTTCATTTATGCAAAATTTTCTTTTGCAAATTTGTTGACAGACGCGCATGATTATAATAAAATATGTGTATATTAAATCTTGCAAGGAGAAATAAAATGGCTGATATGGAAAACACAATTACTTTATATGATGAAGACGGCAAAGAAATCGAATTTGAACATCTCGATACCGTCTCCTACAACGACAATCTTTATGTTGTTTTGTTAGAAGTCCTCGAAAACGGAGAAGAAAATGACGAAGTCGTTATTTTCAGAATCGAGCAAAACGACGATGATGAAGACACCTTGGTGGTCATTGAAGACGAAGCCGAATTACAGGCAGTATTTGAAGAATTCCAGAACCGTCTCGAAGACGAATAAAAAAACAGAATATTCCCTGCGGTGTGCGTATGTATACCATTTATTTTACCAACACTTTTAATATGGGATTCTATGCTCTATGTGCGGATTGCAGGCCTCCCTATACGGAAGAGGAAGCGCGAAACACAAGGCGGTTGCCCACCTGCATTTGCAGGTCAAATAAAGGTATTAGATTACGGCACAGCGGGGTTTTTCTATTTTTACGGAGGAGTTAGTATGAAACCGGCGACAAAACTTTTACTCGCTTTAAATAAGATGTTTAAAGCACCGGTGCATCCGTTCAATCTGCAAAATGAGGGCGTAAAATCCTACGCAATGTGGCAATTTGAAAAAGGTGCACAAACCATCAGTTTTTATACAAAACGGTATACCGTCGAGGAAATGTTTGAAAACAAAACCGTAGTAGATATTGGTTGCGGCGCGGCCGGCAAATCGCTCTACTACGCATCGTGCGGTGCAAAAAAGGTCATCGGCGTGGAAATCCTGGAAAAATATCGTACAGAAGCAGAAGCCCTTGCCGAAAATCTCGGTCTGGCGGACAAGTTCGAGTTCGTCTGTGCGGATGCCGCAAAACTGCCGTTTGACACAGACAGTATCGACACCATCATTATGAATGATGCCATGGAGCACGTAGACAATCCTAAAGCCGTTTTGCAGGAGTGCACACGCGTTTTAAGAAAAGGCGGTAAAATCTTTATCAATTTTCCACCCTACCATCACCCCTTTGGCGCACATTTAAGCGATGCCATTTTCATTCCTTGGGTACATATGTTCTTTAGCGAAAGCGTGCTCATTGAAGCGTATCGCCACTTAGCAATGCAGTATCCAGACGGCGAAGCGCGCCTGTCGTTCCGTATCTCGGAAAATGCACAGGGCAAACCCTATTTTTCCTATATCAATCACATGACGATTCGCCGATACAAAAAGATATTGAAAGCACTCGGCATCCGCCCGGCTTATTACAAAGAAGAACCGCTTCGAGCGCCGCTTGCACCGCTCGCCAAATTGCCGCTTCTCAAAGAAGTTTTTGTAAAAATGGCCGTTTGTGTGATTGAAAAACAATCGTGATTTTAAAACCGCAGGAAACTGCGGTTTTTTGTATATTCCCATGCGTTTCCGGCAAAAATAACAGCATCCGAATAAAGAAAGGCTGGTATTTATGTCCGAAAACAAAAACAAATTCAAACAATGGTTGAAAGAAAAACGCTACTACATAGTGCTTGCACTATGTATCGTTACAGTTTCCGCAACGTATATGTTGCTCAGTTACGCGCCAAAGCTTCAAGAAAATGCACCGCAATCCGATATTGCACAATACAGCGCACCAAAACAGAATGAACCGCTCCCCGATTTGGCAGACTATTTTCCGCCGGAGCTTGAACCGGACGCTATAGAAGAAAAACGCAATGAAACCACATTTACGCCGGACACACAATCCAACGTGTCCTTGCCGGCATCCGCCACGGCAACCGAGGTTGAAAAAGAATCGACGGTCTATATCTTTCCCGTGGAAGGCACACTGCAAAAGGCCTACTCCGGCAACACCCTGGTCTATTCCGAAACCATGTCGGATTGGCGTGTACACTCCGGCACAGACTTCAGCGCCGAAGCCGGCAGTGATGTACTCGCCTGCGCGGACGGCATTGTAGAAGAAGTGTATACCGACGCCCGTCTCGGCATCACGGTGGTGCTTGACCATCAAAACGGTATCAAAAGCGTATATGCCAACCTCGCAAACGGTATGCTGGTCGAAAAAGGTCAGCATATCCGCGCCGGTGAAATCATCAGTACCGTCGGAAATTCCGCACTGTATGAAGCCGCCGAAGAAAGTCATCTGCACTTTGAAATGCTCAAGGACGGTGAGCATATTGACCCTCTGACAATGCTTGAATAAAAATAGCAGCCTGCCAATTTCGGCAGGCTGTTTTCTTGACTTAATCGCAATTTTATGGCATAATAAAATAAGATATTTAAAAGGGGTCCTACTGATGAGTCAGCTATTATTCAAACTCTTTATAAAGAACAGCGAAAACACAGCCGACGAGGGCGTACGCCGACAATACGGTATACTCAGCGGCGCGGTCGGCATCGCGCTCAACCTGCTTTTGTTTGCAGGCAAAATGGTCGCGGGTTTTCTTTCCGCCTCCATTGCAATGATTGCAGACGCCTTTAATAACCTTTCCGATGCCGGCGCATCCATTATTTCGCTCATCGGATTTAAAATGTCGGGCAAACCGGCGGATAAGGACCACCCGTTTGGGCACGGGCGTATTGAATACATAAGCGCACTTTTTGTGTCTATTATCATTCTTTTGATGGGCATGGAACTGCTCAAATCCTCCTTTGAGAAAATCACTTCCGGCACACGCGCACAGTTTAACACGTTATCCGTTATTTTATTGTGTGTTGCCGTTTTAACAAAACTCTGGATGTTCTTTTTTAACCGCGCAATCGGCAAAAAGATTAACTCGACTGCTTGCATAGCAACCGCAAAAGATTCTTTGTCTGATGCCGCGGCAACTTTAGTGATTTTACTGGGTGCATTCATCACTAAAATATCCGATTTGCCCGTGGACGGCTATCTGGGCGCTCTTGTGTCTTTGGTCATTTTGTACGCAGGATTTTCGACCATCAAGGATGCGCTTTCTCCCCTGCTCGGCACGCCGCCCGATAAAGAATTTGTAGAGAAAATTGAAAAAATCGTTATGTCACACGACGGTATTTTGGGCATTCATGATTTGATCATCCACAATTATGGGCCGACGCGCTTTATGGTTTCTTTACACGCGGAAGTCCCCTCTTCCGGCGATGTGCTTGCCCTGCACGACACAATTGATTTAATCGAAAAAACACTCAGCGAAAACTTAGGTTGTGATGCAGTCATTCACATGGATCCGGTAGAAACCGACAACGAACTGATCACCACAACTAAAAAACTTGCCTGTGAAATTCTGCATGCCGTTTCGGAAGAACTGAGTCTGCATGATTTTCGTATGGTGACGGGCCCGACGCATACTAATTTGATTTTCGATGTGGTTGTGCCTTATAATTTTCATTTTAAAAATGAGGAAATCACCAAACAAATTCAAAAAAAGCTCCACGAATACAATGATACATACTATGTAGTCATTAATTTTGACAACAACTATATTTAATCCGAGGAAAAAAACTATGCACATCTATCCAAAAAAACATATCTGCCTTTTTCTGGCGCTCCTCTTTTGCATGAGCGCTTTTTCGGCAACCGCCTCATCCCCTTCACAGCGCTTTAGCTTTATCCCGATTGACTATGAAGGTGAGATTTTAGATGCACTCCCCTGCAGCGAGGGGCTGTTTGCTGCAAAAAACGAGTCGTTTAAATCCGGTTTTATCGGCAAAGACGGCAGTATGAAAATTGACTTTTCCTATACTGATGCACTCTCTTTTGAAAACGGTCTTGCCCCCGTCACGCTTGCCGGCGGCACGTACGGCTATATCAGCAAAGATAATCTTTTCGAAATCGCCCCCGCCTTTGACAATGCCGGACAGTTTCATGACGGTCTTGCTTTGGTAGAAAAAAACACAAAAAGTTTTTACATAGACCAAACCGGCCGCGCCCTCGCTTTTGCAGACAAACTGGAACACCAACCGGTCGGCGCGTACGCATGCGGCGTGTGTTGGAGCGCTGCAAGCGACGGCGGTTACCGCCTGCTCGGTACAGACGGCAATTTTGTAAATGACACGACCTATGTATGGGTTTCTTCTTTTTACGAAGATGTATGTTGGGTCAGCACCAATTGCGGCGATGACTTTTTGGATTTCGAGATGCAGCTTATAGACACCAAAGGCAGCACCTTAATTGCGCAAGGACGCTATACAAGTGCAGGGGCTTTTTCCGACGGTGTTTGTTGGGCAAAACGCACCACAGATGATACATTGGTTTTGATAGACAAAAGCGGAAACGAACTACTGATTGCCCCTGACACAGAAGGTGTCCCGACCCCGTATGCCAACGGCATCAGTGTCGGCTTGGAAAACGGTCTGTTTACCATACGCAATTTAGAAGGCACCGTCATCTTTTCTTCGCTCAACTACCGCGCTGTCAGTTACGGCGGTTTTTCGGAAGGCTGTATGCTCGTACAGGATATGCGAAACGGAAAATACTACATAATGCAAGACGGCAATTACACCGCATCCGAACAAACAAAACCAACACACAGCTTTGCTTATGCAACCGTAGCGGATAAAAACAACAATTCGTTTGAAATCGCACTGCTCATCGACGCGCCGAGCGCACTTGTAAACGGTCAAAAAACGTATATTGACAAAGACAACCCAGTTGTAAAAACATTTACCGCAAACGACCGCACGCTTGTACCGATGCGCTTTTTATCCGAAAATCTGCCCGGTTGGTCTATTGCCTGGGACAGTTTAAGCGCAAGCGCCATTTTGAAAAGCGACTGCCTTTACGCAGCCTTTCGTGAAAACATCGGTGATTTAAGTTATTTGAAATTTAACGCAGAAACAAAGCAGTATGAAACCTGTGCTAAAACACTTGACCAACCGCCGGTACTTGCAAACGGACGTATGTTTTTACCGGTCCGCGCCCTAAGCGAAATCATGGACGTAAATGTATTTTACGATGCGCGCGGCCTGGTTGTATTCTCCAACACACGTGACACTTTAACCGAAGCAGATGCAAGTTTGCTTCTAAAACAACTTTACTGAGCCTATGATACAGATACCAAACTATGTCAAATTCATATTAGATATACTCGAAAAAAACGGTTATGAGGCCTACATTGTCGGCGGCAGCGTGCGCGATGCGCTTCGCGGCCATGCGCCCGACGACTTTGATGTAACCACAAATGCCGCACCGGAAACCGTACAGCACCTTTTTGAGGGTGTATGCAAAGTGATTTTAACCGGTTTAAAGCACGGGACGGTAACGGTGCTTTCCGACGGCAAGCCCGTAGAGGTAACCACTTACCGTACAGACGGCGATTACAAAGACAACCGTCATCCCGAAAATGTCACGTTCGTAAAAAACATTGATGCCGATTTGGCCAGACGTGATTTTACCGTAAATGCCATGGCCTATTCGCCCACACGCGGTCTCGTAGATTTGTACGGCGGCAAAGCGGATTTAAAAAATCATATTTTGCGCTGTGTCGGCAATGCGGACATGCGCTTTCACGAAGATGCCCTGCGCATCCTGCGTGCCCTGCGTTTCGCCGCGGTGCTCGGCTTCGAAATCGAGCAAAACACCGCAGAAGCAATTATAGAAAACCGCGCACTTTTGTTAAACGTATCTGCCGAGCGTATCCGGACGGAACTTTTTAAACTGCTGTGCGGCAAGGATGCCGCACGCATTTTGCATAACTTTTCAGAGGTATTTTTCACCATCGTGCCCGCGTGGAACACCGATGCTTTTACATCGCAATTGCAAAAACTGACCTCTTGGCCGGAAGATGCCGCTCAGCGTTTCGGCGCACTTTTGATGCCAAACGCAAGCCATTTCGAACAATGTAAAACGGCCATTGATGCATTGAAAACAGACAGCAAGACATCAAGCGCATTGGAATTTTCCATGGCGCATGCAAATGAAGTCTTTTCCGCCGGGCAAGCAGAGCTACAGCGTGCACTCTATCGATACGGCGAAGCGCATCTGCGTTTCTTACTTCACTTACAGCAAAATGCGGATGCCATCCGTACATTAGATATGATTGCAGAAAACAATCTGCCCTACCGCATTTCGGATTTGAAAATTCGCGGCGAAGATGTTGCCGCCTTGGGTTACACCGGCAAGCAAATCGGCGAAGTCCTGACCGCGCTTTTGATGCAGGTCATCGACGGGAAGGTTGAAAACGAAAAAGATTCTTTGCTTCTAAAACTCAAAAAGGGATGTGTATAAAATATACACATCCCTTTTCCTTATCAGAATCAAACCCCGAACATCAAATCGTCATAAGTCGGGTACGGCCAATACTTAGAGCCGGTCATACTCTGAATGGTGTCTGCCGTTTCACGCAGCGCATCCATGCACGGCAATACCACTTCTTTATAGGCCGGTGCCTGCGCCGCGCCATCCT
Organism: Clostridia bacterium; assembly: GCA_045652745.1. Lineage (GTDB taxonomy): Bacteria > Bacillota > Clostridia > UBA1381 > UMGS1253 > RGIG2041. Next base: position 11,262 of record JAZRUW010000030.1, read on the forward strand.
CGATTTTCGTCACCTCCGAAAGCGCCGCATCCAGCGCCTCCGTATCGTTGTACAGCTTGGTAATGAGCGCAGACAGTTTCTTTGCCAAAATCAGCTCTGCATCCTGCTCGGTTGCAATACCGATTTTCGCCTTTGCGCTCTGTGTGTCCGCCAGCTCGTGCATATATAAAACCGCCGCCGGCATGATGTCCTTTCTTGCCATATTCAGCATAGTGAGTGCTTCAATGTGGCGCACCTTGGAGTAGTTTTCCAGCATACTTTCGCATCTGGACTGCATCTCCGTTTTAGTGAAAATGCCATACTTTTCAAACAGCGCAATATTTTTTTCTGCAACAAATGCAGGCAATGCCTCCGGCGTAGTCTTCAAATTGAGAAGGCCGCGTCTTTTTGCTTCCTGTGTCCATTCTTCGGAATAGTTGTTGCCGTTAAATACAATGCGCTTGTGTGCAATATACGTTCTGCGAATCAAATCACGTACTGCCGTTTCATCGCAAACTGCCAGACTTTCCAGTTCGGTTGCCATATCGTCGAGCGCTTCCGCTACAATCGTATTAAGTACGATATTGGAGTCGGAAATCGAGAAAGACGAACCGACCATACGGAACTCAAATTTGTTGCCCGTAAACGCAAACGGCGAAGTGCGGTTTCTGTCCGTTGTATCTTTTCTGAAATTCGGCAGCACATCCACGCCGCTTTCAAAACGCGCCGCAGAGTGCTGTTCATATGTAACACCTTTTTCAATCGCATCGAGCACGCCTTCCAGTTCATCGCCGACATACATCGACACAATCGCCGGCGGTGCTTCATGCCCGCCCAGACGGCAGTCATTGCCCGCGCTCGCTACCGATGCACGCAACAAATCCTGATACTTGTCCACCGCTTTAATGACCGCGGTCAAGAATACTAAAAACTGCGTATTTTCATACGGACGCTTAGTCGGGTTGAGCAAATTCTCACCCGTATCGGTGTTGAGCGACCAGTTGTTATGCTTACCGCTGCCGTTCACACCTGCAAACGGCTTTTCGTGCAGAAGGCACACAAGCCCATGCTTTAAGGCAACCTTTTTCATAACCTCCATCGTAAGCTGATTGTGGTCGGTTGCAATGTTTGCAGTATTGTAAATCGGCGCCATCTCGTGCTGTGCCGGCGCAACCTCATTGTGCTTTGTCTTCGAAAGCACGCCGAGCTTCCAGAGCTCTTCATCAAGCTCTTTCATGTAAGCAGACACACGCGGCTTAATGTTGCCGTAGTAATGGTCTTCCAGCTCCTGCCCCTTCGGCGCCGGTGCACCAAACAAGGTTCTGCCTGCAAAAATCAGGTCTTTTCTTTTATCGTAATAGTGTTTATCTACCAAAAAATATTCCTGCTCTGCGCCGACCGTGGTAATTACATGGTGCACTTCGGTTTTACCGAGCAATGCCAGAATACGAAGTGCCTGCTTATTGATTAACTCCACAGAACGCAAAAGCGGTGTCTTTTTGTCGAGCACCTCGCCGCTATACGAGCAAAACGCCGTCGGGATACACAGCGTGCCGTCTTTGATGAATGCATAAGACGTCGGATCCCACACCGTATAACCGCGCGCCTCAAAAGTTGCACGGATACCGCGCGACGGAAAACTGGAAGCATCGGATTCACCCTTGATCAAGGCCTTGCCTTTAAATTCCATAATCACGCCGTCTTCCTCGGCAGGCTCAATAAAACTGTCATGCTTTTCCGCCGTAATACCCGTCATCGGCTGAAACCAGTGCGTATAGTGCGTTGCACCCTTTTCAATCGCCCAGTCTTTCATGGCATTTGCAACCACATCTGCCACATCTACGGAAAGCGGCGCACCGTCTTTAATTGTCTTTTGCAATTCAGCATAAGTGTCTGCCGGCAATCTTTCTTTCATCACCTTCGTATTAAACACCATAGTGCCAAAGATTTCGGGAATGGAATTCATAAGCTACCTCCGATTTTTCTACATAAAACACCTAAATATTATACACCACGCCCATTTTAATGTCAACTTGTTTTCCGGCCGGTAATCAAAAAGAAATGAATTTATTGTTGTATCGCAGACACTTTTGTGTTAAAATAACCATATCAAAGACAGGAGCGTATACCAAATGCGTATTTTTGCTTTTTCCGACACACACAGACATACTGCACATTGCATTCGTTTTTTAGAAAATATGCGTGGCAATACGGACGCGGTATTGTTTGCAGGCGATGTTTCCGAAGATGTGGAAACTTTAAAAAAAGCCTTTCCGGAATTGCCCGTTTACGGCGTGCGCGGCAACAACGATTACTTTGCAAATACAGACTTGCCTGCCGACCTTGTTTTAGATTTTGACGGCGTGAAATTGTTTTTAACGCATGGGCATCGCTACAAGGTGAAAGAAACCTATGAAGATATTGCCGATGCCGCAAAAGAGCACGGTGCAGCCGTTGCGGTGTTCGGGCATACGCACCAGTCCTGCGACCGCACGGAAAACGGCGTTCACATCATTAACCCCGGCAGCGGTGCAGGTATATGGCCAACCTGCGCTGTACTTGAAATCGAAAACGGAATTATAAAAACCGATATACTTGGTTTGAGGTGATAAAATGATTATTGTAATTGACGTTGGTAACACAAATATTGTTGTAGGTGCATTTGAAGACAACGAGCTTATCCGCAGTTGGAGAATGTCGACGGATTTTCAGCGCAGTTCGGATGAAACCGGTATTTTCTTTTCACAACTTTTGGCACACAGCGGCTTGCAAATCCGCGATATTGAAGCTGTTGTAGTTTCTTCGGTTGTTCCGCAGATTATGTTTTCTTTAGAGCGCGCAATTAAGCGCTATTTAAGACATACGCCGATTATTATCAGTAAAGAGGTAAATACAGGACTTCGAATTTTAACAGATAATCCGAGCGAGGTCGGTGCGGACCGCATCGTCAATGCAGTAGCTGTACATAACCTCTATCCGGGCGATAGCATTATTATCGACTTCGGTACAGCAACCACTTTCTGTGCGCTCAAGGCAAACGGCGACTACCTCGGCGGTGTCATCTGCCCCGGTATCAAAATCGCGTTGGATGCCTTAATTGAAAAAACGGCAAAATTGCCGAAAATCGAACTGGTTCGTCCGGAAAACGTCATCGGTACAAACACCATAAACTCGATGCAGTCCGGCGCAATCTACGGCTATGCCGGTCAAATTGAAAGTATTGTCAGTCGTATGCGCAAGCAAATGGGGCCTGCGCAGGTCATCGCTACCGGCGGTGTCGCATCACTGATTAAAGAAGCAACAGATGTCATCGACATCTTAGACCCGAACTTAACCCTCAAGGGCTTAAAGTTACTTTATGATATGAACAAATAAAAAAGGAGCTATGCTCCTTTTTTTATTTGCAAAAACCGGTTTAAAAGCGCACCGATCAGCACACTGTAGCCAAACAGATACAGCCACAGCATCACGACCACAATCGCGCCGATAGAGCCGTAGAGCACCGAAAACCGCACGGACAGGCGCACATAGATGCCGACACCGATGCTGATGATATGAAGCAGGCCTACGCACAAAAGACCACCCGGCCACGCGCGGGCAAACGGCAGTTTTGGCGACGGCGCAAGACAGTAAAAGGTCGTAAATACGAAAAATATAACCGCGACGCAAAGCAAATATAACCAAAATCCCGTACCAAGCAACGTCGGGATCGTACCCAACACAGATGCCAAAATCAATAAAATCAACAAAGCAAACCCAATACCGGCTGTGAATAACACGGAGCAAATCAATCTTCTCCAGAAGCTCTTCGTATCCGTGCCAACATATATTTTTTGTATCCCCTGCACCAATGCGCCGATCGCACGCGATGCCGAGTAAAGCGATAATCCCAGACCAATCACTAAAGAAAACACATTAGACACCGATGTAAGATAAGCATAATACCCCATTACAGTATTTGCCACTGTCTCAGACAGCACAGTGACGAGCATAGATGCAAACACATCTGCCGGTAAGTTTAGCAAACCTAATAACGCCGCCAAAAACATCAAAAACGGAAAAACGGACAACGTAAAATAATATGCAATACCTGCCGAAATCTGTGAAAGTTCATACTTTTTTGCAACCGCACCGCACCAAAGACCAAGCTTTACAATCTTTAACTTTTTTAGTTTTTCAAACATAATTTCACCAAACGGAAAATTGGGCATCTGTCTAAATTGACACATGCCCAATTTTGCCCGCTATTGCGTTTCTTACTTCATGTTCTGCTCATAGGAACTGATCATCTTTTTTACCATCTGACCACCTACGCTACCTGCCTGCTTGCTGGTCAGGTCACCGTTGTAACCCTCCTTGAGGTTTACACCAACTTCGTTAGCTGCTTCCATCTTAAATCTGTTCAAAGCTTCACGAGCTTCCGGAACAAGGTTCTGCTTGTTTCTAGCCATTTTCATTTCACCTCCTCATCTGGTTTACAATCATAATTTGTGCAAATCAGCTGTTTTTATGAGGTGTAAAAAATGGCTATTTAACTAATTTTTAAAGAAACAAACGCGCGGCAAGTTTTTGTATTTGCACACGGATTTGACAGTGTTCTTCGCGCTCCAGTTTTGCATCTGAGGACAGCACACGCTCCGCCGCTGCCTGCGCCGATTTTAAAATTTGCACATCCGTAAACAGATTGGCGATTTTCATACTTGGAAGACCGTGCTGACGCACACCGAAAAAGTCACCCGGCCCGCGCAGCTTCAAATCCTCCTGCGAAATGAAAAAGCCGTCATTGGAGGCACACATCACCTGCATGCGTTTTTTGGCGATGTCGCCCGTACCGCGATTTAATAATACACAGTAGCTTTGTTCAGCGCCGCGCCCCACACGACCGCGAAGCTGATGCAGTTGGCTAAGTCCAAATCGCTCCGCATTTTCAATGACCATCAGATTCGCATTGGGCACATCCACGCCAACTTCAATAACCGTGGTGGAAATCAGAATCTGTATCTCGCCCGCTTTAAACCGGCGCATAATTTCATCTTTCTGCACCGCTTTCATCCGACCATGCAAAAAGGCAACCGTGTAATCCGGAAAAACGTCGCTTTGCAAACTTTCTGCATAATCCGTCACATTTTTAAGTTCGGACAAATCCACCGTTTCGCTTTCGGATTCTTCCACCAAAGGACAGACTATATATACCTGATGCCCTGCATCGACCTGCTTGCGCACAAAATTGTACATACGTGCACGCTTGTCTTCATCAATGCAGTACGTTTCAATCTTTTTTCTGCCCGGCGGCAATTCATCAATGACGGAAATATCCAAATCACCGTACAAAATCAGCGCCAGCGTTCTCGGAATCGGCGTCGCACTCATAACCACCGTATGCGGTTTGTTGCCCTTATCTGCAATCGCATCGCGTTGTAACACACCGAAACGATGTTGTTCATCGGTCACAACCAATGCAAGGTTCGGAATTTCCACCTTATTTTGAATCAAAGCATGCGTACCTACAATAATATCATATTCTCCTGCTGCAATCTCCGCTTGCAGTTTTTGTTTTTTTGCCTGCGCAAGCGAGCCGGTCAAGAGGCAAATCCTTTGACTGTTCCCGAAAAATTTTAATAAAGTTTCATAGTGCTGTGCGGCCAAAATTTCCGTCGGCGCCATCATGGCAGAGCAATACCCCTGCGCGCTGACCGCCGCCATGACCGCCGCAGCTACAACGGTTTTACCGGAGCCGACGTCGCCTTGCACCAATCGGTTCGACGGCGTACCGCTCTTGAAATCCTGCAAAATTTCTCCTATAACGCGCTTTTGTGCGCCGGTCAATTCAAACGGCAATGCGCCGACAAACGCACGCGCCGCATCAGCACCGTCAAATACGTATGCCGTTTTACGCTTCGTTTGATTTTTTATGCCGTGCAACGCCATCTGCAACAAAAACAGTTCTTCAAACACAAGACGTTTTCTTGCAATCTGATAATCGTGAAAACTTTGCGGAAAATGTATATTTGTATAGGCATAGTTTTTATCGCAAAGTTCAAATTCACGGCGCAGATATTCAGGCAAGACTTCCGGCAGTAAATCCACATAGTTCACTGCCTGCGCCATTAAGGTCTGCAGCGCTTTTTGCGTTAAATTTGCACTAAGCGGATATATCGGCACTATACGTCCCGTACTCACGCCTTTTTCAGCCGGTTCAAAAATCGGATTGTCCAGCTGCTTTTTGCCGCCGATTTTCTTAACCTTACCATAAAAGGAATACCACTCACCCTTTTTTAAACTATTTTGTATGTACTTATTGTTAAACCACGTTGCAGTGATTTTTCCCGTTTCGTCCACCAATTCCGCGCTGTATAAAGATAATCCCTTGCGAACATGGCGCACGTACACAGGCGAAAAAACGGTGGCAATTATGCACACCGTTTCACCGTCGTTTGCTTCAATTATCGTTTTTGTCGCACTTCTGTCCTCGTAATCTCGCGGCAGATAGGTAATTAAATCCTGTACCGTGTCCACGCCGAGCCGGGCAAAATCCTTTGCTTTCGCCGGACCTACACCCCTAAGTGCGGTTATGGGTTTGGAAAGCATTCTTTATCACTCCACGGAAATGATATAATAGTATAACGGCTGTTTGCCGCTCTGGAGCATTACATCCAAATCCGGATATTTTTCTTCGAGTTTCTCTGCAAGTTTTTCCGCTTCTTCCTCGGTAACATCGCTGCCGTAGAACACGGAAATTACGCTTGATTCCTCATCGACCATACCCTTGATGAGTTCGCGGCAAACCTTGGACGGTTTTTCGCCGACCGTGGTAATCTCACCCTCGCAAATACCGATGATGTCGCCCTCTGCGATTTCCTTGCCTGATACACTTGTATCACGAACCGCATAAGTCACCTGTGCGGTTTTCACCATAGAAATCGCCTCTGTCATAGATGCCGTGTTGGTTTCTTCATCCAAATGCGGCAAAAAGGCCATCATTGCGGCATACCCTTGCGGTACGGTCTTTGTCGGTAATACAACCACCTTGGTTTCGGCAAGTTCTGCCGCCTGCTGCGCCGCAAGAATAATGTTTTTGTTGTTCGGCAATACATAGATGCAATCCGCATTGATTTTCTCTACCGCCGTCAGCACATCGTTTGTGCTCGGGTTCATAGTCTGTCCGCCTTCGATGATTTCATCCGCACCGTAGTCACGGAAAATATCTGCAAGACCCTCGCCGGCAGTTACCGCTACAAAACCGTACGGCTTATGCGGTTTTTCTTCTTTTGCCGGAGCAGCCTCCTGCGCCAATGCCTGCTCAGATTCGAGAATACTCGAATGCTGCATGCGCATATTGTCAATCTTAATTTTGGAAAGTGCACCGAGTTTTAACGCTTCTTCCAAAACAAAGCCCGGATGATTTGTATGAATGTGCACTTTTACGATGTCTTCATCGTCAATGACGAGTTTGCAATCACCCTTCGGATCAATAATCTCGCTAAACTTTGCTACATTCACGTCCGGATTCTTTTTATCAATAATAAACTCTGTGCAGTAGCCGAATTTAATATCTTCCGGACGGATAGAAGTCTGTGCAGCCTCCGGCGCCGCTGTCTGCGGTGCCGTTGCACCAGCCTCAAGTTCGACAACTTTTCCGGTAGTGAGCGCAATATAAGCACCCTCCAAAAGATAGATAAGACCCGCGCCGCCGGCATCCACTACGCCGGCCTCTTTTAATACCGGCAACTGGTTCGGCGTATTGGCAAGAGCTTCTCTGCCGGCTTCCAAAGCAACAGCAAACACTTTTTCGATATCCGTTTCGCTCTTGGCCGCTTCCACGGCTGCAGCCGCTGTCATGCGCGCTACTGTCAGGATTGTACCCTCGGTCGGGCGCATAACTGCCTTATAAGCAGTTTCCACACCGTTTTGCAGTGCTGCCGCAAAACCGACAGCATCTACCGATGCCTTGCCCGCCAAAGATTTGGAAATACCGCGGCAAAGCTGGGACAAAATAACGCCGGAATTACCGCGCGCGCCACGCAAAGATGCGCTGGCAAGTGCTTTACCCACTTCTTCTGCCGAAGCAGTTACAAACTTTTTCACTTCATCAGCTGCCGCTGTAAAGGTTAAGGACATATTGGTACCGGTATCACCGTCCGGTACCGGAAATACGTTTAACGTATCTACTTCAACTTTATGATTATTTAAATGATTCGATGCGGAATGAATCATACTGGCAAAATGCATGCCGTCTACCGTAGTAAGAATAGGAATCGCCCCCATAAAACAATTTCGTATCGATTAGTCAGTTACTCTCGCACTTTCAACATTGACATTAACCTTACCAACCTTAAAGCCGGTCATGGTCTCCACGTTGTATTTAACGTCCTTGATGATGGACTCGCAGATTGCGGCAATATTTACGCCGTACTCTACCATAATGTGCAAATCAATAGCAAGTTTTGCATCCTCCGTTGTTGTTACGGACACACCTTTCGCCATGGAATCGCCGAACAAAAGATTTACCAAACCGGTGGTCTTTTTGCGCGTAACCATGCCGACTACACCGTAGCAATGGGTTGCCGCAATACCGGCTATTTTTGCTAAAACATCGTTTTGAATGATGATTGCACCGTTTTCATTTTCTGTCTTTAAAGCCATAAGTATGCCTCCTTTAAACACAAATTCATTTAATTATACCATAAAAATTCGGTTTCGTCTACTAATTTTTTACAAATCGGTGTCATTTGTTTCATCCAGCAATCGGCTGCTCTCTGCCGACGGCAGCTGCGTCACACTTTTAAGCGCACGCTGAATCTGGCGCGTACGTGTGCCGACCAACTTTTCAAGCTCGCGGTTTGCCTGGTCAAGTCTGCCCTGCGTTGCCTCCAAAACCGAACCGAATTTTTCAAATTCGGTCTTAACGGCGCCGAGCACATCCCATACCTCGCTCGAGTGTTTTTGAATGGCAAGGGTTCTGAAACCCATCTGCAGGCTGTTGAGCATTGCCGCCATCGTTGTCGGTCCGGCAATCGTGATTTTATAATCACGCTGTAATACTTCCAAAAGACCACGCTTTACAACCTCGGCATACAAACCCTCAAACGGCAAAAACATAATCGCAAAATCCGTTGTCTGCGGCGGCGATACGTACTTATCACGAATCGTTTTTGCTGACAGTTTGATAAACTTATCGAGTTCTCGAAGCTGTGCGTTAATCAATTCCGCGTTGCCGCTCTCATACGCATCCATCAGTGCTGAATATAAATCACCCGGGAATTTCGAGTCAATCGGCAGATAGACAAAACCGTCGTCTGTCCCCGGTAATTTAATGGCAAACTCTACCGGATCACGGCTGCCCGGCTTCGTTACAATATTTAATTCATACTGCTCCGGCGAAAGGATTTGCTCCAAAATCGCACCGAGTTGTAACTCGCCTAAAATACCGCGCGTCTTTACATTGGACAGCACTTTCTTTAAGTCGCCCACACCGGTCGCAAGGCTCTGCATCTCACCGAGACCCTTGTACACCTGTTCCAAGCGTTCGCTGACCACTTTAAACGATTCGCCGATGCGCTCATTCAAAGTCTTTTGCAGTTTTTCATCGACTGTACCTCGGATGGTTTCGAGTTGTTTTTCATTGTTTTCCTGCATCTCTTTTAAGCGGATTTCTATCGTCCGACGAATGTTTTCAAGCTTCTGCTCATTTTCCATCGACATAGAACGGAAGCGCTCCGAAAGTTCGGAAAGTCGCTTATCCTGCGCATCCGAGGTCTGCTTTAAAGCATCATTTACAGACCTTGTCATCATTTCCATATTATCTTTTGCGTATTGCGCATTCTCCATACGCGCATCACGCAAATCTTTTAAAATTTCTTCTTTGAGTTTTTCCACATCGCCCTGCGCACTTTTGTTTTTCAAAAGCAAAATCAAATTCACAATCGCAAAAGCAATAACCAGAAGCCAACAAATCGGCTCAAGCGGCTCAAAATTCCATACTGTCTGCATTTTATCACCCCATTAGAAACTATACTGTCTAACAATATTTTACCATAACAAAATCAATATAGCAACAAAAAAGCGGTACATCCGTACCGCTTTTTGAGATTTTTTATTCTACGTTATTTTCCGTCGGCATCACAATGGCCGCAATAATATAAGCCAGAAGTCCCGAGCCACCCAGCAATGTAAATGCAACCCACGCCAGTCTTACAATCGTCGGATCGATATCAAAATAGCCGGCAATACCGCCGCACACACCGCAAAGTTTCTTCTCGGTTATACTTTTAGTCAACCTTTTATTCATAAAAATCACCCTTCCCTTTTCCAAACCCAATACTTGTATTTTTATTATATATGCATTTTCATACAAAGTCAACAAAAAAGGCACATCAAACGATGTGCCTTTAAATGCTTTATATTAGTCGAGCATTGCCTTTCTGGAAAGGTTGATTCTGCCCTGACGGTCGATTTCAACAACCTTAACGGTTACTGTATCACCAATCTTCACAACATCTTCTACCTTCTCTACGCGCTCTTTTGCAAGCTTGGAAATATGAATCATACCCTGCTTGCCCGGCAGAATTTCAACGAATGCACCAATCGGGATAATACCTGTTACCGGACCGGTGTAAACTTCACCAACTTCCGGCTCTTTTACGATGCCTTCGATAATCTTCTGTGCCATTGCGCCGGATTCCTGATTCTCTGCGAAAATGAGAACGCGGCCGTCATCTTCAATATCAATCTTTGCACCGGTATCTGCAACGATTTTCTGAATTACCTTACCGCCACTACCGATAACGTCACGAATCTTCTCCGGATCAATATACATAACTGCAACCTTCGGTGCATACGGAGAAAGTTGTGCTCTCGGAGCATCAATCGCCTTCAAGAGAACATCATCAATGATGTGGTAACGTGCATCTCTTGTCTTGGTCAGCGCTTCCCAGATAACTTCATACGGAAGACCGTCATTTTTGATATCCACCTGAATAGAGGTGATACCCTTCTTTGTGCCGGCTACCTTAAAGTCCATTTCGCCGTAGAAATCTTCAAGACCCTGGATATCTACCATAGTTGTAAAGCCGGTCTCTGTTGTGATAAGACCGCAGGAAATACCTGCAACCGGCGCCTTCAGCGGTACACCCGCTGCCATAAGTGCCAATGTAGAACCGCACACACTACCCTGCGAGGTAGAACCGTTGGAGCTGAGCACCTCGGATACAGTACGGATTGCATACGGGAATTCATCCTCGCTCGGCAGCACCGGAACCAAAGAACGCTCTGCGAGCGCACCATGACCGATTTCACGACGGCCCGGACCTCTGGACGGACGGGTTTCACCTACGGAGTAGGACGGGAAATTATAGTGATGCATATAACGCTTGGTTTCTTCTTCGTCGATACCATCAAGTCTCTGCATTTCAGCAAGCGGCGCAAGTGTAGCCACAGTGAGCACCTGTGTCTGACCGCGGGTAAACATACCGCTGCCGTGTGTTCTCGGAAGCAAATCTACTTCAGCTGCGAGCGGACGAATCTGGTCGAGGCTTCTGCCATCCACACGTCTGCCCTGTACGAGCCAATCGCGAACGATTTCCTTTTGCATCTTGTAGAGGATTTCGCCAAGTTCTTCTGTAAGTGTCGGGAACTGTTCGCCGAGTGCAGCTACGATTTCGTCTTCTACAACGCCCATTCTCTCATCACGGATATTTTTGTCGTCCGTGTCGAGTGCGTGCTGAATCTTTTCATAGCTCATTGCCTTGATGGCATCCCAGATTTCCTTGTTTACGGTGTGTGCTTCATAAGCAAACTTTTCTTTACCGATTTGCGCACGGATGGATTCAATAAAGTCGCAAATCTTGATGATTTCCTGATGTGCAAACTTAATACCTTCCATCATAACGCTTTCTTCTACTTCGTTTGCACCGGCTTCAATCATGACAACCTTCTGCTTCGTACCTGCAACAGTAACATGCATTTGAGACTTTTCTCTCTGTGCAACCGTCGGATTGATTACGTATTCGCCGTCTACCAAGCCGAGCCATACGCCACCAATCGGGCCGTTCCACGGAACATCGGAGATAGAAATTGCAATAGAAGTACCGATCATAGCGGCAACTTCCGGCGGATTATCCTGCTCCACGGACAGTACGGTTGCAACAACCGATACGTCGTTACGAAGGTCGCTCGGGAACAGCGGACGAATCGGACGGTCGATTACACGACTGGTGAGAATTGCCTTTTCAGACGGCTTACCCTCACGCTTGATATAACCGCCCGGAATCTTACCTACAGAATAGAGTTTTTCTTCGTAGTCTACGCTGAGCGGGAAAAAGTCAATACCTTCTCTCGGTGCACGGGATGCTGTTACGTTGACCATAACAACCGTATCGCCGTAGCGCACAAGACAGTGACCGTTTGTCAGGCAAGCCATTTTACCGGTCTCGATTACGAGCGGTCTACCTGCCAATGTGGTTTCAAATGTTCTAAACATTGCATTTGCCTTCTTTCTTTAGATTTATTTTTCTCTTTGTAAGACGGCAACTGATGTTTAGCATTTAGATTTAGGCTCATTTTGCATAAGCGCAAATCTAATTGCTAATCGCCAACCGCCGCCAAATAAACACTAAAATGAGCGGAAAAGGAAATTTCCGCTCATCCGTGTATGAAAACTACTTTCTGAGATTCAACTTGCTAACGATAGCACGGTATCTCTCGATATCAATCTTCATGAGATAATCGAGAAGACCACGTCTCTTACCAACCATCTTCAAAAGACCGCGTCTGGAATGGTGGTCCTTCTTGTGATCCTTTAAGTGGTCGTTTAAGTGGTTAATTCTCTCAGTCAATACAGCAATCTGAACTTCCGGAGACCCTGTATCGGTCTCGTGGATTCTGTATTCTTCGATAATCGATGTCTTTACTTCCTTAATCACTACAATTCACCTCCTGATATTTTTGAAAGAACACCTTCATCCCCGTCGTGGCCGGAGAAGCCGACAACCGAGGTGAGGTTATGCTTTTTGCCCTTAACAGAATTTTCTAAACAAAAACTTATTTGTCCAGACCGTAACGCTTCTTGAACTTATCAACGCGACCGCCTGTATCTACGAGCTTCTGCTTACCTGTGAAGAACGGATGGCACTTCGAGCAAATTTCGACTTTCAGATCCTCTTTTGTGGAACCGGTCGCAATCACTTCGCCACAAGCACATGTAATTGTTGTCTGCTTATAATCCGGATGGATACCTTCCTTCATCATCCATGCCTCCTTTCCGCAAAAATAAGCGTTTACATACAAACGCTATCTTGTATTATAGCACAGCAAAAATCAAATTGCAACTATTATTTTCAAAAAATTGCAAAATAGAGAAGTACTGCCAAAACAATACCCAAAACCGCGCCGGCAAACACCTCATACGGCGTATGTCCGAGCAATTCTTTAAGACGCTTCCCCTGTATTTCCGGGCCGTCCTCCCAATGCTCAATCATCTGATTTAAAATTCTCGCCTGATGCCCCGCCGCACGGCGCACGCCTGCCGCATCGTACATCACAACAAAAGCAAACACCACACACAGTGCAAACAAACCGCTGTCAAAGCCGTACTGTAATCCGATAAACGTTGCCAAAGAGGTGACAAACGACGAGTGCGAGCTCGGCATACCGCCCGAGCCGACAAAACGGCGCACATCAAAACGTTTGTCGCGCACAAGCACGAATATCACTTTTAATGCCTGTGCAACAAACCACCCCAAAAGCGCTACCCACAACGCATGGTTATGATAAATTTCCGCAAAAAATCCCATAAATGCTCCTTTTATTTATCTCTGTGAAGTAAATAATCGGTCATATCCGCCAAAAATGCACCGCGCTGACCGTATGCACTTACTATTTCCCGCGCTTTTTCGGTATATTCTTCCAATTTCTGCTTTGCGCCGTCCAAACCGGCCAAAGACACATACGTGTTTTTCTGACAAGCCTCGTCATTTCCCGTTGGTTTTCCCAACGCCGAAGCATCGCCTTCCACGTCCAAAATATCATCCTTGATTTGGAAAGCCAATCCGAGACAAACGGCAAAATCGCGCATTTTCTCCACGTCTTCTTCCGATGCGCCACCCAGAACTGCACCGCATACACACGCCGCCGCCAAAAGCGCCGCTGTCTTTTTTACCTGCAATTCTTCGAGCAGCTCCATTCCAATCGGCTTACCCTCATTTAGGATGTCTATGACCTGTCCGCCAATCATGCCGCGCACACCGCTGCACGCACCGAGCACACGCAAAGCACGAAGCAATCTGTCCGGCGCAATATCCGCCTGCATGGCCGTTTCAAACGCAAGATTTAAAAGCGCATCGCCTGCCAGCACCGCCATAGCTTCACCGAACACCTTATGGCTCGTCGGTCTGCCGCGACGCCAATCGGAATTGTCCATCGCCGGCAAATCGTCATGAATCAGCGAATAGGTATGTATCATTTCCAAGCCGCACGCAACCGGCATCATTTTCTCCGCCGCGTCACCCGAAAACAGTTCATATACCGCACGCATCAACACGGGACGGATGCGTTTTCCGCCGCCGCAAAGGCTATAGCGCATGGCCTCGGTTATTTCCGAGGAAATATCTTCATACTCCTGCATATAAGTTTCAAGTTTAGCTTGAAACTCTCCCGCCAGAAAAGAAAGTTTTTCTTTAAATTCCATTATGCTTCCTCTCCCGATACAAAGTTTTCCTCACGCATCTGCCCGCCCGCATCCTTTAAAAGCACGTTTATCTGCTGTTCTGCGGCATCCAAATCCGCATTGAGCTTCTGCGTAAGCTCTACGCCTTGACGAAACAGTTCCAAAGAAGCATCGAGCTCCGTATCCCCTTTTTCGAGTTTTACAACGATTTCCTCGAGCTGTGCCATATTCTGTTCAAATGTTTTCTTTTCACTCATTGTTTTACAACCTCTTTCACCAAGCATTCCGCACTTCCGTCCGCCAAAAGCACCGTCAGCGCATCACCGCTTTGTATTTCAGAAACAGATTTTACACTCTTACCGTCACGTTTTGCAATACTGTAACCGCGCCCAAGCACCGCCAAAGGGCTCATCGCTTGCAGCTTACCCGCGCCGGCTTCCAAACGCTTACGTTGGGATTGTAAATGCACCGTCTGCGCACGCGCCAAACGTTTCAAAAGCGCATCCACATCCAAGCGGCTGTCCGCAATTCTTCCTGTCGGATTCGGCAATTTCAGACGTGCAATCATCAATCTTCGCGCCTGCAATTTACCGCGCACCCCGTTTAGCGCACGCACAGAAAGCGCGCCGATACGCTCCTTGACCTCCAGCGCCGACGGCACAACCAGTTCCGCCGCCGCAGACGGCGTAGGTGCACGCAAATCCGCTACAAAATCGGCAATCGTAAAATCCACCTCATGTCCGACAGCGGAAACCACCGGAATTTCCGAGGCAAAAATTGCTCTCGCCGTTACTTCCTCATTAAATGCCCACAAATCCCCAATCGAACCGCCGCCGCGACCGACAATGAGTACGTCGGCGCATTTGTGCTCATTAAAGTAGGCAATACCACGCGCGACATCTTCCGCCGCGCCCTCGCCCTGCACCAAAGCAGGATACAGTAGAATTTTTACTTTCGGGTAGCGGCGCGAAATAACATTGATAATATCACGCACCGCTGCACCGGTCGCCGCCGTGACTACACCGACGGTTTCCGGAAACTTCGGAATCGGCTTTTTGTGCTTTGCATCGAAAAGGCCTTCGGCCTCTAAGCGTTTTTTCAGCTGTTCAAACGCCATATGCAACGCACCGATGCCGTCCGGCTGCATTTCTTCCACATACAACTGATAACCGCCGTCACGCTCATATACGGAAATGCGACCGCGCGCAAGCACCTTCATACCGTTTTCCGGCACAAAGGGCAGTTTTTGTGCACTACCTTTAAACATCACCGCGCGAAGCACACCGCCGTCATCTTTGAGCGTCATATAAATATGCCCCGAAAAATGGAGTTTAAAATTTGAAATCTCACCTTTAATCCAGATGTTCGAAAAAGCAGGCACGGAATCGACAATCATCTTCATGCGCGCATTGAGTTCAGAGACGGTTAATGTGTAGATATTCTCCATAACCTCACGCTCCCAGCACCCCGGCAAGCACACCGTTGATAAACGCAGGCGCATCGTCTGTATCGTAAATCTTGGCCAGTTCCACCGCTTCGTTGACCGATACCGTATCCGGAATATCTTCTACATAGCGAATCTCATACGCAGCCAAACGTAAAATGGCAAGACTGACTTTGGACAAGCGCTCCACTTTCCAGTCCTCGCTCAAATTTTCCGCAATGATGCCGTCAAGTTCTTCCACCTTTTCAAAGACGGAATTCGCCGCCGCAACGATGTATTTAAACTGCTTTTTATCCGTCTTTTTAAGCGCCGCATTTTCCTGTGCAAAACGGTCCACAACCTCCGGATAACAATCCCTTTGCGCCGTAATCTGAAATACTAGTTTAAATGCTTCTTCTCTGGCTTCTCTTCTGTTCATGATTTTTCTCTCCTCGGCTTATCTGTTTTCCAAAGCCATAATTTTATCTACACGTCTTTGATGTCTGGCACCACCAAAGTCCGTACTCAAAAACAAATCGACCATTTCCAGGGAAATATTCGGCCCCGTTGTTCTGCCACCCAAACACATTACGTTTGCATCGTTATGCTCTCTGCACATTTTTGCATCAAACTCACTATGGCAAAGCGCCGCACGGATTCCGTCAATTTTATTGGCTGCTATCGAAATACCGATACCCGTACCACAAAGTAAAATACCTTTTTCACAAGTGCCGTCCAAAACATTTGCGCAAAGTGCTTCTGCGATGTCCGGATAATCCACGCTTTCTTCGCTAAAACAACCGCAATCGAGATATTCTACCCCTTTTGCCTCCAGATGCTTTAAAATCTCCTGTTTTAATGCCCAGCCGCCGTGATCACTACCAATTGCTATCATTTTTCTTCCTCCTGTTTCATTTTTTCATCATATTCACGTTCTGCTTGCGATTTACGAAGATAAATCGGTTGCAGACTCGCATAATCATCCGCTTTATCTCCTGCCGCCGCTTTTGCAAACGCAGCAGCAGCTACCGCCGATGCCCCCTGAAGCGCCGCGCTCACCGGCGCAAATACCGCACTGTCACCCATTACTGATTGGATGTAGTCTTTATGTACCGGCACACCGTCACCTAAGAACACACATTTTTCTCCCTGCACTTTCAGCGTATCACACAGTTCTTCTATTGCCATCGCTGTTGGCGCAAGCACCGTTTCCAAAACGCTGTTTTTCCATACATAGGCCGCACAGTACACCTGCCCTCTGCGCGCATCCATAATCGGTACGATTACATCCACACAATACGGCAGTTTATACGCCATTGCCTCCAAGGTAGACACGCCGTAAACCGGTTTTTGATTTGCGTACGCAAGCCCCTTAACCGTAGACACCCCGATGCGCAAACCCGTAAATGAGCCTGGCCCTGCGGAAACCGCTAAGGCATCCACGCTGTCAAATGCCGTGTCACACTGCTCCAAAAGCGATGCAATCATCGGCATTAACACCTGCGAATGTGTTTTTTTATTATTGACCGTCATTTCGCCAAGCAAACGCGCATCTTCCGCAAGTGCAACCGAGCACACATTTGCTGCCGCCTCTACTGCCAGTATTTTCACTTCGCGCCCTCCAATACAATTTCCCTATATGTTTCACCTTTGGAAACATCCTTTCGAATCGTAACCGTATAATATCCCTGCGGTAAAAGTGCACGGATATTTTCCGACCACTCAATTAAGCATATGCCGTCACCGTAGAGGTATTCATCCACACCTGCGGCATACGCATCGTCTTCATTTTCAATGCGATACATATCAAAATGGTAAATCGGTACTTCGGCCGGATATTCATGAATCAACGCAAAGGTCGGCGAACTGACATAACCGTCAAAGCCGAAACCGCGCACAAATCCGGACACAAACGCCGTCTTGCCCGCACCCAAATCTCCCGAAAGGCAAATCACATCCCCCACAGAAAACCTTTGCGACAACTGTTTTGCTATCTCGCGTGTTTCTTCCACGCTGTTGGTTTCAAATCGCATAAATCTCACCTTTTAACATATGTACCAATATTTTACCACAATCGAAAGCAAAATTCAACGAAAATTTCATTTTCCGTTCTGCGTCCTAAATTAAACCTTAAACCACAAAAAAAGCAATCCTCAATCGTAAATTCTTTTACACTTTCGTTCACGATTTAAATTTGATTCAAAAAAATGCATCTTCCTACGAAGATGCATTTTTTGAATTACGACTTCTTTTTAAATTTTTTCATCATTTCGGAAAACTTGCTTTTCTCCTTGTGATTGCCGTTGTCGAGGCCTTCAAATTCACGCAAAAGTTCTTTTTGCTTGCTTGAAAGACCGCGCGGCACTTCCACAATCACTTTCACATACTGGTCACCGCGACCTTTACCGCGCAAAAACGGTATGCCCTTGCCTTTAAACTTAAAGACCGTACCGCTCTGCGTCCCCTCTGCGATTTTGTATTCCACTTCGCCGTCGAGGGTAGGTACGCGGATGGTGTCACCAAGCGCTGCCGATACAAAGGAAATCGGAATTTCAAAGGAAACATCCGCACCGTGGCGTTCAAACAGTTCGTGACGAAGCACCGCAACCGTAATGTACAAATCACCGCTCGGACCACCCTTTGTGCCGCTGCAGCCCTCACCGCGCAGAGAAATGGTCTGCCCGTTATCAATACCTGCCGGCACATTTACATTGATAGTGCGGCGCGCCTTCTTTTGCCCCGTACCGCTGCAGTCCGGACACGGATTCGGAATTGTCTGCCCGCTGCCGCCGCAATGCTGACAAGTCGCCGTAGACTGGAAATTACCAAACGGCGTTCTCTGCGTTGTGCGGATTTGCCCCGTACCGCCGCAAACAGAACATTTTATCGGCTGCGTTCCGGCTTTTGCACCTGTACCGGAACAGGTAGAACACATTTCCGTACGCACCACAGTTACTTCTTTTTCTACGCCGAATGCCGCTTCTTCAAAGGTAATGGTGATATTTTGCTGCACATCTCTTCCCTTTTTCGGGCCGTTTCTGCGCTGACTTTGCGCTCCGCCAAAACCGCCGCCAAAGAAGGACTCAAAAATATCTCCCATATCAAAGCCGCCGAAACCGCCACCGTAACCTGCACCGGCGCCTGCACCGAAGTTCGGATCTACCCCTGCATGACCAAACTGGTCATAGCGTGAACGTTTTTCGGGGTCTTTTAAGACATCATATGCCTCATTGACCTCTTTAAACTTTTCCTCCGCTTCCGCTTCTTTGCCCGGGTTTAAGTCCGGATGGCATTTTTTCGCAGCGCTTCTGTATGCTTTTTTTATTTCATCGTCCGAAGCGCCCTTTTTTACACCGAGCACCTCATAATAATCTCGCTTTTCAGCCATACAATTCTCTCCTCCGGCACATCATCAAACCTATGCCGTATTGCCTATTGTACTACGAAGCAAGGTTTTGCGCAAGCAAAAGCGCAAAACCTTTACATTTCGTACACAATTATTATTTATCGTCGTCTACAACCGTGTAGTCGGCATCTACGGTAGAACCGTCGTTTGCGCCTGCTCCCGGATTTGCACCACCCATGTTCGCTTCACCCTGCGGTGCCGCCTGAGCATATACCTTCTGTGCAATCTCGTTAAACTTCGCAGTCAGCGCTTCTGTTGCGCTCTTCATATTTTCTACGTTGTTGGACGCAATTGCATCCTTGGTTGCCTGAATCTTGGCTTCTACATCGGATTTATCTGCCGCGTCAATCTTATCACCGAGCTCACTGAGTGCTTTTTCGCACTGGTAAACCATGGTATCTGCCTGATTGCGCACTTCGGCTTCTTCCTTCTTTGCCTTATCTTCAGCGGCAAATTTTTCTGCTTCCTGCACTGCCTTTTCGATTTCTTCATCGGACAGGTTGGAGCTTGCGGTAATGGTGATATTCTGCTCGTTGCCCGTACCCAGATCCTTTGCACTTACATGCACAATACCGTTACGGTCAATGTCAAACTTAACCTCAATCTGCGGAACACCGCGCGGTGCCGGCGGAATATCGTTTAAGTTAAAGCGACCGAGTGTCTTGTTGTAAGCCGCCATATCTCTTTCACCCTGCAGAACGTGGATTTCCACGCTGGTCTGGTTGTCCGCCGCAGTAGAGAATACCTGCGTTTTCTGTACCGGAATGGTTGTATTTCTTTCAATGAGCTTTGTGCATACGCCGCCGAGGGTTTCAATACCCAGAGAAAGCGGAGTAACGTCGAGCAATAATAAATCCTTTACGTCGCCGCCGAGCACACCGCCCTGAATTGCTGCACCGATAGCTACACATTCGTCCGGGTTAATACCGTTATCCGGCTCTTTGCCCGTGATACGCTTTACAGCTTCCTGTACAGCCGGAATTCTGGAAGAACCGCCGACCATAAGCACCTTATGAATATCTGCCGCAGAAAGACCGGCATCGCTCATCGCCTGTCTGGTCGGCTCCATGGATTTTTCTACAAGGTCTGCTGTAAGTTCGTCAAACTTTGCGCGTGTAAGTGTTACATCCAAATGTTTCGGACCGGTTGCATCCGCTGTGATAAACGGAAGATTGATATTCGAGCTCATTACGCCGGAAAGTTCAATCTTCGCTTTTTCAGCCGCTTCCTTTAAACGCTGCATTGCCATCTTATCGATGGATAAATCAATACCGTTCTCCTTTTTGAATTCAGAAACGAGGTAGTTCATGATACGCTCGTCAAAGTCATCGCCGCCGAGACGGTTGTTACCGCTCGTAGCCAATACTTCAAAAGTACCGTCGCCGATTTCCAAAATGGATACGTCGAATGTACCGCCGCCGAGGTCGTATACCATAATCTTTTGGTCAATATCACTGCCCATGCCGTATGCAAGTGCTGCTGCGGTCGGCTCGTTGATGATACGAAGCACCTCAAGGCCTGCAATCTTACCTGCATCCTTGGTTGCCTGACGCTGTGCGTCACTAAAGTAAGCCGGTACGGTAATAACCGCCTGGCTTACGGTTTCGCCGAGATATCTTTCTGCGTCCGCCTTGAGCTTTTGCAGAATCATTGCACTCACTTCGGTCGGGGTGTAGTTTTTGCCGCCGAGGGAAACCTTTCTGTCTGTACCCATATCTCTCTTAATGGAGATGATGGTATCATCCGGATTGGTGATTGCCTGTCTTTTTGCAACCTGACCCACCAGTCTTTCACCGTTTTTTGTCAGTGCCACAACAGACGGGGTTGTACGGTTGCCTTCCGGATTCGGAATAACCACCGCTTCACCGTTCTCCATAACTGCGACACAGGAATTTGTTGTACCTAAGTCAATACCGATAATCTTTGCCATCTCTATTTACCTCCTAATAATTTACACTGTTAGTTTGCTACCTTTACCATGCTGTAGCGGATGATGCTGTCTTTATATTTATAACCCTTCTGGAATTCTTCTACAACTTCATTTTCCCCGAAGGCATCATCGTCTATGTGCATTACGGCATTGTGGAATGTCGCATCAAAACTCTGACCAACTGCCTCGATTTTCTCCACACCCATCTTGTTAAACACCTCGGTGCACATTTTGGAAATCATCTCAATGCCATCCGCCACTGCTTTGACATCCGTTGCCGTTTTTGCCGCTTCTTCCGCACGCTCCATACTGTCGAGTATCGGCAGGAGCTCACGAATCGTATCGGCTACCGCACTTGTGTAAAGTGCTTCTTTTTCTCTCTGTGTACGGGTCTGATAGTTTTTGTATTCCGCAGCGAGTCGGAGATATTTATCCTCCATCTCCTGCAGTTTTGCCTCATACTGTACCTGCGCATCCTCCGGCGCTGTTTCGCTTTCAGCCGCTTTTGTTTCAACCGTTTCGATTATCTCTTCTTCCGGCTTTGTCTTTTTCTCTTTTGCCAAGTTACTTACCACCCTTCTCTGCCTTGTAAATCTCGCCTAAGATTTCTTCAAGGCTATTGGAAATGCTGCCCAGTGCGGAAACCACCTTTGCGTAGTTCATACGCGTCGGCCCGACAATGCCGATTTTGCCGACGGTGTGTCCGCCCACAAGGTAACGCGCCGTTACCAGGGACGCATCCTTCATCTGATCAATTTCATTTTCTTCACCAATCACAATATTGATAGGTTTATCCCTGTCACCCTGTTCAATCGCCATTTTCACACTCTGCTTATCTTCCAAAAGGCTGATGAGTTCTTTGGCACGCGAAAGTTCGTGATATTCGGGATAATTTAATAAGTGCTGCGGATTTTCCACGTAGATTTCCGAGCCGTTTAACTCGCTGATGGTCTGATGCACGAACTGCAAAATCGGCATCAAAAGCGCACTATGTCCGCCAAGCACCTTTTCCACTTCGGCAAATTTTGCCATCGTGATTTCCTCAAGCATCAAACCCGTCAGTTTTTCATTGAGCACCGCAGAAACCTTTCTTAGTGTCTGCTCGTTTTCCTGCGTATTAATCATGCGGTTTTTGACCACGCCGTCATTGGTGACTAAAACCAAAAGCGCGCAGTACGCATCCACCGGCACAAGCTCAAATCGCTTTACATACGCTTGTCTGAGTTCCGGCGTAACCGCAATCGTCGTATAGTTCGTAAGCTGCGAAATCGCGCGGCTCGCCTCATGAATAATGCGGTCAAGCTGGAGCATCCCCGCCGTAAAGAACCGGCGCAGTTTCACCACATCTGCATGGTCCATGTTGTAGCGGTTCATCAGTTCGTTTACGTAGAAACGGTAACCGGCATCCGACGGCACACGCCCTGCCGAGGTGTGCGGCGAAATCAGATATCCCAAATCCTCCAAATCCGCCATTTCATTACGAATGGTCGCACTTGAAAGCCCCAAATCCACACGTTTCGCAATTGTTCTTGAGCCGACCGGTTCGGCATTTTCGATATAATCTTCAATAATCGATTGCAAAATGACTTTTTTTCTGTCACTTAAGCCCACCTTTGCCGCCTCCTCTTTTGTTTCTTGTTAGCACTCACACAAGAGGAGTGCTAAACCACATGTAATAAAATACCACCTTGCACCGCTTTTGTCAAGATGGTATCCTATATTTTTAATGAAATTCACGCTTCGTTCATATTTTCGCCAAACTTTTCATTTATATACGCCATTGCCTGCTCGACCATGTCGCCATGCGGGTCTAATTTTACAATACTGCCGTGGCGGTTAAACCATGTAAGCTGGCGCTTTGCATATCTTCTGGAATTACGCTTGATTAAGTCAATGGTGTCTTCCAAGCTGAGTTTGCCTTCCAGATAATCAAACACTTCTTTGTAGCCGATACCCTGCATCGAATTGAGTTCACGGGTATATCCCATGCGAATGAGCGTTTTGACCTCGTTGACCAATCCGTCATTAATCATATTATCCACACGCATGTCAATACGCTTATAAAGAGCTTCTCTGTCCCAATCCGGCATAAAGACGATATCGTTGTATGGACTTTCCTCCGCTTTGGAATTCTTCTTTTGGTCGGTAATGGTTTTACCCGTAGAATAATACACCTCCAAAGCACGAATGACACGTTTGAGGTTGTTGGGGTGAATGTTCATCGCCGCCTCGAAGTCTACCTCGGAAAGCATACGGTGCACATACTCATTTCCCTTTTGGTCTGCCGTTCGTTCAAAGAATTTACGCAAATTGTAGTCGGTCTTCATCTCGGTTAATTTGATGTTCTGCAATAAGTTATCAATGTACATTCCCGTACCACCGGCCAGAATCGGCATCTTGCCCTGCATAAAGACTTTCTCAATGCAGTCTTTGGCCATCTTGGAAAATACGGCTACATTAAATTCCGTATCCGGCATAATACAATCCATGACATGATGCGCGATGCCGCTCATCTCCGCATAGGACGGTTTTGCCGTACCGATGTTCATATATTTATAGACTTGCATACTGTCCGCCGAGATAACCTCGCCGTCGAGGCGTTGTGCCAGCGCAACCGCCAGTGCCGTTTTTCCGGACGCCGTCGGCCCGACTACGGCAACAAGTGGTATTTTCTTCATAAATTTCTCCCCCAACCCGGCAAGCGCGCCGGTCACGGCCCACTTACACGATTCGTTTAAACTGTTTTTCAATTTCATACTTGGTCATAGAAATCATAATCGGCCGCCCGTGCGGACAGGTATTGATGTTTTCCATTTCCAGTACACGCGCAATCAGCGCATAGATTTCTTCTTCCCCCAGGGACTGATTGGCCTTAATCGCCGATTTGCAGGCGATGGTATAGAGCGCGCGCAGACTCTGCTCGCTGATGACATCCCTTTTGTGCGCCATCATCTGCCCGACCAACTCCGTAAACAAACTTTCCGCATCCTCCATGCTGACTTGTTGCGGTAAAGTATTTAAGCATACGCTTGTGCCGCCGAACGGCTCAAATTCAAAACCGAGCGCATAAAGCGTCTGCTCATTTTCGGTTACATAAGCAAACTCCGCTGCAGACAATGTAACCACTGTGCCGCCCAGCAAACACTGCTTTGTCACCTGCCGCGCATCATAGAGCGCTTTTAACTCCTCATAACGAATACGCTCATGCGCCGCATGCTGGTCAAGCATCAGCATCGTATCGTCTTTTTCTAAGATGATATATGTCGAAAACAACTGTCCTACAATCTTATAACTCTTGGCATCTTCGCGCGGTTTATTCTTGCTTTCCTGTGGCATTTGTGCCGGCAACTCCGGCTGCTCGGCCGCCTGTGGACAGGTATCCTCTTTTACCTCAATCTCTTCAACAACCGCTTCATCTTCCGACATTGAAAAATCCGGTACAAGCGTCTTTTTCACTTCCTGCTTCGCTACAACATACTTTTCGCCTTCCGGTTCGGCAAGTGTCTTTGCCTCGGACTGCAATTGCGCCGCAACCATTTGCGTTTCTCTGTATGCCTTTAACGTCTGCACCGGCGGCGTCTCTTCTTTTTGCGTCGGCGGCGCTTCTGCAGGTTTTTCTTCCGTCAAAGCAACCTGTTCAGCCTTTTTATCCTCCGCAGGCTCTACCTCTAATTTGTAAGCATTCTTTTTTTGTGCAAACGTCATTTCCGGTACAGTCGGTTTTTGGTACAAAGCATTTTTTACAGCCCAGTATACCGCATCAAAAACCTTCTTTTCATCCGAAAATTTGACTTCCGTTTTGTGTGGATGTACATTGACATCCATAAACTCGGGCGCAATTTCCATACAAATTACCGCGAACGGGAATTTGCCGCCCATGAGTTGATTTCGGTACGCCTCTTCCAACGCCACCGTCACCGAACGGTTTTTGATATATCTTCCGTTGACAAAGAAGCTTTGGCAAGCGCGGTTGGGCCTGCTGATTTGACTTTTACCGATAAACCCGTAGACGCGCACCGGAAACTCGCCGTATTCAATTGGAATCACATTTGCCGCATAGTCCTTTCCGTATACGGTGTAAATGGCATTGACCATCTTGTTATCTCCCGACGAGAAAAAGACTTGTTTTCCATTTTGAATAAACTTAAATGAAATATGCGGATTGACCAAAACAAACTTTTGGACAATATCTGCAACATATCCGCCCTCCGTTGCATCCTTTTTCAAAAACTTCATGCGCGCAGGCGTATTGTAAAATAAATTCTCCACCTCAATCGTTGTACCGTCCGGCGCACCGACCTCGCAGACATCCTCCATTTCGCCGCCTGCCACAAACACGCGCGTGGCTGTTTTTTCACTTTTTTGTTTTGTGGTCATTGTAACCTTGGCAACTGCCGCAATAGAGCAAAGCGCCTCACCGCGAAAACCGAGTGTACCGATTTTTGCCAAATCGTCCGCTACGGAGATTTTACTGGTTGCGTGGCGCATAAATGCAACGCCGACGTCCTCGGGCGCAATGCCCTTGCCGTTATCCGTTACACGGATATAACGGATACCACCGCCGCGAATTTCCACGCAAATCGAATTTGCACCGGCATCAATCGAGTTTTCTATAAGTTCTTTAACCACCGAGGCCGGTCGCTCGACCACCTCACCTGCCGCAATCAAATCGGCAACGCTTTTATCCAATACCTGAATGATACCCAACGGTGCACCTCCTTTTTACATTTCTTTTGCTTTATTTACCAGTTCGTAAAGTTTATTTAACGCTTCAATCGGCGTAAGAGTCGTCACATCCAGACGTCGAAGCTCTTCCGTAAGCACACCCTCACCGAGCGAAAGTTGCATGCCGCCCGACGGCTGTGCCTCGCTTCTCGGCTTCAACTCCGCGTCGTCCGACTCGAGCATTTTTAAAATTTCCTTTGCGCGGCTCGTGACCTCACCCGGCACACCGGCCAGTGCGGCAACTTCAATACCGTAACTGCGGTCTGCCCCGCCAGATATGATTTTACGCAAGAATGTAATCGAATCGCCGCGTTTTTTCACGGCAATGCTGTAATTTTTCACGCCGCTTTCTTTTTCTTCGAGCGCGGTCATTTCGTGATAATGTGTTGCAAACAGTGTCTTTGCACCGATTTTCTTTTTCGACAAAACATATTCCGCAACCGCCCACGCAATCGAAAGGCCGTCATATGTACTCGTACCTCTTCCGATTTCGTCAAAAATCACAAGCGAGTTTTTTGTTGCGCCCGACAAAATGTTGGCCACCTCGGTCATTTCGAGCATAAAAGTACTCTGTCCCGTCGACAAGTCATCCGATGCACCCACACGGGTAAACACTTTGTCGACGATACCGATTTTTGCCGCACCTGCCGGTACAAAGCTACCGATTTGTGCCATAATGACAATCAATGCCACCTGACGCATATAGGTCGATTTACCTGCCATGTTCGGACCGGTAATAATGCAAAGTCGGTTCTCTTCCGTATCCAAAACGGTATCATTGGGTACAAAAAGTTCACCTTTAAGTACCTTTTCCACCACAGGATGTCTGCCATCCGTGATTTCAATTCTGCCGTCCGTATCGATTTGCGGTCTGCAATAGCCGTTTTTGTCTGCTACTTCGGCCAGTGCCGTCAGCACATCCAAAACGGAAATCGCATTCGCCGTTCTTCTCAAGCGGTCAAGTTCCCCGGCCACGCAAGCCTTGATTTGTTCAAACAAATGGAGTTCCAGTCGCAAAAGTCTGTCCTTACCGCCTAAAATAATATCTTCAATTTCTTTCAGTTTCGGCGTGATATAGCGTTCACCGTTGGTCAATGTCTGCTTTCGGATGTAGTAATCCGGCACAGCGGACACCTGTCCCTTGCTGACCTCAATATAATAGCCGAATACCTTGTTATAGCCTACTTTTAATGTTTTGATGCCCGTTGCTTCACGCTCGTGTGCCTGCACCTCGGCAAGCCAGTTTTTCCCTTCGGTTTCCGCCACGCGAAGCGCATCAATTTCCTGATGATAGCCCGCTTTAATGATACCGCCGTCTCTTGCCAGAGCCGGTGCATCTTCATCTATGGACTTTTCCAAAAGTTCGTAAACATCTTCGAGCGCATCAATATCTCGATTCTGGCGCACCGCCATATCGCTGCTGCACGAAGAAAGTTTTTCTTTCAGCTCCGGCAAACGCGAAAGCGATTGCTTTAAAGAGAGCATATCCCTCGGATTTGCACTGCCCAAAGAAATACGGTTGATAATTCTCGTAATATCATAAATGCCGTCAAAAATCTCTCGCATTTCATCACGCAAAAGCATGCTGGCTTTAAATTCTTCCACACCCGATAGACGGCTTTCAATTTCCGCTTTGGAGATAAGCGGTTTTTCAATCCACTGGTGCAAAAGTCTGCCGCCCATGGAGGTTTTTGTTTTATCAAGCACCCACAAAAGCGAACCGCGTTTTGCCTTATCGCGCATCGACTCCGTCAGTTCCAAATTACGACGGGTATTATAATCAATCCCCATATATTCTACACAGTTATATACTTTCAATGAAAATATCTTAGAAAGTTGCATTTTCTGCGTATCAAACAAATAACGAAGCGTACCGCCGACCGCACAAACCAAAATATCTTCCTCCGGCAAACGCAATGCGTCCAGCGTGCTTACCTGCCACGCATCTAAAACGGTCTGCTTTGCCTGCATGTAATCAAACAGCTCATTTTGCTTTGCGCTCATATACACATCGTGACGCAGTTTGATTTTATGCATCAGCTTTTCCTGCGCCGCAGGATTGAACACGACTTCCGTCGGTGCAAAGGATGCAAGTTCACTCAAAAGCGCATTTTCCTGCTTGTCCGTCAGTTTGGTTGCAAACAGCTCGCCCGTGGTAATATCCGCAAATACGAGTGCAATCTCGCCCTCGCTATAATAAACACAGCAAAGGAAGTTATTCTTTTTTTCATCGAGCACGGCGCTGTCTGTCACCGTACCCGGCGTGATAATACGGATGACATCGCGGCGCACCAACCCCTTGGTGCTGGCAGGGTCTTCCGTCTGCTCACAAATTGCCACCTTGTAGCCCTTACCGACCAGACGCGCGATATAGGAATCTGCGCTGTGAAACGGCACACCGCACATCGGTGCACGCTCTCCGCCGCCGCTGTTTCTGCCCGTAAGCGTCAGCTCCAGCTCTTTGGATGCAATCAGCGCATCTTCATTAAACATTTCATAAAAGTCACCGAGCCTGTAAAACAGAATGCAGTCTTCATACTGCGCCTTAATCTGTTCATACTGCTCCATCATCGGTGTTGTAGCCATAAGCCACCTCACAAATATAAATTCATTTTCAATCGTTCAAAAGTGGGAATTTAGATGCAGCGCAAGGAAAAAGCGCAGCGCTATATTTTTATATGCGCGAGTCTTCCCCAAAGTATTTTACAAATTCACTCCCGTGTATTTTAAAGTGGGAATTTAGATGCAGCGCAAGGAAAAAGCACAGCGCTATATTTTTATATGCGCGAGCATTTTGACGAAGCGATGCGCTAAATTCACCTTTAAAATCAGTGGCAGCCGCCGCAAGTGGAACAATTATGCGTACACCCGTCCGGGTCCTCGCCGGTGATGAAATGGGTGAGGATGCTGTTGACTTGGTTTACGATGGCATCGAGGGCCGCACGGGATTCCAAAAACTCAGAAATAACTGCGTTTTTGGTGAGTTTTTCAAATTCTGCGGAAAGCTCTTGCTGAATTTTTTCCATTTCTTCTTTGGTGATATCTTCTTTTTGTGCACGCTGTGCAAGCTGCATACGGGTGAGGTTATACTCACCGATGAGTTTTTGCGCTTCGGCATCATTTTGCTGTGCTTCCTCAGCAGCCTTTACACGTGCCATAATTTCACTGTCACGAATTGCTTCGCCGAGTTGTCTTGCCATATCGAGAATTTCCATTGTTGTTTCCTCCTGAAGGTTTATTTGTTATTTATAATTTCTCCTTTGAGATACCAGGTCATTGCTTCGGTAATTTTTACATGAAGCATCTGACCGATACAATCGACAGGTGCTTGCAGGTGAACAAGTTTGCCGCCTTCGGTTCTGCCGGTTAGGATGCCAGGGTCGGTTTTACTGGTGCCCTCTACGAGCACGGTTTGCTGCGTGTCGACGTAAGCATCATTGATTTCGCGCGAGATTTTATTTTGCACCTCCAAAAGGCGGTCAAAATTTTTGTGAATCTGCGCATCCTCTAATACAAACTCCATTTCTGCCGCCGGCGTGCCGACGCGTTTAGAGTAGATAAACGAATAAATTGAATCATAACGCACCGCTTCAATCAAAGAGAGCGTCTGTTCAAAATCTTCTTGTGTTTCCGTAGGGAAACCGACAATAATATCGGTTGTAAGCGTGATATTCGGCACGGCACGACGCAGTTTTTCGATTTTTTCGATGTACGCTTCGCGCGTATAACGGCGGTTCATTTTATCCAGTACCGCATTACTGCCCGACTGTACCGGAAGATGCATCTGCGCGCACACCTTGTCGTTGCCTGCAATTACATCAATTAACTTATCCGAAAAATCTTTCGGATGCGAGGTCATAAAGCGAATACGGTAAATCCCCTCCACTTCGCTGACTTTGCCAAGCAAATCTGAAAAATCAATTTTTTCGTCTAAGTCCTTACCGTAGGAATTCACATTCTGCCCCAAGAGCATAATTTCCTTATATCCGTTTTGCGCAACCTGACGCACCTCAGCTAAAATATCCTCTACCGCACGCGAGCGCTCACGACCGCGCACATAAGGCACGATACAGTAGGAGCAAAAGTTATTACAGCCGTACATAACCGAAATATAGGCCGTTGTCCCTTTCGCCCGCACAATCGGCATCTGCTCTGCAATCGCACCGTCCGAGTCAATAATATGAATACAGCGCATGCGCTCGCTTTCCACCTTCCACAAAAGTTCGGGCAAGGTGTAGAGCGTATGGGTACCAAATAATATATCTACATGTTTAAATTTCTTTTTCACCTGCTCGGCAATATGCTTTTGCTGCATCATACAGCCGCAAATACCGATAATCAAATCCGGCTTTTTGCGTTTCAAGAGTTTGAGCGCGCCCAGATTGCCGAACACACGCTGCTCCGCATTTTCACGAACCGCACATGTGTTGTATATAATGACATCCGCCTCTTCCGGCGTTTCACAAAAGCCGTATCCGGCTGCCGCAAGCATACCGCGGATGCGTTCGGAATCGTTTTCATTTTGCTGACATCCGTAAGTGACAACCAACGCTTTTTTCTCGCCCCCTGCCGCATGCAATGCATACAGTTTGTCCGAAAAATCAGCCTGTCGCTCCATTTCAGCCTTCGATATGTGTTTGTCTGCCAAGTCATTCACCTCCGAAAGATAGGCTAAATTTAAGTATACCAAATCCGGCGGCAAATTTCAACAAATAATTTCTTATTTTTTCTCCATTACACCGACGGTCAATGCGATACATGCCTCAACATCTGATTTGCAGGCCACCTCTGCCGGAGAGTGGATATATCTGGTCGGCACGGAAATCGCTCCGCTCGGCACACCGTCGCGCGTTAAATGAATTGCGCCCACATCCGTCCTGCCGGACAAAAGCACTTCTCGTTGCACCGGTATTTCTTTTTCCTGCGAAATCTGCTCTAAAAGCGACACAACTTCCGGATGCGACAAAATGCCGCCATCTTTAATTTTTATCGCCGCGCCGCCACCGAGTTTGATATGCATGGTATCCGCGCCCGGCGTATCGCCCGTCGCCGTGACATCAAGAGCAACCGCCATATCCGGGCAAATCGCATGCGCCGCCACACCTGCGCCGCGAAGACCGAGCTCTTCCTGTACGGTAAACACCGCATAAATCTCATTGTCCGTCCGCTCTGCTCTTTTAAGTGCCTCCATAAGGACATAGCAGCCGACGCGATTGTCCAAAGATTTCGCCATCACGGTCGTTTCCGTCTGCACAAATTCAGCCGTAAATCCGGCAACATCACCGATGTTTACAAGCTTCTCCGCTTCGGCTTTATCCTTGGCGCCGATATCAATGTAAAAATCCGTCAATTTCGCTTTCGTAATCTCTACACCGCCCGTGAGCTGCACGCAACCGACCGTACCGTTTAAAAAGCGCACGCGCTGTCCGAGCATCGTTGCCAATCGCAGACCGCCTAAATTCTGAAAGCGCAAAAGGCCGCTCTCTTCCACATACGTCACCAAAATGCCGATTTCATCCATATGTGCGGCAAACATAATCTTTTTACCGCCCTTACCTCTGCGTGCAATCAGATTTCCCATTGCATCGGTATATATTTCATCTGCCAAACCCTGAAGTTCGGCCTCTAAAAGTGCGCGCACGGGTGCTTCATTTCCTGAAGGCGCCGTTACGTCGCACAGCTTTTTTAAAAGTTCCATTTATATCCACTCTCTTTCGGCTAAAATAAACAGGCTTGCCACTTGTTTTACACTCTCATAATCCTTTTGGGCAATCACCGAAGCCGGTGAATGCAGATATCTTGTCGGCAACGAAACCGCCGCCGCTTTTACGCCGCTACCGCTTCGCTGAATACTTTTTAAATCATTGCCACCCATCGTGGTGCGTTTGTACTGTACGGCAATTCCCTTTTCCTGTGCCGCCGCATATAACCACTTTGTCAATTCCACATCCGAATAAGCACCACCGTCGGCAATCGAAAGTGCCGCACCGCCGCCCAGGGTCGTAACCTCCAGCGCTTTCGGCACACCGCTTACATCACTGCACGTTGTCCCCTCCAGCACCAATGCCGCCGTCGGACCGATGCGTTGTGCGACAATGGCACTGCCGCGACAACCGGCCTCTTCCTGCACCGTAAAGCAAAAATACGTATCATAAGGCAAATCTTTCGCCTCTTGGATAAGTTCACACAAAATCGCACACCCTGCGCGGTCATCAAAGGCTTTCCCGAGCCAAAGTCCATCTCCAAACGGCCTGCACTGCGTATCAAAGGTTGCATAATCTCCGACGCGCACATACTGCTTTGCATCCTCGGCAGATTTTGCGCCGATGTCTATGCGCATACTGCTTTCACGCACGGCCTGCTTTCGCTCCTGCGCCGATTGCAGATGAATCGCTTTGAGCGCAATCACACCGCGCACGCGGTTTTTGCCGACGACAACGTGCTTACTGAGCATCACCCTCGGGTCGATGCCGCCGACGGTTTTAAATTTGAGATAACCGTCATCGGTAATATCGCTGATAATCATACCGACCTCATCCATATGCGCCGCAACCATCAACTTCTGCGTGCTGTTTTTACCGCGCTTTAACGCGACCAGATTACCCATCGCATCCGTATGGATTTCATCGGCGTACGGTTTTATTTTTTCTAAAATCAATGCGGCAATTTCACGCTCGCAACCGCATGGCCCGAACGCCTCGGAAAACGCTTTTAACATAACCGCTTCACCTGCACTTTCTCACCGTGCTTGGCAGCTTTTTTCACAAATTCTGTCGCAAGCGCACCGGCGCGTTCTACATCTTCCAAACTCAAGACTTCAGCAGAAGTATGCATATACTTTAACGGAATACTGATCACTGCCGTCGCTACGCCGCCGTTTGCGATTTGTACCGACCATGCATTTGTGCCCGTAGAGCCGCCGTCCACTTCCGGAAAAATCGGAATTTCAGCCTTCTTTGCACATTTACAAATCCATTTTTCCAAAATCGGAGAAACATTCGGACCAATACTGTAAGAAAGCCCTGCGCCTGCTGTAAAGCCATCCTTATTGTCATGCGTTTTCGCATGCGTCACATCCAGAACCAGAGCCATGTCTGCCCCGATGCCCTCCGCAGCCGTCTTCGCTCCACCGAGCGTAAATTCCTCCTGCACGGACAAAACATAATACACGTCCGCGTCGAGTTTGATATCCCAAAGCGCCTTTGCCGCCTGCAAAACCGCAACAACACCGGCACGGTTGTCCATACATTTACCGCACATAAACGCATTTTTAAGCACATGCGGCTTTTGACAAAAACTGATAAAATCGCCGATACGCACCATTTCCTCCGCCTGCACTTTGGAAAGGCCGATATCAATGGACAAATCCTCTACGGCAAGCGGTTTTTCGCTCTCGCCCGGCTGTTGCAGATGCGGCGGTTTAATACCAATCACACCCGTCAGCTTCTTTTTGCCGTGCACCGTCACAAGCGCAGACGGCAAAATGCGTGTATCCACACCACCAACGGTTGTAAACTTCAAAAAGCCTTTATCATCAATTTCCGTTACCATCAGCCCGATTTCATCCATATGTGCATCCAGCATAATTTTTACCGCATCCGGATTATCGCTCTTTTTTACGGCAATCACCGAACCGAGCGCATCGATATATATCTCATCGGCATACGGCATAAACATTGCAGAAATTTCCTCGGCAAGATTACGTTCAAAACCGCTCACGCCGATAGAGGCACTTAATTTTTTCAATTCCGCTTTTAATTTCATTTCAGTTCCCCATTCGGTTTACAATTTCTTTAAACGCTTTGCCGCGCACCATAAAGTTTTCAAACAAATCAAAGCTTGCACTTGCCGGCGAAAGCAAAACCACATCGCCCGGCTTTGCCGCCGCGCGCGCCGCTTGCACGGCTTCTTCAAAGCCGTCACAGCGTACAATATTTTCTTTCGGCATTCCTGCCGCCAAACTCGCCTGCTCAATTTTTTCGGAAGTCGCACCAACCAACACCAAATGCTTTACATACGTAAATACTTGTTTTCCGAAATCCGTATAATCCAGATGCTTATCATAGCCGCCGGCAATCAAAATCAATTTACGGTCAAATGCGCGAAGACCGGCAATTGCACGGGACGGACTGCTGGCAATCGAGTCGTTATAATACCGCACACCGTCCAGTTCACGCACAAACTCTATACGATGCTCTACGCCACCGAAGTTTTTCGCAACATATTCCACATCTTCTCTGCTTGCAAAATCCTGCGTTGCAGCAATAGCTGCCATGTAATTTTCCACATTGTGTGCGCCCGGAATACGGATATCCTCCGTTTTCAAAAACGGTGCGCCGTCTAAATAAATCACGCCGTCTTTAAGTGACGTGCCCTGCTCCACAGCCTCTTTTGCCGAAAACCAACGCACAGCACCTTTGGCCTCAGTAGCCGCCGCACGTGTATGCGCATTATCCAAGTTTAACACCAACGTATCCGCATCGCTTTGATACAGATAAATATTTTTCTTCGCCATCAGATATTCATCCATATCCGTATGCCAATCCAAATGATTTTCTGCCAAATTGGTAATCACGGCTACATGTGCCGAGGCGCGCATGGTGTGCAACTGAAAACTGCTTAGTTCTAATACGACCATATCCTCTGCTTTGATATTTTCAATCTCCCCGATGAGCGGCGCACCAATATTGCCGCCAACCCACACTTTGTGCCCCGCGCGCTTTAATATTTCGGAAACCAATGTCGTCGTTGTGGTTTTACCGTCACTACCCGTCACCGCAATCATCTTACACGGACACAAATCGAAAAACACTTCCATCTCCGATGTAATATGGCTTCCGTTTTCTTTTGCACGCAAAAGATACGGATTGTCATAGCGCATACCCGGTGTTTTAAATACAATTTCTCCGTCAATATGTTCTAAGTAATCTTCGCCAAGACAATAGTGAATATCATAGGCCGAAAGCTCGCCGAGACGCTCGGCAAGTTCGCCTGCACTCTTTTTATCGCAAGCAGTTACATCTGCACCGCACTTTGCTAAAAATTTCAAAAGCGGTACGTTGCTTACGCCGATACCGATCACTGTAATTTTCTTGTTTTTCAGACTCTGTTTAAAAAGAGATAATTTATTTGTCATTTTCTGCATCTCCTTAATTTGCGCACAATTCACAATATTATTATTATCCGTCAAACACACAAAAATGTCAATATTTTTACATATAAAAAAAGAAGCCGTAGCTTCTTTTTATTATTGAATCTTATAACTGCCTTTAATCATCAAAATTGCATCGGTTGTTTTATCAATCTTTACGCCTCTGCCGTCACCGAGCGGCACAATCAGCATGTGGTTTGACGGCACCTGCGTTGCATCCGCAAGGTCAGCGCCCTGCGTTACATCCGCAAGACCGCCGCGTGCCGAGCCGATCACCGTCGCCTGTCCCATACGCAATATCATTTCGGTACCGGCCTCGCCGATCACCGTTTTGCCTGCCTTTACGTCCACAACCGTAAACCCGCGGTTTGCCTGCTGGTCTATGTAGGCATAAATCTCCGGTTTCAACACGCTTTCAATATAGCTTTTGCTGACGAGCGGATCTGCCTCCGTTCCCGGATTTGCCGCCAAAACAATTGCCGTTGCCAATACAAAAGTCAACACCGCACCGATTGCAACCATCCACTTTTTCTTCATTTCGTAACCCCTCCTATATTTGCGTAAGACCGAAGCTGATTTGAAGCGCACTGCCTACAGCCGTCATATGCGCCACATCGAGCGCACCGATTTTTTCCTTTAGTCTCCGCTTGTCTATGGTTCTGATTTGTTCCAGTAAAATAACCGAATCCTTGCCCAACCCGAATTCACCTGCGTGAATTTCCACGTGGGTTGGCATCTTCGCTTTGTTAATCTGTGAAGTAATCGCCGCCGCAATTACGGTCGGACTGTATTTATTGCCGACATCGTTTTGCACAATCAGCACGGGCCGAATCCCGCCTTGCTCCGAGCCGATAACCGGACTTAAATCCGCATAAAAAATGTCGCCTCTTTTAACGGTCATTGCTTATTCACTCTCCGATAGGTTTTCCTCGCCTGTCTGCCAAGCTTCGGTATCCGCATCGAAACACATTTCAGCCAATTCCAGATTCATTTTCCCCATTTCGGCATAGCCGCTCTTTAACTGTTTGCGCAATAAACTCCGCTGTTTTGTTTGTACATAATCCTGCAGTAAGGTTCGTATGAAGTCCGTACGGCTCACACCGTCCCGTTTTGCCATCTCATCGAGCGATTCTAGTAAATCTTCGGGTAAACTGAGTAATATTTTTTTGTTTTGCGCCATCGGCTTCAACCCCCATTCCCGCACACGCAGGCTTTATGCGTTTTTTATTTTCAGTATACAGCCCCTCTATATACTAAAATTATATACGCCGTCAAAGTCGATGTCAATAACAATTCCTTCCTTAGTTTCCTTTATAAACACGTGTTACACGTGCGCCCACATCACAAACAACCTCATAGTTAATGGTATTCTGCAGGGCAGCTAAAACATCCGCTGTAATTTCTTCGCCCATCAAACACACCGTGTCGCCGACATTTACAGTATGCACATCTGTCAGGTCAATCATACATTGGTCCATACAAATTCTCCCTATTTGGCAAACACGTTCGTCGCCGACCATCATTTCCGCCTTACCGCTCATAACACGCGCATAGCCGTCTGCATAGCCGATACTTACCGTGCCGACACGCATATCGCGCGGTGCAACAAAAGTGTTGCCGTAACTGATGGGCGTTCCTGCCTTTACGGTTTTGATATGCGTAATTCTCGCATACCAACGCATTGCCGGTTTTAAATCGATTTTGCCGTGCGTGCTCGCATCCGGATGCAAACCGTACAAAATAATACCCGGCCGCACCATATCAAGTTGTTTATCTTTTTCCAATACAATTCCGGCACTGTTGCATATATGACGCGTTCCAATATCCACACCGTGCGCCTGTAAGCCGTCACAAACCCGCATAAATCTGTCATACTGTAAATTTGTATATTCCGCATCGGTATCCGAGCAGGAAAAATGCGAAAAAATGCCGTCAATTTTTAAATGCGGCAATGCCGCAATTTTTTCTATTTCTTCTATAGTCTTCCCTACATCGGTTGCACAAAACCCAAGTCTGCCCATGCCGGTGTCCAGCTTAATATGTATTTTCAATGTCTTATTTGCCAAAGCGGCCGCTTCGGAAAATGCCTTTGCAGATGCATAATCCGTTACCGCCACCAAAGCATCTGTCTCCAAAAGCTGCGTCGTTGCCTGCGCCGGTACATACCCAAGCACCAAAATCGGCTCATGCACACCGCCGTTTCGCAGTTCAATCGCTTCCGGCAAGGTAGCCACCGCAAAACAATCTGCTCCGTTTTCCGAAAGCACCTTGTAACACATCAGTGCGCCGTGTCCGTATCCGTTAGCCTTAATGACTGCCATAATTTTTACATTCGGATTGGTTGCTTTTTTGATTTCGCGCATATTGTGCGCAAGTGCGTCTAAATCTATTTCCGCCCATGTGCGATATGTCTGTAAATCCATCATTTTTCAGCATACCCCTTCTGTTTTTAAATTGCGAAGTCTTAAAACGGCATACGGCAAATTGTCTAGAATGTCTCCGGCAAGCATACCGTCCTCGCCCAATTTTTCCGCAGCCAAATCTCCGGCCATAGCATGTATATACACCGCCGCCTGTGCCGCAACAAACGCATCGCTGCAGCACGCAAGCATCCGCGCACAAATACCGGAGAGCACGTCTCCGCTTCCTGCCGTTGCCATGCCGCTGTTTCCGGCAAGACAATTGACAGCCACCCGGCCGTCCGGCGCAGCAATCACCGTATACGCGCCTTTTAAAATCACATAAACATTATATTGCTTTGCAAAAGCAGCTGCGCTTCCTGCTCTGTCCGCTTCTATCTCGTCTACTAAGCAACCGCAAAGCCGTGCCATCTCTCCGCTGTGCGGTGTAAGCACGACAGGGCCAGGATGTTCTTGTAACTTTTCCTTGGACAGTGCGTACAAACCGTCCGCATCAATCACCAACGGTTTTGTTCCTTGCCTCAAAAGCAAATCCAGCATAGCGCCAACTGCTTTATCTCTGCCGGCACCCATACCGAACGCAACACTGTCATATGTGTTTGACAACTCTACCGCCGCAAGGTCTGCCGCCAAACCGCCCGAAACTTCCGCCACGCCGTACGTCATCGCCTCGGTGGTTTTAATTTCCATAATCTGCACTAAGCTTTCGGGTACACCTGCGCATACCAGACCGGCACCGCTGCGCAGTGCCGCTTGCGCGCTCATATACACAGCGCCGCTCATGCCGCGGCTGCCGCCCATTACAAACACTTTGCCGCACATACCCTTGTGTACATTTCTTTTTCTGCGCCCAAGCGCCGCAAGTGCCGTCTGCGGTAAAACAACCTCTGCCTCCGGCGCAAACTTCGCCTTCGCTTCCATCGGAATTCCAATATCCGCTACGACAATTTCGCCGTAAGCCATACAGCTGTCAAACAACACCGCCGAACGCTTATAGCCCGTAAAGGTGACCGTCAAATCCGCCTGCATATGCAATTGCGCACCCTCTGCGCTGTCCGCAGATATCCCGCTTGGAATATCTGCACTAACCACATAGGCATCGGACGCATTGCAAGCACGTACCCATACGGCTTCTTCGCCTTCTAATACACCGCGAAAACCAAAACCGTAGAGCGCATCTATTAAAATATCCGCCTCGGCAATTGCATCTGTCGCCTTCGCAGTGTCTTGTATAATTTCTATGCCGGATTTTTGCGCTTTTAGACAATAATAACGCGCATCCTCGGACAACATCTGTACATCATAACCACATACAATACGCACCTCGGCCGCACAATTTGCAAGTATTGTTGCCACCGCAAAACCGTCACCGCCGTTGTTGCCGCGGCCGCACAAAACCACAATGCGTTTTTTCTCCAACGGCTGACGTTCTTTGAGAATTTCTACCAACTTCGCCGCCGCATTTCCCATCAGTTGCAGTCCCGAAATGCCGCAATGTTCAATTGTATACTTGTCCAGCGCGCGAATTTGCACACCGGAATAAATGCCCAGTTGCATTTTTCTACTCCTCTTGGTAAATATGTATACGTCTCGGATTGTATTTGCGCATCATTTCCAGAATTTTATCATTCGGCTCAAAGAGCAAACGCGTACGCTCTGCATTGTACAAAAAGTCTGCATAATATACCTTCGCACCCGCCGCATTACTCGTCGCATCCATCAACAAAAGATGCGACGGTACATCATCATAATTTTTTTCATACCGCACATCATCTCTGCGCGCCATATGTGAAATATCCGACACACGCAAGTTCACTAATGTGCGTCTGGTGCTTTTGGCATAAATGGCATCAATCTCCAAATCTCCGTTGACAAAAATGTATTCATACTCGATGTGCTGTCTGCGAAGCAAGCGAAAACACAAGTACCAAAGCGCCACAATCAAAAGAAACCACACCGCCACCATAATCTGCCCGGTAAAAAGCGCAACATAGCACATCAGTGCCGTTAAAATGAGCGTGGCAAGAACATAGCCGACACTTAAAAGTTTATCTGTACCTGTCTTGACACGGCGCAACATATATTCTGCAAAATAATCCATTTTTTCATCCCTCCGTATATTATTTTTATTGTATCACACATCCTTTTTGCCGTCAATGCGCAAAATTACATTCACCTATTGACAACCAAGCTCGGCTGCTGTATAATATCTATAGTTTTTAAATTATAACACTTATAGATTATTCTTTATCTACGGAGGCGCGCCATGCTACAAAAATTCAGAAACTTCTGGCTCATGACCCTCGGCACAATTCTAATGAGTGTCGGCATTTACTTTTTTAAATTTCCAAACAATTTCTCTACCGGTGGCGTCAGCGGTATATCCGTTCTACTCGGCAAAATTAGCCCTGTTTTATCCGCCGGCAGTTTTGTGCTGATTATCAATGTCACTCTTCTGCTCATCGGCTTTATCTTTGTCGGCAAAGAGTTCGGCATCAAGACCGTATACTGTTCGCTTCTGATGTCCGTACTTATTTACATACTGGAGTGGTGCTGTCCGCTCTCCGCGCCGCTGACAAGTCAGCCGTTTTTAGAACTTGTATTTGCGATTTTCCTGCCCGCGACAGGCAGTGCAATTCTGTTTAATCTCGGTGCTTCGACAGGCGGCACGGATATTGTGGCAATGCTGATTAAAAAATATGCCGACATTAACATCTCCAAAGCGTTGTTTTGCGCGGACTTTATCATCGTAATGCTGGTATTTATCGTTTTTGGCATCGAAACATGGCTGTTTTCCCTGCTCGGCTTTTTAGCCAAAGTGTTTTTGGTCAACAACATGCTCGAAAGCTTCAATATGTCCAAATACTGTACGGTTATCTGCGCACCCGTATACGCCGACAGCATTAGCGAATACATTACAAAAACCCTGCGCAAATCCGCAACACGCAGTGATGCGTACAACGGCGTATATGAACATGAGCCGAAAACCATATTTTTAACCGCACTGACACGCAAGCAGGCAATGTTGCTTAAAAACTACGTAAAATCTATCGACAACAAGGCATTCGTTGTTATGAGCAACACAAGCGAAATCATCGGCAAGGGCTTTAGAGAAGTTGTATAAAACAGAAAATCCCGAAGTATTCTTCGGGATTTTCTGTTTTATTAATAATTTTCAGCTTTCAGTTGGAAATAATCTCTCGGATGCGCGCACACCGGGCACAGCTCCGGTGCTTTCTTACCAATCATAATGTGACCGCAATTTGCACAGTGCCAGATGACATCCTCGTCACGGGAGAACACGATTTCATCTTCGATGTTCTTTAAAAGTTTTCTGTAACGCTCTTCGTGCTCTTTTTCAATTGCCGCAACGCCCTCAAACTGCTTTGCAAGTTCTTCAAAGCCCTCCTCGCGTGCTTCTTTTGCAAACTTAGCGTACATATCGGTCCACTCATAATTTTCACCCTCTGCCGCAGCAGCAAGGTTTTCCGTTGTGGAACCGATACCTTCAAGGTGCTTAAACCAAAGTTTAGCATGCTCCTTTTCGTTTCTTGCAGTTTCTTCAAACAGTGCCGCAATCTGAACATAGCCGTCCTTTTTTGCCTTGGACGCAAAATAATCATACTTATTTCTTGCCTGCGATTCGCCCGCAAAAGCCTCCCACAAGTTTTTCTCTGTCTTTGTACCCTTTAAATTCATTGTGCATACCTCCTAATTTACTTATGTTTCCATCTTATCAAATCTTTTTCTGTTTTGCAAGTGCTTTTTACCAGTACCTCGGTAAATCAATCAACTTTTTGACAAAAGATCAAATGCACTTTGCAAATCTATTTTCCTATCCCCCGCCTTTATGCCATCATAATACACACTGCTTTATAAAGGCTTTACAGCCAATTTTCAGTCACGTTGCGCACAACCAGTTCAAAGGCATTATCCGTCGCAACCGCAAACATATAATTATCCCGTTCAAAACAGCACACATGCCATTTGGTCACATCGACCGTGCGAAAATCCTTGTTTAATCCAGCACCGTCACGTTTGGAAAGAGCTTCTTTACGCACCCAGAATTCATAAAAGCGCGATTTTAGTGTGTCTTCGCCATAGCGCATCAATCTGACGTATTCATTTTCCGAGCAAAATCGCTTTGCAAGATGCACAAAATTCCGCTCGGTCATCTGCTGGACATCCGTCCCAATGCGCATCGTATCGCTGA
Source organism: Clostridia bacterium (assembly GCA_045652745.1). Lineage (GTDB taxonomy): Bacteria > Bacillota > Clostridia > UBA1381 > UMGS1253 > RGIG2041. Next base: position 53,171 of record JAZRUW010000030.1, read on the forward strand.
GTGCACAGCAGATTACATCTCCGGAGTGCGATAGGTTAAACTGCCACGGACAATCCGCCAAAAAGGGTTTGCCGTTTTCTTGTTTAGAAAACTCTAGCGGCATCTGAATATCCGCGCCAAGCTCACGCAAGGCATACGCACACAAATGCACGCTTGCCGCTCTTTGTTTTTGCGTTTGCACATCCCGACAGCGAAGTACATACGCCCGTCGCTCTGCGGACAAATCCTCTAAAAGTATCTCCAACTGTAAATCCGCAATGTTTGCAATATATAAATAGGCTTTTTCCATAAAAACACCTCGCATTTATTTTAACAATAAATTCCCCTGATTTCAAGCAAACGCGAAAAAAAGATTGACGCAAATGCACGGAAAATGTTATTCTGTAGGCGGAGGGATTTTTATGAAAACTTTACTGACCGCACTCGGTCATATACGTACATATACAAACTTTATACCGGAGATTGCACTCGTGCTCGGTTCGGGCCTGGGCAGTTTTGCCGACCGAATCCAAACGGAATACAGTATCGACTATAAAGACATTCCCGCATTTCCCGTTTCCACAATCGAAGGGCACAGCGGCAAATTCATCTTCGGTACGCTGGAAGGCAAAAAAATCGTAGCCATGCAGGGACGCGTACATTATTATGAGGGCTACGATATGCATGATGTTGTTCTGCCCATTCACCTAATGCATCTGCTCGGCGCAAAAACATTGATTTTAACCAATGCCGCCGGCGGCGTAAATCTTTCGTTTACCCCCGGAGATTTAATGCTGATTACCGACCACATTTCAAGTTTTGTCCCCTCGCCGCTTCGCGGCAAAAACAAAGCCGCACTCGGCGCAAGATTTCCGGATATGAGCAATGTCTATGACCGTGCGCTCTGTGACACCATTCGCTCAGCAGCACAAAATTTGAATATTGCATTAAAAGAGGGCGTATATCTGCAGTTTCCCGGTCCTGCGTATGAAACGCCTGCGGAAATCCGCATGGCACGCACACTCGGCGCAGATGCCGTCGGCATGAGCACCGCCGTCGAGGCGATGGCCGCGGAGCATTGCGGCATGCAGGTATGCGGCATTTCGTGCATCACCAATATGGCAAGCGGCATTTTAGAGCAGCCGCTTTCGCACGAAGAAGTGCAAAGCACCGCAAGTAAGGTTGCAAATACATTTACCGCATTGATGTGCGAAATTATAAAAGACATATAATAAAAGAAGGCTGTAAAGTAAATTTACAGCCTTCTTTTTACAATACCTCTTTAATTGCCTGTGCCAGTTGGTCCGGGCAGGATGTGGATTTAAATCCGCATCGGATGCCCCCTAAAATTTCTACCAATTCCTCGGCCTTTCTGCCTTCTGCCAGTTTGGCAACGCCCTGGGTGTTACCATTACATCCGCCGGTAAACTGTACATTTTTCACAATGCCGTCCTCTAAATCGAAGCGGATTTGCATCGAACAAACGCCCTTTGTCTTATATGTATGTGTCATTTTCATATCCTCCAAACAAAAAGCCGCACAAAGTGCGGCTTTTGAATGCTATAATTAGCGAGCAGCCTTTGCCTTCTCCACCAAAGCGGTGAAAGCAGCCGGATCTGCGATTGCAATCTCGGAAAGCATCTTTCTGTTGATTTCGATGTTTGCCTTCTTAAGACCGTTCATGAAGGTAGAATAGTTCATACCGTTCATCTTTGCAGCAGCGCTGATACGAGCGATCCAGAGTCTTCTGAAATCTCTCTTCTTCTGCTTTCTGCCGATGTATGCGTACTTGAGCGACTTCATAACTGCTTCATTTGCAGTTCTGAAGAGCTTGCTCTTTGCGCCTCTGTAACCCTTAGCGAGCTTTAAAATCTTTTTATGCTTTTTCTTGGTGACCATAGCACCTTTTACTCTAGCCATTACAATTTCCCTTCTTTCCGATGTTTATTATTTGTATGGAATTAACTTCTTGATTGTAGCCTCGTTGGCTGCACTTGCATAAGCGGACTTACGCAGACCTCTTTTTCTCTTGGTTGTCTTCTTTGTGAGAATGTGGCTTCTGAAAGCCTGACCTCTTTTCACCTTACCGGATTTTGTAACGGAAAATCTCTTGGCCGCACCCTTATGTGTCTTGATCTTCGGCATATTAAACACTCCTTCCAGTTTTATAAATTTTCTTTTGTTATGCCTTCGGCGACATAACCATGGCCATATTTCTGCCCTCGAGTTTTGCACCCTTTTCCACGGCACCAAACTCGGCAGCGCTCTGAGCGAAACGCTCTAACAGCTCTGCACCAATGGATGAATGGTGGATTTCACGACCGCGGAAACGCACGGTTACTTTCACCTTATTGCCGCTCTTCAAAAACTTGATAGCGGAATTTAGCTTTGTTTCGAAATCGTGGGTATCGATTGTCGGAGACAAGCGCACCTCTTTGAGTTCGATAACCTTCTGGTTTTTACGGTTTTCCTTTTCGCGCTTTGCAGCCTCGAACTTATACTTACCGTAATCCATGATTTTGCACACCGGCGGCTGCGCCTGCGGCGCAATCTTTACGAGGTCCAAATTGGCCTCGATAGCCAAATCCTGTGCTTTTGCAATCGGCATAATACCGAGCTGGGCACCGTCAGCACCGATGACACGGACTTCCTTGTCGCGAATTTCTTCATTGATTTGCTGCTCTTTGCTACTGATAAATATCACCATCCATATTAAATTCAAAGCTGCAAAAAAAGCGGACACCCAAACGGCATCCGCATAAATATACACATATTTTACCCATAGATAAAATCGGAATATTTAACCGAAGCAGCGCCGCTGTACGGTGAGAGCAAAATTTGCTCTGCTTTGTTTTCCCGATTAGTATACCAGTAATTTTCCGACTTGTCAAGCCTTTTTTTGATAAAGTATGCAATTTGCCAAAAATTGTTCAATCGCCAACCAATCCTGCACCTTGCCGCGCTTGATATCACAATCCATCTGATTGACCTGACAGATGGCCTGCGTCAAAAACATCCGGTCAAACTTTTGCGCATAACTCATATAATCCTTCGCAAAAAACGGCGGGATTTTAAGACGTGCGGCAATCGCCTGTGGCGACGCCTGCTCTCCGAGCAAAAACTTCGTAAGTAAAATCTTCGAAAAGTAGCCGTTTAAGTTTTCTAAAATCATAAACGGAGATTCCTTCAAGGTCTTCGCCTGCTCCAAAAGCGAGAACATTCCCTCCGCATCGCGTTTGAAAATGCAGTCAATCATTTCAAACACACGGCTTTGCGGCAATTTGGTGACCATACGGTCAATATCCTTTTTGGTAATCGTTTCCTCGCCGTAGGCAAACAGTTTTTCCAGTTCACGCAAAATGGCATGCATCCCCCGGTCGCAATTTGCAATCAGATACGCGACCGTATCCGCACTCATTTTCTTTCCCGCATCGCGGCACATTCTTTCTACCCAGTTGGAAAGTTCCGTACCTTCCATATATGCGCAGTCCGCCGCGATACCTGCCGCCGCAACTGCCTTGTAGAGCACACCGCGCTTGTCGGCACTCTCCTCGTAAAAGACCAGACATAAATACTCCGGCAGTTCGGACAGCATCTGCGACCAGAACTGTTTTTGCGCCTCCGTTGCCTTTTGAAACACACCGCTGTATTTAATAAGAATCATTTTCTTGTCCGCAAGCATGGGGGGCGTATCTATTTCCGTACGCACAAGTTCCAAATCCAATTTGTCGCCGTCGAGCACGATGTAGTTAAAATCATCCATCACACCGGTCAAAATCTTGTCCCGAATGGCCTTGCAATAGTATTCCTTTAAATATGCCTCTTCCCCAAACAAAAGATAAACACGACACAATTGGTCCGCACGCAAATTACTGCGCAATTTTTCCAGACTGCCGTCAGATTTCTTTGCCATATCCTACCTCCTATCTTAAGCCTGCTTTTGTAATCTCAAATATCAAATCCCCCATCAGCGCCGTTCGCTCGACCCGTGCGCCGACACGCTCTAATGTAACCAGCGTGCGCGGTGCCGGGTGTCCGCTTGTCCTGTAACTGCCCGAGCTGATGATCGCCAACCGCGGCGAAACCGCATCTATAAAATAATCTGTAGAAGATGTGTCCGAACCGTGGTGTGCCACTTTTAACAAATCTGCACGCACATCGGCCTTCGTTTGCAAAAGCCGGTTTTCCGCCAGCACTTCCATATCTCCCGTAAACAGCATCCGAAACTGACCATAGGAAAGCCGCATCACCAACGACAGATTATTTTCTTCCGTGCAATATTTGAGCATCTCGGTATCCGGACTGAGCACCTCTGCGCGCACTCCGCCAGGAAGAGAAAACGCATCTCCGCCCTTTGCATACTGCACCTTAATTTTTCGTTTGTCTGCAACTTCTTCCAATGCGGTTTTATATGTTGCAGTAAACCCGGACTTTCGATACGGCAAAATCAAACGGCGCACCTTCAACTGCTCACATACCGTAACCATGCCTTGCGCATGGTCCGTATCATAATGCGAAACAATCGCACAGTCAATATCCGAAATTCCCAGACTGCGCAAATATGGCACAACCTTACTTTCGCCCGTATTTCCGCCACCGGCAACACTACCGCCGGCATCTATCAAAATATTTATCCCGCGTGGCAACCGTAGCAGCGCACAATCCCCTTCGCCGACATCTAAAAAATGCACCTTGGCCGTATAACCGTCCGCACAATTCGAAACCGTGAACACAATCATACAAAAACAGAGCACCCATTTGTAAGCATGCACCCATTTTTCTTTTTCCGACCAAATTGCATACACCAACGCAATTGCGGCGTAATAAAACAAACTGAAAACCAAACCGCCGGAGACGGAAACTGCATGAAACGGCAATAATTCTACTGTTGAAATCACAACACGCATGCCCTGCAAAACCACTTCCAGCGCAAACCCGATGACCTGCGCCGCGCCCGTCCAAAAGAGCGAAACCAAAAGCCAGACCGCCGCCACCGCCATCACCGGCGCAACCAACCATGTCAGAAGCACGTTGTAAAGAAGTGCATAAATGCTGACCATATGAAAACTTCCGGCCAAAATCGGCAAGGTGAACAGCTGTGCACAAAGGCTGACCGCAACGATACTGCGCAGCGCCCTAATGCGAATAAACCGCGCCAAAACCCGTTCGACACGTTTGCCTAAAAACAGTATACCAAAAACGCTGGCAAAAGACAACAAAAATCCGGTATTGAATAAATTCAGCGGTTGTACAAGCAGCATCAAAAAACCGACACACAGGCAAGTAAACGGTCTGTCTTCATCTCCGCGTGTCCAATAAGCGAGCATACACAAATCAAACATCAGCACCGCACGCACAATTGATGCGCCGTTTCCTGCAATCAAAGCGAAAAAATGCAATACCAGCGCGCAAATCGGATAATAGATTCTGCGCCGCAAGCGCAAATGCACAAACAACCACAAAAGCAGGCTGTATAAAATACTGATATGCATACCGGAAACCGAACAAATATGACTCAGACCTGCCTTTTGCAACGCCTGTTCAAACGCAGGCGAAAACATACTGCGTTCGCTGATTAAAATACCGTTTAACAGCGCACCTGCATCCCCGCCAATCCCGGTTTTAATTTTGTCGGAGATATAATGACGGATGCGGTCGGCAGCGAGCAAAATCGGATTTACATCCTTTACGCCCAAATCCGTAACATAAATTTCCTCCGTATACATGCTTGCATATACGCCGTCTGTCCTATACCACAAGCCATAGTCAAATTCCGAATTGCTTTTCGGCGCTTTGGGTAGCTGCAGCGTACCACGCACCTCAACGCAATCTCCGTAACGATACGGCTTGGCCACCGCATCACTTTCTTCTACAGTTACGGAAATCTTGCCCTTTGTTTTAAAATGTTGTTCCCCGCCGCCGATTAAACGAATATACACCGTTTGTGGTTTAATAATATACGTATTATACGTTTCATGCTCCGTTGCTTCCTGCACACTGCCACGCACATAAACCGTCAGCCCATCCAAAGGCGACGGTATATAGTTGGATGTGTTATTTTTGTACTCCGCCTGCGAAAACCCCAGAAGGAATACGAACAATGCCACAACGACAAATGACCGCCATGCACATTTGCGTACAAATGCAAACCCCAGAAGCAGCATCGAAAACAAAACTATGCTTTCCGCAAGCAAAGTCTCCGTCCAAACCGCAGTGCAAATTGCCGCACAATAGACGATGCACAAAAGCAAGACTTTCTTTTTCATCTCTTTTTCCGTTCCCCCAAGATAAAAGCAGATGCTTCTTTAAGCACCTGCTCTAAATCTTAACAGAAAATTCGACAAATTTCAACCTTATCTTAAATTACTCAAAAATTCTTCTTGCACCGGCAATTCTGGAGCCGAAATAACCATTATAGATAGATTCAATACATACGCTTCTGCCCGAATACGGTGCATGAATCATATTGCCGTCACCGACATAAATACCGACATGATTAATATATCCGTGACCGAAGAAGACCAAATCGCCCGGCTGCAAATCCGCCAAAGCCACATACGTGCCGTTTTGCATCTGACCTGCTGCGGTACGGTTGAGCTTCACGCCGAGCTGCGCATATACATACGAGGTAAATCCGGAGCAGTCAAAACCGCTTGGGGTGCTGCCGCCATAGCGATACGGTGTACCGATGTACTGCATTGCCGTTGTAAGCACTGTCTGCCCTGCCGATGCGGTCATATACTCATCATATGTAATTTCATTTACATACGCTTTGGCAACAAACTGAATTGCCGCACCGTCCTGAATCAGATAAAACTCGCCACTCTCGCCAATCAGCTCTACCTTTTTACCGAGATATAACTGACGCGCCACCGGCGCTTCAAATGTGGCAGCCACACGCACATTCAGACAATCTACGTTTACCTGACCGAACTTCGGAATGCCGTAAAGAAATGTTGCACCGTCTTCCAAAAACTGTACATTAATATACTGACCGAGCACATAGGCTTCTGCGCCCTGATACGCAATGCGGCTCCATCCGTTACTTGTTTCCATAATCGCAACCGGCATATTGTTTTTCAACTGACCAAGCACCGGTGCTTCCAAGGAAGCCTGCTCACGCACATTCAAAACATCTACGTTTACCGTTCCGATTTCAGCGGCATTTACCGATACACAAATCATCAACGCAGCCAAAAGCGCAACTGCTGTTTTCACAAAAGAATTCATAAATTACCTCCGTTCACGAAACTTATCATAACATATTTTTAACCATTTGTCAAACTTTTTTAATAACCAGTTTAAAATTTTGTAACATTTTTTGTTTGTATGTATAGCGTTTGTTGTGTTGGAAATACTAATTCCGGCCGGACATCAGGAGGGTTTTTATGGCAACTAAACCATCAAAAAACACATCTTCCCTGCCGCGTACGCGCCGCAAAAAGGGACGTATCATTACGAAGCTCGGCATCAGACATCGCGACAAAGAAACCAACGTCTATATCCCGACGGATGCAGAGGTAGCTGCGCTGAAGGCCTGGTCGGAGTTTTGCAAATTATAGTCTCTGCATCCCCGTCTGCACCCGCAGACGGAATTTACATATTTTTAACGATTTCCTCTTGCTATCTTCTACCTGTTTTGATATACTAGTATAGAATAAATTTTAAGGAGCGCAACATGAAAACGAAACTTTTCTATATAACAACTCTCATTGTCTTATTTACGGTTTGCCTGCCGTGCGTCTGTTTTGCCGCACCGCAAACCGTCAGCGGTTCCGTCATCTTAATTGACGCAGACTCCGGCAGAGTGCTCTACGAAAAAAATGCCGACCAGAGGATGTTTCCGGCCAGCACCACAAAAGTCATGAGCGCCATCTTGTTTTTGGAAAACATAGAGCCGGACGAAGTAGTCACCGCGAGCTACAATGCCGTGATGGACATTCCGATCGGTGCGAGCAATATGGGGCTTATGGCAGACGAACAACTCTTGGCTGAGCAGTTGTTTTACGGCGTCCTCGTATACTCCGCAAACGAAGCCTGCAATGTCCTTGCCGAGCATATGAGTGGCAGTGTGGATGCTTTTGTAGAGCAGATGAATGCCAAGGCAAAAGAACTCGGCATGGAGTCGACGCATTTTGTCAATCCGCACGGTCTGCACGACGAAAACCACTACACAACAGCGCGCGACATGTCCAAGCTGGCGCGTTATGCAATGCAAAACGAGAAATTCCGCGAAATTGTAAATACGGTAACGTATTACATAGAGCCGACCAACAAATATGAAGAACGCCGTATTTTAAGCAACACGAACTATTTAATTAACAATGCTTCGCGCTATGCATACAGCGCTGCAACCGGCATCAAAACCGGTTACACCAGTGCAGCGGCGAACTGTCTGGTTTCCTCTGCCACCAAGGGCGAAGAAAATCTGATTGCCGTAACTCTGGGCGCAAAACAGCAGGTAGACGGTGTTTACTCCTTTATCGACTCCAAGGCCATTTTGGAATATGGTTTCGACGCCTTTGCGAAAAAGAAACTCAGCGCCAAAGATGAAATCTTAGCCGAGGTCAAAGTAAAGCATGGTCGCGGTACGGATTTTGTAACCGCAATGGCCGAGAAAGATACGAGCGCATTGTTGCCGAGCAACGTGACTGTTTCGGAAATCACCTCTGAAATCACCACAACAGAAGGGCTTGTTGCCCCAATTGCCAAAGGCACTATCGTCGGTACGGCAAGCTTCTATTATAAAGACGAGCCCATCGGCAATGTAAACCTCGTGGCAGGTGCGGATGTAAAGATTGACTATATTTCGCTGATATTCAGCAAAATTCTTGCCTTCTTCCTGCATCCGCTTGTACTCATTCCGATTTTACTGATTGTCGGCGGCTTTATCTGTCTGGTTATCATGGCGCAGGTGAAAGCAAAAAAGAGACGCCGCTATTTAAGAAGAAAACGTTATCAGAACGCCCAAGAGCGCAAGAACAGAGAAAAATAAAAAAGGAGGTCGGCGCAGATGGAAAAGACAATTCTGGACTTTATAAGTTTATTCCGTTGTGCCCTGCACGGTCTTACACCGTCGAAAGCCGACTATGCTATAGAAGAAATCAAAAAATTGGCGGACAGGCACAATGCCTGGCCGCTGATTTTCATGTCTGTTAAAGAAGCGTATGGTGACGAAGAGCCACCTTGTGAAAACTGGGATAAATTACGCAGCACCTTCTTTTTCCAATGCGTAAAAAACATGCAGCACATGTACGGACTGCGCAAAATCTTATCCGCTCTGGACAAAGCCGGCATCCCCTACGCCATTTTAAAAGGCGAATCTTTGGCCGCATTGTATCCGCATCCCGAGTGTCGCATTTCTTCGGACATCGACTTATATGTGGCTCCCGAAGACGAAAGCCGCACAGTGGATGTATTACTCTCCCGCGGTGTAGAGGTAAGCCCGCGTATTCCTCATGCACATCATCGGGATTGCAAAAGCAATGCCTGCGGCAAAATTGAATTGCACATACAATGGCAAGGCGATTTGCAAAACGACATTTTATACGGTGGCAAGCTCAAATCCACCGAAGCATTTATCAAGGCCCAAACCGAAGCATTGGGTTCCTTTTACACCCTCGGTGTAAACGACGGCTTATATATGCACTTTGCACATCTGACAACGCATTTTATCGCAGGCGGATTTGGTATACGCTTAATCTCTGATTTGCTTTTATATATTCGAAAATACAAAGATAAGATAGACTGGCAATCTTTTCATACATTTTTAACCGAATTAGGTTATACTATATTTTTTAATGCTTTACTCGGCCTCGGCGTGAAATATCTCGGTTTTGAAAAAGCAGACTTCCCGGAATTTACCTGCGACTCGGAAACATTGGAGCTGCTGATGGAAGACTGTATCAGCGGCGGTGCTTTCGGTCATGCAGAAACCGGCCGTTTTGAAACACTCGAAGCCGTTTTGACCGAACGCGCAGACGATTATAAAGCTTATAAAAATACTTATCAAGCCGAAAGCAACAAAACCAAACTGAGTTTTTCGGTAAATAACATGAAAAACCTATACAACTATGTACGAAAATACAGATGGCTTTTGCCCGTTGCCTATCTCAACCACATCGGCTTCATTTTGAGCAAAGGCATGCAAAAACTCTTTAAAAAGAAAAAGAATCAACCTACATTCATGCACGAAAATGCGCAAAAACGCATGTTGCTTTTAGAAAAATTAGAAATCAAAAAATGATGGGAACTCACATTCCCATCATTTTTTATTTTAATATTTGCGCCAAACCATACGGTCTACAATACCAGTGTAACTTTGGATAATCTTTACAACCTTTGTAGATACATTTTCGTCTACATAATCCGGTGTCGGAATACCGAGTTCTCCATTTTCGTTCATCGAAACCGCCGTTTCCACAGCCTGCAACACCTGTTTTTCCGTAATGCCTGCCAAAATGAAATTACCTTTATCCAGGGCCTCCGGTCTTTCCGTACTTGTACGGATACATACTGCCGGAATCGGATTGCCGACCGACAAAAAGAAACTGCTCTCTTCCGGAAGCGTACCGCTGTCCGATACAACGCAAAACGCATTCATCTGCAAATGATTGTAATCATGGAAGCCAAGTGGCTGATGCGCAATCACTCGACGATCAAACTTAAAGTTTCTCTGTTCAATAAACTTCTTGCTTCGCGGATGGCAGGAATACAAAATCGGCATATCATACTTTTCCGCTAATGCGTTGATTGCATTCATTAAACTAAAGAAGTTTTCTTCGGAATCAATATTTTCCTCACGATGCGCCGAAAGCAAGATATACTTTCCGGCCTGCAAACCGAGTGTATCCAAGATTTTGCTTGCACGAATAGATTCTAAATTTTTATGCAAAACTTCTGCCATTGGCGAACCGACTACATACGTGCGTTCTTTCGCAACGCTGGATGCATTCAAATAACGGCGTGCATGCTCGCTATAACACAAGTTTACATCCGAAATAATGTCCACTATACGGCGGTTTGTTTCCTCCGGCAAACATTCATCAAAGCAACGGTTTCCGGCTTCCATATGGAAAATCGGAATATGCAGGCGCTTTGCACCAATAACGGAAAGACAAGAATTGGTATCCCCGAGCACAAAAACAGCATCCGGCTTTTCTTTCACCATCAACGCATAGGATTTTGCAATAATATTACCCATGGTCTCACCAAGGTCTGCACCGACCGCATCCAAATAATAATCCGGTGCGCGCAATCCCAAATCATCAAAAAAGACCTGGTTTAATGTGTAGTCCCAGTTTTGGCCCGTATGCACCAAAATCTGATTAAAATATCTGTCGCACGCCTTGATGCACTCGCTCAAGCGAATAATTTCCGGACGCGTTCCGACAATGGTCATCACTTTCAATTTTTCCATAACCGCAATCCTCCAAACCAATTAAACCTCTAAAAAATATGTATCCGGTCGTTCCGGGTCAAAACACTCATTGCACCACATTACCGTTACCATATCCGTATCGCCGAGATTTTCAATATTGTGCGTATAACCGCACGGAATATCCACAACCTCCAATTTATCTCCGCTCACATAATACTCAATGATATCATTAGCATCTATCTTACGAAAACGGATAACCCCCTTCCCCGAAACAACCAAAAATTTCTCATTTTTTGTGTGATGCCAATGGTTGCCCTTGACAATACCGGGCTTGGACACATTCACAGAAACTTGTCCCCGTTCCTGTGTACGGATAAACTCCGTAAAAGAACCGCGCGCATCCACATTCATCTTCAGCGGATAGGAAAACGCATCTTCAGGCAAATACGAAAGATAGGTGCTGTAAAGTTTCTTTTCAAATCCATCCTCAAATTTCGGCAACCCTTTGCTTTCGCGGCTATCTTTAAAAGACTGTATCAGCTCCGCAATTTTTCCAAGCGTTACTGTATGCACCATCGGTACATATGCATATGCCTCCTGCATATGCGCCTTACCTTGCAATGCCAAAAGCATTTCAGCAACCAAGTCGTCAACATACACCAAATTCAATGTCACCGATGGGTCATTGACTTGAATCGGCAACCCATGGGCTACATTGTGGCAAAACGTTGCAATTACGCTGTTATAGTTTGGTCTGCACCATTTGCCGAACAAATTCGGAAGACGGTATACAAGCACCCTGGCACCCGTGCGTTTTGCGTAGTCAAACATCAAATCCTCACCGGCTTTTTTGCTTCTGCCGTACGGATTGTCAAGTGCCGCCTGAATGGAAGAGGAAATCATCACTGGGCATTTATTGTTATACTTCTCCAATTTCCCAAGCAGCACGGATGTGAAACCAAAGTTCCCCTCCATAAATTCGGCTTCCGTTTCCGGACGATTGACACCGGCAAGATGAAACACAAAGTCCGCTTCCTTGCAATAGCCATCCAAAATCGCCGCATCGCCATCTATATCGTATTCAAAAATCTCCAAATCACTGTCAATCGGCGTGGTTTTGTCCTTGCCGTCCCTGATATTTTTCAATGTCGCAACAAGGTTTTTTCCGACAAATCCCTTTGCGCCGGTGATTAAAATTTTCATTTATTTTGCCTCCCAAGCCGCAATTTCATCACGGATGTATTGCAAAGTCAAAAGTTTTTGCTTAACTTCCTCAACCGAAAGCAAAGCCGTGTTATTGGAGTTAAACTCCGTAAGCGGATTGCGCTCCACATCACCCGTTTTAAAATACTTATCGTAATTTAAATCACGCTTGTCCGCCGGCACACGATAAAAATCTCCCATATCAATTGCACCTGCGCACTCTTCGTTTGTAAGAAGTGTTTCGTACATCTTCTCGCCGTGGCGAATGCCGATAACCTTGATTTCATTATCTGCGTTAAACAGTTCTTTCACCGCCTGCGCAAGCACTTCAATCGTACATGCCGGTGCTTTTTGCACCATAATATCACCGCTTGCAGCATTTGCAAACGCAAATAACACAAGTTCTACCGCCTCCTCAAGGCTCATGATAAATCGTGTCATATTCGGCTCGGTCACAGTCAATGGTTGTCCTGCTTTAATCTGATCAATAAACAGCGGAATAACACTGCCGCGTGAGCACATAACATTGCCGTAGCGCGTGCAACAAATCAGCGTCTTATCCGGGTCTACCGTACGAGATTTTGCTACAACAACCTTTTCCATCATCGCTTTACTTGTACCCATGGCATTGACCGGATACGCCGCCTTGTCGGTAGAAAGACATATAACCTTGCTTACACCTGCCTCAATGGCTGCATTAAGCACATTATCCGTACCGAGCACATTCGTCTTTACGGCTTCAACAGGAAAAAATTCACACGAAGGCACCTGCTTTAATGCCGCTGCATGGAAAATATAATCCACGCCGTGCATCGCATTCTTCACGCTTGCCAAATCGCGCACATCACCAATGTAAAACTTGATTTTGCTGCTGGCTTCCGGATATTTCACCTGATATTCGTGGCGCATATCATCTTGCTTTTTCTCGTCGCGCGAGAAAATACGAATCTCTCCTATATCCGTATCCAGAAAACGGTTTAACACCGCATTGCCGAACGAACCCGTTCCACCCGTAATCAGTAAGGTTTTGTTTTTAAACATCTTTTATCTCCCCCTTATATATTGAACTCTAATAAATTTTTTAACTCTTTTCCAAATATATCATCCAGCGTGTTCAGAAACTCCGACGCATCAAATTCCGACTCCAAATCTAATTGTTTGATGGTTTGTGCGACCGCTTCAGCATCCGCCGAGGAATAAAACGCAATGTGCGGACAAAGCGATGATTCCGTCAAACACTCAATTTTTTGTGCCACAATTCTCAAATTATTTCCCAAATAAACCAATAATTTTGACGGAAAGGTGTGATCCGCCGACTCCATATTTGTTTCATCATACTTATGCGTACTCAGCGCTATATCGCACTTTTGTAATACCGCATAATATTCATTTCCTTCTAAGCGCCCCAAAAACCGTGCACATTCATATCCTTTATTTTCATTTAATATCTGCACCTGTTTTCGAAGCTTTTCTACTTCCTCCTCAGTTCCGAATCCCAAAATATCCAATCTGTACCTCTCATCTAAATACTGCATTGTTTCGATCGCTAACTCCGCAGCACCACGATAACTCTCAATCACACCGGCATACACAAGGCGAATGTATTCACCATTCGGCTTGGCAAGTTTGGGATATGTACTGTAATTCCCGTAAGAAACTATTTTTTGCTTTTCTTTCGGCAGTTTTTTTGCCAAAACATCATTGACACACAAATAGCTGTCCGCATACTCAAAGAAATCCCATTCTTGTTTTTTAAACTTTTTTGCACTTTCTGTAACAGAGGAATATACATCTTCAATTTCCAGTATAAATTTCTTTTTAAAATATTTTGTTGCAAACCTCAAAACCGGCGCATAAAAAAGTGAATGATATACCAAAAGCACATCCTGTCTTTTCACAAAAAACAAAATATACAAAAGCAGTTGAAACCGAAGCCAAACAACGTTTAACTTTCGTGCTAGCGCACCGGCAGCACGAAAACTTGAAAGGTATCGAATCGTTCGTTTTTCGGTTACATTCACTTTTTTCCCAAAAAACAAATGTCCCTTACATACAGATGCCGCACTTACCAATCGAACCTGCACGCCGATTTGCTCCAGTTTATCCGCTACATATTCAATTTTACTAAAACACGACGGAAATACCGTAAGTTTATCTCGTTGTGCCTCCGCCACATAATATCCTAAATAATGCACGGTCTTTTTCATAGAATCACCCGAATTATCGTTTAATTAACTTGCGTTTAATTTTATTAAATGTCCCCAGAAACAAAGCCTTTTCATCTGCATTCATATACAAAAGCCATACAGCCGCCATGTAAACAACGCCAACAACGCCGCCCTTAATTACGAAATGCAATAAATTAGGGCTTGGCAAGTAGTGTTGCAGCGCAAATCCCGCAGCCATACAAATCACACCGGGCAGAATCATTTTCAACTGACAATTTTTATAAAAATTCCACATATCTAAATGCAGAACGCGAGCGTAAATGATATGTCCAATAACAATATGCCCCAAAACCATACCGATAAAAATAGAAATTCCTGCGCCTAATGCACCCATCTTCGGAACCAATGTTAGCGATAAAATCACATTTACGACTGCTGTTGTGCCAAACGCCAGTGTTCGCACTTTTAACTGATTCTCTGCCCAACTCAAAGTGCCTGCAACATCTAATGTGCGAAGAATATACGATGGCGCAACCATCAACACTGCCACATAATAGGCAGACTGATATCCCTCACCCAACCACAAACTTACAAATTCATAGCCCATAGAGATAAAGATAAATACAATCAATGCAATTACCAGCAACTGTATTCTACCAACACGCAACATTAAGGCATTGATTCGGGTGCGGTCATCTCCATCCGCAGTAGAAAGGCGGAATACTTTTGGCAAAAACAAGTTGTTTAGCGCATTGGCAAATGTCCACACATATCCCTCTATGGTATTAGCAACTGCAAAAATCGAAACAGCCGCCGTCCCTGCAAGCGCACCGATTATCGTAGGCTCAATATTAAATACAAAACGCTCCGCAATCGTGATAATCAACATCCAGATTGAAAACGAGAAGACTTCCTTCAGCAGCTTTTTATCAAAAAATCTCCAGTTTATCCTCACGCCAATCTTTTTTCGTATGTAAAGAAATCTATATATGTACACGCAAAAATGTATGCCTACATTTACAATGACTAATGCATACAAGCCGAATCCTAAAGACAGTGCCACAATCATACAAACCACAATCGTAGCTTTGCCAAACAGATCACTAATCTTTTGAACTCCAAAACGCTCATATGCCGTTAAAACACCAGAAAATGTCGTACACGGAAACGAGATAAGCGTAAATGCTCCCATGATTACAAAAACCACTCTGAATTTTTCCATTTCATCCGGCGAAAACTTCCCAAAAATTTGTCCCAAAAATCCAAAGCAGACTGCAAGACTAATCAATATAACTGCGTCAATGGCTAAATATATTTTATATACCATTCCAAGTAATTTTTCAACTTTTTCTTCTTTTCCTTCAGCACGATACTTAGAAATGAAACGACTAATCGCAGCTCCAAGTCCGAAATCCATCGTGAAATAGGAAACAAAAGCCACTGCAGCACTATACAGACCATAATTAGACTGTCCGATACATTTGAGCATCCACGGCGTATAAATTAAACCGGACAGTATATTAAACGCAATCGCTATATATGAAACAATTGCACCGCATTTAATTTGTCTTGAAGCATCCCTGTTTTTCATTCTATCCCCTTTTTATCCAATAACCGTCTTTTGATTGCGCGCGCATAAAGAACAATTTTCCCCGGCAAGATTCTTTTTAAAGTATATTTTTTCATCAAAGCTGAAAAATCCATTGTCTCTATTTCTTTAAAAAACTTTTTTCTGCAGCAAGGTGCCATTTTCTTGCCATTTAACCTCTCGTGGCTGAGCAGCGTTTTTCTTAAATCCAACTGTATTTTTTTTGTGGATATTTTTTCAAAAAGCGCTTCTCCTCTGCTAGTGTTAATAAATACGGTAGATACTCCGCAGTCCTTTTCTTGCTGCGTAAGATTTCCTATAAAATCCGCAAGTGTAATATCCGAGACCCTCTGTTGCGTTGCATAGATGCACTGATGACAACTTTCCGAGACAGACAATCCGCTTGCAAACCACAAACCAATATTTTCTCCGTAAGAAGGCGTCGTTGAAGAAGAACCATCCTCATACAAAACCTTTAACATACTCCGGTCGTAACCGGCACTTTTATCACGAAAATTCACCGAAATCGGACTCACATTCCGAACGCTTTCCAGATGCTTTAAATAGCGATCAAACACCTTTTTTGAACTGACACCGTGACAAACAAAATCTACCATAAATAGCGCTTCATACGATTTTCTTAAAGAATTTTTTAATGCAGCATTTTGACAAGGTGTTCCGATAAACAAAACCGTTGCCCCCGCCTCGAGTTTATCCTTTATGTCCGTATAGCATCCTGACATAAAACTACCAAGATACTTAGATCCACGAAACTGCTTTGCCTCTTCAACCGTTTTTGCACAATTGTGGCGCACCGACAAACCGTCCCATATCGCACCGTACGCAAAGCCGCCTATCGAAATAACATATTCAGCCAATGCCGATGCGATACCGCCCGAGGTGCTGAATTTTGCTTCCTCTTGCGATGTGCGGACTGCCTTATAGGCCTTAAATATTGCCTTCGATGATGCCGGCGTATTGATAGGACATATACGCTGACACAACCCACACTTTACACAATTTTGCGTGTCTACGCAATGTTTTAAAAAACCATTCTTATCGTATTCGATGTGTATACACTGTTTAGGACAGATATCAGTGCACATACCACATCCCGTACACTTTTCCGGTAAACATACCTGCATACCTTTCACCTCCAAAATCTCAGTCCACACAAGACGCAGACAATATCTCCTGTAGGTACAATGTATCTCTTTCTCTTCTTTTCGCCAACAATCTATGCGCTTTTGAAAAGTCCATCTTCAGCATATCTTCCGTAATTGTGCCATCTTCGTCAATAATACGATCCCGCAACTCTAGCTCCCCCAAAATGGTATACAGCCTGGAATTCATTCCATTTTTCTCCGAATCTGCAAAACGCAATAGCGAGAAAAACGGCACACCCAAATTTAGCGAAAACGCTGTAGCATGGAAGGAATCCGTTAAAACATAGGCTGCATTTTTAATCAACCCCACAAATTCCGCCGGATCGGCATCAAATACCTTTTCATCATTCCCTGCATACTCCCTTGCAACATACGGAAAACAAACAATCGGCAACCCTGTCAATTTTTTCAATTCTTCTTTTACGCGCCCGATATAGTCACGCTCACCAAAAAGGTAACATAAAATATAAGATTTTTCTTCCTTTTCCGTAACCGCAATTTCTTCCCATTGCTCTTTGGTCAAAAGCAACGTTGGATCCAAAACTACCTGTGGTCGTGTACCGGTAAGCATTTCGACCAAATCTGCTCCCTCGTTTTCTCTAACGGAAATATGCGAAAGTTTTTTGAGATTCTTTTTTAAAAATTCGCCCTGCTTTTCCGTTACTGATGCCACACCAATACTGGATGCATACGAAACTACCTCTCGATTTTCCGGTACAAAATCGCCAAAATAAAAACCATTGTCACAATACAAATTCGGATTCCATATCTGGTCACTGCCACAAATGTACGTATCATAAACCGGCGGATTCTCTACGTACTGATTGTAATGGGTATATCCTGTTTGATAAATGTCTAAATTCCGTCTTAAAAACGCTTGAAACTTAGCGCTCCGCAACATGCTTCTTTCTGCATCGCTGCGCACCGCACGCCGGCGTTTCATATACCCAAACGGATTTTTCGCCAATGCTAATATGTTGCGTATCTTACCCTTCATCCGCTTGCGCTTAGACGGAACATGCAAAAAATCATCTGAAATCAGTTCGCATTCATACCCAAAACTTTTAATACATGTCTGCAAGGCATAAGCCTGTAGCATACCACCGTAGTTTTCACCATAATATGTAATCAATCCAACTTTTTTCATTGAGTTACTCCTTTTTGTCCCAAGTAAGCTTTGTATAAAACTATATACTTTCTAACATTCGTATCCATACTAAACATTTTTTTCGCATAGGTACGGCAGGCGTTGGAAAAATGCTCCTTGCCTCCGCCGGCAATCGAACACACCTGCTTTAGAAGCCCTTCAAAATCTTCAACAACATAACCGCAACCCTCGCCAATTAATTCAGGACAAGCCGTCTTATTATACACAACGCATGGTGTGCCACTCGCAAGCGCCTCAGCCGTAGTAAGCCCAAAAGTTTCCTGTACGGAAGCATTTACAAACACATCCGCCATATTGTAATAACGTGCAAGTGTTTTTGCATCCGAAACCGGCGGTATATGTATAATATTTGTTCCTTCAATTCTTTCCTCGGAAACATTACCAATCAGCACTACCGCATACCGCGAATCCAAACGCTTGGAAAGCGCTATAAAATCCTCCAAGCCTTTTTCTTTGGTCCAATAGGTACTGACCCCCAAAATAACTTTTTTATTCTCCAAACCCAGTGCTTTGCACAGCTGCGTTTCCTTCGCAGGTGCAAAGCACTCCAAATCCACCCAATTGTATACATAATCAATCGTTTTGGCATCTTTCAAAAATGATTTTTTGGCTTCATCGGCAATCCATTTGGACACACCGACGATATGCAAATTCTCCAAAGCAGTAAACCAGCGTTTCTTGTCCGAAAACATTTTCTCTGTCCGATCAAAAAACCAACTCACATTATCCTTTTTTAGTCGCGGACAATTCCCACAAACCGTCTGCCACTTAAAACAGCCGTCATTTAAATAGTGACTGCACTTTCCCGTAAATAAAAAGCAATCGTGTAGCGTAACAAAAGTTGCAATTTGATGCTTTTTTAAATAGCGAAACAGAGCTGGAAAATACAGGTAATTTGCATGCAGATTGTGCAGATGCACAATATCCGGCTTGTATTTTTTCAAATCCTGTATCATCTTCGACGTCGCAAAGCGAGAAAAGTAGCCCTGCAAACCTAACAAACGAGATAATACAGCATGCGCTTTTCGTCCGATGCGATTACCGACTTCAATGCACACATCCCCTTTGTTGATTTGTGACGCATAGCAACGACAATCTTCGCCCGCCTGCAGCAGCGTTGCTTGCAGCTGCGCAGTTAATCTGCCAGTACTACCATTACTGCTTGTAGCATTGATATGTGCAACACGCATTTTTCTTCCTCCTCTTACGGTCACTGCCAGAAAAACAAATACTGTGGCTGTATTCGAACAAACAAACCTATCAAAACCGCCAGCGCCAACAAATAAGCGAACTGCGATTCATGGTCATCAAATGCCATAATCAAATCCGGAATGTACAGTATCATAAAGATAGAGTAGTACTGCACCAAACGCATCAGGTTTGCATTAACAAACGTGAGCGGCGTTAATAAAAATGCAAGTGCAACCGCCGCCAGAACCAGATTCGCATGCGGATTTACCTCAAGTGCTTCTTTTCCCTTCCATAGCGTAACAATCATCAAAGCAATATAAACCAACAAAAACATAATCGGCGTACCGCCCTCACGAAGGTTATAACCCTCATATCCGCTCAAATTAGACAAAAGCGTCGCAAGCGGTCCTCGTAGCAAAAACACAACCGGAAAGGCAATGAGTACCGCAATAACCTTTTTTCTGTCCATTTTTATATGCTGCAAAAAATAAATAGGTATAAAGGCCGCAACGGATTTATGTAATGGATATGCCAATAAAACTGTCAGCAAAAACGGCACAAACTTCTTCTTTTCCGCAAAAGCGAGAAAGCCCATCAATGCAATACCGGTTGCCAACGTCTGCCTGTGTCCCGTAATACCAAAAAAGGAATAAAACAAACAAGAATAAATCAAAAAGCTCATAAGCGGCTCTCTGGAATAACGATAAATCAAAATCGCCAGCGGCACCATGAATACGATAGCAATAAAAACCAAATACGCAGTATAATTCGGGATAACGGAATAAAATGCTTTTGTCAAAATCGCATACCCCGGATCTTTTACCGCAAGGGCATTTTCACCCAGTATCATCTCAAATAAACCATCTCCGGTTTCTGCGGCACCTTCAATAAGATTTTCCTCAAAAATATTCCATTTAAAGATTGTATTCTTGAAATTTTCAAAAAGTTTTTCCCAACTGTTGTATTTACTGTTGTAAAATGTGTAACGATATGCATACGTATCTGCGCCAATAGAGAAGTGCCGCAATCCTGACAACAAAATCCAGTTCCCCGCCGCTAAAGCACAAAATGCTTTCTTATTTCTCTGCGACGGACGAATCCATAGCAAAATCGCTGCATATAAAATTAAAATCAGTATGTTAATTAAATATACATACATATCCGTTGTCCTCTTTTTCCGCCATTATCTCTTTGTACCAAATCGCACTCTGTAGTACACCGTCACCATTTTCTTGCGCATTTTACCATACGTTGTCATCCCGTAATAATGCACTTTCTCTGCAAAGGATAAACGTTTCTGCGCCGATAACTTTTCAAATGCCGCCTTTGCAACATGCAAATTATTCTTTCTTGCACAAAACAACATATAGCATTTTAAAAGATCTGTGCCGTCCGTTACCGCTGCTTCATCCAAATGTTCAAGCATGTAGGCTCCGAGTTTTTTTCTGTCTACTTCCAAATAAGCTTTAGCTGTTGTAGACGCCTGCATATTATGTATACGCGTAATCGAAAGCGCACGATGGTTGATACATATGCCATAGCCTGCAATCAATGCTTTTTGCCACATGAATGCATCCTGCGCAAAACGCATATCTTCCTCAAAATATCCAACCTCTTCAAACATCTGTTTCGGCAATAAAAGTGCGCAACCGCAAAGTTCGTGTCCATGATAATACTCTTTCAGATAATCTCCCGAAAAATACAAACCTTCTGAAAGCGGTTGATCGTTTCTTGGTATATGCTGACGCTTTTCATTGATAAATTTCGTCATGCAATAAAACATGACCTTGCTGACATCAACACCTTCGGCATAGAGCTTCGCCGCATCCGCGACCTGCACAGCAACCTTTTCCGGTTCATACATATCGTCGTGCGACAACCAAGAAATCCACTCTCCCGCTGCGTTCCTTATTCCGCAATTGAGTGCTGAGGAAACACCGCCGTTTTCCTTAGACACATAACGAATTTTATCCCCATAGGAAAGCGCTATCTTTTCCGTAGCCCCATCATCACTTGAGCCGTCATTCACCACGACAATTTCAATATTTTCGTAAGTTTGCGCAAGCGCACTGTCGATGGCTTCCGCTAAATAGTTCGAACCGTTGTACACCGGAATTACAATTGAAACCTTCGGATTATACATTAAACACCCTTCTTTACTGTTTCTGATATATTATGACAAATCAATCCAATCTCCGAGCTGTCTTTCCCACTTCTCCGGATGAAACAGCTGAAAACCGCCGCCCGGAAAGAACGTATATTCACCAAAGTAGATTTGTCCGTTGAGTTCATATAAATCAATTCTAACCATCTTTTTGTCTTTACAAAGCATAGTTGCAATTTCTTTCATCTCGTCAAACATCCGTGGTTTTGCAATCGGCTTGTTCGAATTCGGATGATGACGCCTGAGGTCCAGATGGTTAAAATCCATATCAAAAAAATCAAATCGGCAATCCGTATTTCTGTCCGTCACCATGAGCATAACTTTCGGCTCACCGTCAAAGCAAAAAAACTTATAATCCTCTATGCTTTTTTCGGTATCTTTGCAGTCTGTCATCAGCTTTTCCGCCATAATGTACGGCTTGATGCCCTTATACGGATATTCTCGGCCGGCATAAAAGAAATCCTTTTTCAAGCGCCTTGTAAAGGTCTTTTTCATTTCGGCCAGTTCTTCTTTGGTTAACGCAGATTTATCCTTTACAATTTTAGTACTGCCCGAGTCGTGATTGCACTTTAACACAAACTGATTCGGCAAGGTATCAAAATCAATCTCGTCAAAACTTTCCCATTTACCCAAAAGCGGAAACAGATATTCCTCACCGAGCACTTCTTTGATATGCTCACGCACTGCAAGTTTATCAACGAGATTCGTATACTCCGGGCGTCTGTCATTGACTTTGAGCCACTGCAGTTTTTCATTAAACCCTTTCGGGTTTTTGAAATCTATTTTTCTGCCGGTGGTAGAAAAATAAAAAAACCTCAAATACAACTTATCCGGCAAAAAGGACAGCGCATACATCACTTTGCCTCTGATGTTTCTTCCAAAGATTTTTCTTAAATCTATCATACTTACAAATTCTCCTTATACCAGGCAATCGCCTCATTCAAGCCACGCTCAAAATTGTAATCCGGTGCATAGCCAAGCAAGTTTCTTGCTTTGGAGATATCCGCATTGGAGTGCTTGATATCTCCCTTGCGGTCAGGGCCGAAATTCGGTTCTATGTCCTTATTTAATGCCTTGGTGAGCGCATAGTAAATGTCAATTAAATACTCTCTGCCGCCATACGCAACATTAAACGCTTCGCCTGCCGCCTCGTGTGGCGCAAGACAGGCCTTCAAATTTGCCTCGATTACATTTTCAATGTAGGTAAAGTCTCGGCTTTGCTTACCATCGCCGTTGATGGTCGGCTGCTCATCATTCATCAGTTGCTTGATAAACTTCGGGATAACTGCCGCATATGCACCGTCCGGATCCTGACGGCGACCAAATACATTAAAATAGCGCAGTCCGTAGGTGTCGAGTCCGTAGTGCCGGGTATACTGCTTTGCCCATTCCTCATCACAGCGTTTGGTCAGCGCATACGGAGAAAGAATATTTCCCTCTCTGCCTTCGGTTTTCGGCAAATTCGGCTCGTCGCCGTATACGCTCGAACTCGAAGCATATACAAATTTCTTTACACCACACTGCCTTGCAGCCTCAAGCATATTGAGCGTGCCGTCAATGTTATTTTTGCAGTAAAACAGCGGCATTTCGATACTTCTCGGCACACTGCCCCAAGCCGCTTGATTGAGCACATAATCTACTCCCTCACATGCTTTCAGACAAGTGTCATAATCCTTGATATCACCTTTCACAAACTCATAGTTCGGATTGCTCAAAAACATATCCACATTTTTTTGCTTACCGGTAGAAAGGTCATCTAAGCAACGCACTCTATATCCCAAATTCAAAATCGCTTCACAAAGGTTGGAACCGATAAAGCCGGCACCGCCCGTGACCAAAAATAGCGAATTTTCAGGAAATTTCAAATCTTTATACCCCATAATTTCACTCCTTAGTTTTAAAACGGAAGTTTTGAATTCACATTAAAATAAATCTTTTCAATGAACTCGCGCGTTTTTGTCTCATTCATATTTACTATCGTGATTCCGGTAGCCGAAATATCAGAATTCATACGCTTAATCAAATCTTCGTGTAAAATATCTTTTCTGCGTTTTTCTAGTGGCGTACTAAGCATTAACATTAAAAGTTTCCTGTTGTTGTATGGTATAGTAATATCAAAAGAATACTTGTGTTCCGAGGTAATAACCAGGCCGCCCCAACTTCCGTATCTAATTTCCCAAAGGAACATATCGCTCCAATCATAATTATATAAATGCTTTTCCAAATCCGTTTTTGCAATATACTCCGCAAAAACTGCATCAGTTTGCTTCAATAGTTTACGATTATGCAAAAAGATTTTATATAAAACCGAGCAGTATCTCGGTTTTATATGTTTGGGCATTTTTCGTTTGCCAAACTTTTTATAATAATTTGCACGCGCAATCTCGGATACCCAGGATTTAACTTCTACATCAAAATCAGTCGCGTCACTAAAATAAATTCTTTTACAAATATCATTTTCATTATTCTTGCCGATATAATCTTTATTATATCGTAAAATTTCTTTCACGATTTCAAAGTCGGCATAATCAGAACTCTGCACAGAAATTGTATGTGTCTTATGCTGCAGTTGCAACGCAGTGCATATGGTTTCCGCCGCATCGGCATCCAATTTTTCGGCTTTCGATGTGATATAACTAAAATAGTCAAAAGCAGGATAACACTCTTTAGCCGCGGCAAGCGTAGTTTTACTATCCATACCTCCGGTCAAAGAAATCGCCGGTTTTTCCCACTTGTCAGCAATTAATGTCATTGTTTTTTTCATCAAGGCACAAATTTCATCTAATCTCTCTTCATATTCCTGCTCTGTTTTGCACATATCCAACACTTCCATCGGGAAGAACCGCTTTACATCACAATGCATATCCGTCATAGAAATGCTGACCGCCGTGTTCGGAACAATTCTTTTCAACTCCGCATATGGTGTAATATCGCCCGGCAGAAAACTACCGTACAAATGATAGAACTTATAATGAATCAGAGAATCCACATAGGTGCTTCTTTTCAATCCAAACATCTCTGCCGCCATAACCGTATGCGATGTAACCACAATATCATTGCGGATTGCAGCGTAAAATCCGCTCATCATACCTGCACAATCCAACAAAATTTCAAGTTGCTCCTTCTCTATTTTTCCAAGCAAAAATATTCCCGTCAAGGAATGAATACAGTCGAGCAAATCTTCTTTCCCTCTACATTCACTTTCGTAGAGTTCTTCCAACACTTTTTCTTCATCAACAGTTCCCGAAAACAGATTAAAAGCATGACCGATAAGAAAATACTGCTTTCCGTTAAAACTCTTTTTGTACATCGTTTGATTCGGATGTACAAAAAAATTAAATCTGTCTATCTGTTCCTTTTTCCAATGCGATATATATGGAAGCGCAAGTGTGACGCTTGACGCTTCCGCCGTTGTCAACAGAAATCCACGTTCACAAAGTTTAGTTTCCAGACCTGTCGCCTGAGCCATTTCAACTACCTTTATATGATTCATTCTATCCTTCTTCCTTTGCC
This sequence comes from Clostridia bacterium, assembly GCA_045652745.1. Classification (GTDB taxonomy): domain Bacteria; phylum Bacillota; class Clostridia; order UBA1381; family UMGS1253; genus RGIG2041. Next base: position 78,691 of record JAZRUW010000030.1, read on the forward strand.
CCATTTTTACAGCCTCCAATAGTTGTAGCCTGCTTTTTCGTAAGCCTTTCTGTCCAAAAGCCCCTTAATATCCAAAAGCACCTTCTTGCCTGCACCGAACAATTTGTCCGTATCCGCCATGGAAAGGCCTGCAAAGGCAGTGTGTGCCACCGCTAAAATCACAGCATCCATATCCCGAATATCAGCCATGCTTACAAAAGAAACACCATAGAGCTTCTTGGCTTCTTCACTGTCTGCTTCCGGATCAGCAATCATTGGTTCAATACCGTATTCACGCAGTTCCTGTACAATATCGAACACCTTACTGTTTCTGGTATCCGGGCAATTCTCTTTAAACGTAAAACCCAAAATGGCAACACGTGCGCCTTTTACGGCTTTACCCGCTTTTATCAAATTCTTTACGCAGTTTTCAGCCACATATTTACCCATATCATCATTGATGCGACGCCCCGCCAAAATCACCTGGCTGTGGTAACCAAGCTGTTCTGCCTTGTAGGTAAGATAATACGGATCAACGCCGATGCAATGACCGCCGACTAAGCCCGGGTAGAATTTAAGGAAATTCCATTTGGTGCCTGCCGCTTCCAATACAGCCTTTGTATCGATTCCCATCTTGTTAAAAATAATGGAAAGCTCATTCATAAACGCAATGTTGATATCTCGCTGACTGTTTTCAATAACCTTTGCCGCCTCGGCAACCTTGATGCTCGGCGCTCTGTGTACACCTGCATCCACAACAATCTCATACACTTTTGCAATTTCCTCAAGCGTTTCGTCATCCATGCCGGAAACGATCTTGGTGATGGTTTCCAGACGATGCACTTTATCTCCCGGGTTAATTCTCTCCGGAGAATAACCGATTTTAAAGTCTACACCGCACTTCAGACCGCTCTCACGCTCTAAAATCGGTACGCACACATCTTCGGTCACACCCGGGTACACCGTAGACTCAAACACGACAATGCTACCCTTAGTCAAGTTTCTGCCCAAAATGGCAGATGCACCTTCCACCGGTGTTAAATCCGGTGTATGATCTTCATTTACCGGTGTTGGTACGGCAACAATGTGGAATTTTGCTTCACGCAGTTTTGTTTCATCTGCGGTAAACTCCACACTCGTATTTTTGATAACTTCATCGCCGACCTCGTTGGTTGGATCGATACCGTTTTTATAAAGTTCAATTTTCTTGGCGTTCAAGTCAAAACCGACTACTTGTACCTTTCTGGCAAAAGCAACTGCAATCGGCATACCGACATACCCTAAGCCGACCAGGGAAATTTTTTCTTCTCCACAGATGATTTTTTCATACAAACTCATCTTTAACACCTCTAAACTCAAACTATTTTGAGATACTTTCGCATATCCTCATTTACTTTTATCACATCAAATTTTTCTTTGCAGTATTCGTAGCTTGCCTTGCCCATCTGCTCCACAAGCTCCGGATGCAAAATAAATTGCTCCATTTTTTCAAAAACAGATTTGCTGTCCTTAACCGGTACCATAAAGCCCGTCTTGTTGTCCACTACGGTTTCTCTACATCCGGGCGCATCCGTCGTAATTACGGCACGTCCCATGGACATTGCCTCCAGCACCGTGCGCGGCGTGCCCTCTCTGTAAGAAGGAAGCACATACACAGAACACTGCGCATAATAATTCGCCACGCAGTCCGTTTCACCGAAATGCTCTATAATTCCTTTGTCAATATATGCCTGTAAATCCTCTTTTTGTATAGAATCCTGAATTCCCTCGCAAGCACCGAGCAGCATGCAACGCACCTGCGGATATTTTTCTTTCAAAAGTGTGCACGCCTCCAGATACTCTCGGATACCCTTGGAATACATCACACGCGAGAGCATAAAAAACGTCATTTGCTCCGGATACGGCGCAACAGCGAACTTATCCATATTAACCCCCGAACCGTTGACTACACGACACTTTTCTTTTTTCACCAATTTACTTTCCGTAAACTGTTTTAAATCGTCGCTGTTTTGAAATATAACCGTATCGGCACACCGAAAGGCTTTTTTATACAGAAACGACATAACCGCTTTAATCAGTTTCGCCTTTGCGGTCTGCGCCGTAAAAGCATATCCCGCACCGGTTACCATCGGCACAATATGGGTAACTCTGGCCTGCTTTGCAGCGATCGAGCCGTAAATAACGGGTTTACTCGTATAACCAAATACCACATCCGGCTTTTCCTTTTTAAACAGCTTACAAAGCGCATTCTGATACTTTAAATCCTCCATCGGATTCAATCCGTTTTTCTTCATGGGAATTTCCACAAATTCCGCACCGAGCGCCTTGATTTTTTCCACGTCCGTTTGGTCAGGTCCCGTAACGATTACGCTGTGTCCGCACGCAATCATTTCGCAAATCAAATCTCCGCGGAAATTATATACTGTTCTGTTTTTTGGCGATACCACTACGATTTTCATAGTCCGTTACGCTCCGTCTTTAAAATATTTTCCATAATCACATCCGCCAATCTTTGCGCATTGCCGTCACCGACAAAGCTGTTGTGCGGTGTTAAAATCACATGATCCATTGTCCACAACGGACTATCTGCCGAAAGCGGCTCCGTTTCAAATACGTCGAGCACCGCACCGTAAAGTTTATCTTCGAGTGCCGACACAAGCGCATTTGTATCCACTACACCGCCACGTGCAATGTTGACAAGCACGCTGCCTTCTTTCATTGCGTCAAACGCCTGCACATTCATTAAATGCATTGTTTCCGGTATCAAAGGTAGCGTCAGTACAACGATATCTGCTTTGGCAAGCGCCTCGTAGAGTCCCGACATCGGATATATCTTTTCAAAATAGGCTTTTTCATCTGTGACCACATCGGCACCAAGCACCACACAGTCAAAGGCAGAAAACCGCTTGGCACACGCTTGTCCTACACTGCCGCAACCGACAATTAAAACCGTCTTCCCCGCAAGCTCCAAAAGGCCTCTGTGTTTCTCCCACACGCTTTCTTTTTGCTTGTCCGAAAAGAAACGCTGTTGCTTATAGAGCGTAAGCACACCGCTGACGGCAAACTCTGCCATCGGCACACTGTATACGCCGCGTGCATTGTGTATCTGTATCCCGTGCGCTTGCACATAATCCATGGGCACACGGTCAAAACCGGCACTTGTAAGCTGTATGTATTTCAAATTTACAAACTGCTCTATTGGGTGACTTAAAAACAAGCCGTTGCAGATGACACCCTCTACCCAAGCCGGCATGCAGGGCAATGCATCCTTTTCCTGCTGCATAAATACAACATCATGATTTTGTCCAAGTTGGCTTAAATAATCTTTTGCACCCTGCCATGCACCCGTTACAAGTAAATTCATACGTTTCTCCCTGCTATTTTCGCGCTGATTTGCGCCACGATATCCGCCACACGCTTTTTATTTTCGGTATAATCCACGCCGCCTTGAACACACGTTTGTTCAAACGCACGAATATCTTTTAATCCGCATGTAAATATACGCTCAATCTCTGTTAAATCCGTAATCTTGTTCACATCACAAAAACTACGCGAAAGAATGGCGCAAGTCGAACCCAAACGATAATGCTCCGCAATCACGCGCTCGCCCGGAAGCATTCCCTGCCCGACAGCGGCAACACCGCCAAAACCGAACGGCAACCCTTTCGCGCGAAAGATATCCGCCAGTCGTTCCACCGTACCGTCCGCTAAAAGCTCGAACATAAATTTTTTGCCGTAGCCGAGACTTAAATCGTTTAAGCCTACATATATTTCGTCTATTCCGTCCACAGCCGTAATTTCTTCAATACACTCCGCCGCCTCCGGCGTTTCCACCAGCGGTAGGGTACGAACTCTGCCACCGACCAAATCCACAAACGTCTGTACCTCTTTAGCGGTTTTAAAATACGGCAACATCAGGATATCCGCACCCGCTTCAATCGCCGCATCAATTTCCTCTTTGGAGGAAGAATAGCTTTCTGTCTTGTCATGAATCGGATTGAGGCGCACCATCACCTGTGCATTTCGCACAGACTGCTTTATTTTAGCAATATCCTCTACCGTGTGATGCGATTGCACCGTATCCATACCGCCTTGGCGAATGTCCTTTCCGATGTATTCCATATCCACAAAAATACGGTCTACACCTGCATTTTCCACAATCCGCGCGATTTCGGGACGGTTGGTTATGTACATCAGTTTTAATGCCATATCGGTTACCCCTATTTCTGTACCAGTTCTTTTACGAGGGTTTCGCCCTTATTTTCATTGTCCGCATTGGACAGCACCTTAAACACGGTCAAAAACAAAATCTTAATGTCCAGCCACAAAGACACATTGTCCACATACCATACATTCAGTTCAATGCGCTTGTTCCACTCCACATCCTTGCGACCGTGTGTCTGCGCCCAGCCAGTGATGCCCGGTCTAAGTTCAAACATGCGTTTCTGCTCGTCCGTGTATTCTTCTAACGGCCAAGGATGATATGTAAGAGGCGGTCTCGGGCCGATAATGCTCATATCGCCCTTTAAGATATTGACAAGCTGCGGCAGTTCGTCAATGCTCGTTGCACGCAGAATCTTACCGACCTTCGTTACGCGCGCATCCCCTTTGCCCGAATATACCCCACTACCTGTTTTTTCCGCACCTACACACATGGAACGAAACTTGTACATCCAAAACACACGTCCGTCTTTACCGAGTCTCTGTTGCTTAAAAATAATCGGCCCCGGCGAATCCAATTTAACGGCAATGGCCGCGAACAACATAAATACAGACACAACAAGAAGCGCTGTCGCGGACAAAACGATATCCAAGAAGCGCTTAAAAAAATAACGGTACATTCAATCACTCTCCCCCAAATTGAATTCCCCAACATATAATAAATTTTTTCTCTTTTATATATTAGTATATAGATATTTTGTACATTTGTCAACTTTTATGCAAAATTTCCTTTCGAGCAGGCTTTTTATTGTCATTTTCTTCTAAAATTATGCAAAGGCTAAAAAAAGAACAATTTGCACAGTTGCAAGCACAAAAAACTATATTTTTCAGTTTATCACAATTCCATGCACGCGTCAAAATCTATTCATCGCAAAAAAATCTTTTCAACGACATTTTTTTGTGGTAAACTGTAAACAGGTGATAAAAATGCAAAAACAAGATATACGTACCGCAATGCTGCTTGGCGAAGACGGTGTCGCAAAATTGAAAAACAGCCGCGTTGCCGTATTCGGCATCGGCGGTGTCGGCGGCCATGCCGCAGAAGCCCTCGCGCGTGCCGGTGTAGGCGAAATTGATTTGTTTGACGGCGATGTCGTTTCCGAAAGCAACATAAACCGCCAGCTTATCGCGCTGCACAGTACCGTCGGTTTGTACAAAGCCGATGTGATGAAGGCGCGCATTGCAGACATTTGCCCGCAAACACAGGTACACGCCCACAATGTGTTCTATACCGAAGAGAACGCACAAAGCTTTCCGCTCTCTGCGTACGACTACATTATTGACGCCGTGGACATGGTCAGCGCAAAATTACTGCTCGCCGTCGGTGCAACTGCCGCAAATATACCTATCATCAGTTGTATGGGCGCAGGCAACAAGTTAGACCCGACAGCCTTTCGCGTAACAGACATTTACAAAACCACCATGTGTCCGCTTGCCAAAGTGATGCGCCGCGAATTGAAATTGCGCGGCATACGCAAACTTAAAGTTGTATTTTCTACCGAGCCACCGCTGACGCCGCTTGCGTTGGAGGATGACAAAACGCTTGCACCGCAAAAGCGCCAAACGCCCGGCAGCGTCTCCTTTGTCCCCTCCGTGGCCGGTTTGATTTTAGCCGGAGAAGTGATTAAAGACTTAGCAAAATAACAAAAACCGAAATGCTCAAAATGCATTTCGGTTTTTTAATTATACACCTGTATTGTCAAAAGCGGGAATAAAGCTTTCTTTCGCTGATTCACCCTCCTGTACAAAGGCATTTTTTATGCCCAAATGCCACGCATAATCCAAAACAGAGTCGTATTCTTCCTGCGATACTTTCTCTGCAAGCACCGCATATTTCGGCGTTCCCACAGGTGTGTACTGGCTCATGATGCTAATGTAAATCCCGTCACCGTAGGTATCATGTAAATATGCCAGAATTTTCTTGGCATCTGCCGCCGCGCCGGGCAAAACCATATGCCGTACCAATACACCGCTTTGCATCATGTCTTCTGCATCAAACATACACTTTCCGCGCTGTCGCACCATTTCCGCAACAGCCGCCTGTGCAACCGCGCGATAATCCGGCGCATTGGAATAGCGCATCGCCAAAAGGTTGCTCCAATATTTAAAATCCGGCATATACACATCCACCAGTCCGTCCAATTGCTTGAGCGTTTCTACGCTTTCATAACCGCCACAATTATATACAACCGGAAGGTCAAGCCCGTCCTTTTTCACACGTTCCAACACCGATACAAGCTGCAAAGCATACTGTGTCGGCGTGACCAAATTGATATTGTGCGCGCCTTGGTGCTTAAGTTCAAAAAGGATTTCAGTCAGGCGCTCCGGCGAAATATCTTTTCCACTTTGTCCGCGAGAAATCGCAATATTCTGACAGTAGCAACAGCCAAGATTGCACCCGGAAAAGAACACCGTTCCCGATCCGTTTTTTCCGGAAATGCAGGGTTCTTCCCACATGTGTAACGCCGCACGTGCAACCTTAAAATCGTCTGTGACACCGCAGTAGCCGCACTGTCCGTTTTGTCTGTCTGCACCGCAACGGCGCGGACACATAGCACACTTTTTCATACGCATCACTGATTGGAAATGAGTATCAAATCCGTCACTTCATCCTTTTTCGTCTTTACAAATACATACTGATAGAACTCCGTATCTGCATTCTCTTCCCACGTAATATCGCCCATGCTGTTCTTTGTCGGGCCGTAAAACTCTATCTCTTCCGCCGTGGTAAAACCAAAGCGTTCTTTTGCCTTGGCTTTAGTGGTATAAGTCATCACGGTTGCATCGGCGGATACAGATACTTCACGCACACCTCCGGAGCGTTTTTGTCCGTCCGAGGAATAGATACTAAGTTTTATTTGTCCGTTTTCTTCTTTCAACTCACCCAGAAAACCGAGATAAACTTCCTGCTTTGCATTTTCACCCAAATAATTCCACCCCGTCGGCAAGCCAAGTTTATCTAAAAATGCCGTTGTTTCGATTGCTGGCTGTGCAAGTAATGGTTCCTTGCCCATATGCAATACAATCCGGATTTCCTGCAGGGAACCGATGATGTTTCCGTCAATACAGAACACATCCCCCTCCGCCAACGCCGTCGGCGTTCCGTCTATATCGTATATCGGCACATCCGGCGCAGTATAGACCTCCCACAACCGTTCGCTTCCGCTCATATATGCATAAATCCGCAGGCGCGGCTCCTGTGTTTCGGGATGGAGCACCACTTGCGCCTCTTTTACAAAGAAAAGTGTTTCCAGCGGCATCACCGTAGCCTTGTCTGCCGGCTGATTCTCTTCCTTCTCGACCGGTTTTTCTTCCTTTTGCGGCAACTGTGCAAGCACCTTTTCCGCACGCGACAAAAGCACAACCGCTTCGGCACGGGTTACCGCAGCATTCGGGCGGAAGGTATTGTCCGGATAACCTTTTAAAAGTTCCAACGCATAGGCAGTTTTCACCTGCGGCTGCAAATCGGAAATCACGCTGTCTGCATCTTCAAACGGCATCTGCACCTCTTGAAGTTCAAACCCTGCCGCATTTACAATGGCATAAGCAAGCTCCGCGCGCGTTGCCGCAGCATCCGGCGCATAAATTTCGCCATTATCCGTATAAACAAAGGCATCGGTTTTTGCCACATAAGTATACTGCCAACTGTCTTTATCCACATCGGTATAGCCGAGTTCGGCTTCCGTCCGCAAATCAAACACAAGACAAAGCATTTTTGCAAATTCCGCGCGCGTCACATTGTCGTCCGGCAAGAAATTACCCGTGCCGTCTCCCGATAAAATACCGCGTTCGGCATAATTTTCAATCTCCGCTTTCGCCCACGCATGCGCTTCACCGACGTCGGCAAACCCTGCCGCAAAAGCGGTATTGCTCAAAAGCAGACAAACACACATTAAAACTGCAATCCATTTTCTTTTCATTCTAATCTCCTTTACTGCCCTGCCCAAAAGGCATCCTCTATGTGATTGATTTTCATATCCTCCACACCGCCGTCCGCAGTCGGCGTGTAGGTAATTTCCACAACATCAAAACGACAAAATGCACCGTCAATCTCATTTTCGAGCATATACCGCTGTGCCGCGTAGCACAGTCTTTTCCGCTTGGTTTTATTGACAAACTCCGCAGGTGTGCCGTAATCGGTGCTTTTTCGCGCCTTGACTTCGGCAAACACCCAGTAATCACCGTCACGTAAAACCAAATCCAGCTCACCGCCGCGACAAACATAGTTTCTGTCCACGCAGCGCATACGCTTACTTTCCAGATATTTTTTAGCCTCCGCTTCAAAAATCTTTCCCAATGCTCTGGTTGTTTTCATCAGACAAACTCCTTTACGCCGCGAAACGTCTTGCGGTGAATCGGACTCGGCCCATACTTGGCAATTAAATCTCTATGTAACTGTGTCGGGTATGCCTTATGCTTTTCAAATTCATACTGCGGATACAGTTTAGCGAGCGCCACCATTTCGCGGTCACGGCTTACCTTGGCCAGAATAGAAGCCGCCGCTATAGATGCCGACAGGGCATCGCCTTTTACTACCGTCTGATGCTCGATATCTTCCATGCCACGAATACGGTTACCGTCAATGAGCACAAAATCAGCAGGCACGGAAAGTCCGCGCACCGCACCGTTCATCGCCTTAAACGTCGCTTCTAAAATGTTGATGCGGTCAATTTCCTCATGGTCTACCGCACAAACGCAATACGCAACCGCCTTTTCACAAATGATGTCAAAAAGTGCCTCACGTTTCTTCTCCGTCAGCTTTTTCGAGTCATTGAGCCCCTCAATGATTTCGCCCTCCGGCAAAATTACCGCCGCGGCAAACACACTGCCCGCCAGAGGCCCGCGCCCGGCTTCATCTACGCCGGCAATCGCCTTATACCCGCGCGCACGCAACTCTTTTTCAAATTTATACATGTCCACTTTCACTTCTGTTTTCATAAAAACTCCTTTATGTAAAAATCCGATTTATCCTATGCACCAAATTCACTCAAAAATAAAATTGTAGGTTACCGCAGAACGAGGCGGCGGCTACGGCACAGTACGTTGGTACGGGCCGTCGACGCCAATCTCCGGTATATTCACCTCAACTTAAAAAAGGTGGAAATTTTGCTGCAGAACAAGGCGGCGGCTACGGCACAGTACGTTGGTACGGGCCGTCGACGCCAACGAAGTTATGCACAAAATTTACCCTTTTTTCGGACAAGAACGGATGCAAATACCGCATACCGCGCCCCTTCCGATATGTTGAAACTTATCTTTCATAAAATTACTGCAAGCCGCCGCATCGATGATGTCATCCCGCGTTGTGCCGGGTTGCCATACTTTGCCGTACAGGGCCATGGCAGGGCATTTGCTGACGCACAGATTGCAGTTGCCGCACAAATCCGGATTTTCGGTTTCCACTACTGTATTAAACGGCATATTGGTTAAAATTGTTCCAAGCCGAACACGCGGGCCGTAAAGTTTGGAGATAAAAAGTGCGTTTTTACCGATGCTGCCAAGGCCGGCCTGGCGCGCCGCCGCTTTGTGGCTGACGATGCCGGAAAGGCCGCCGTGCCCGTCCGGAATGGACTGTGATGCGGCAATGGGCAGATAGGTGTAGCCCTGACCTTGGATGTATGTCCCCAGTTCAAAAACAATGCGGTCAATAAAGGCATTTGCCGTACGGTAATGCTGAAAATAGGCAAAAGTCGGCGCATCATTAATTTCATCAATAACAAAATCGGAAAGCCGCACGGCAAGACTGATTGTATACGGCAATTTTTCGCCGTACCCTTCATGCAAAGGTTTAGTTTCAGTAAAACCAATTTGCACCGCACCGAGCGAAAGCGCACGTTTTTCCATTTCCGCATTATACTGCATACCCATTCCCCCATAATCTCTGTTAAAAATATTTTAGCATATTTTTGTATTTTTGTCTAGGCAAGAAAGAATTTATGTGGTAGAATATAAAAGATGAGGTGATGACTTGAAATACTACAGTATTACAGACCCGGTTGAAATCCGGATTATGATTTTATATGCCTTGCGCGAAGCGACAGAACAAATTTCCAGACCGCAACTGACACACGCCCTGTTGGCAAGTGCGGATGTAGACATGTTCGACATCTGCGATGCAATGGCTTTTTTGGAAAAGGCAAACGAAATTTTCCGCTACACCAACTCGCAAGGCTTAGAGGTGATGGATTTAACCGAAAGCGGCAAAATCACCGTCGAATGTTTTTATAAAGACATTCCCTTGCAGGTACGCGAATATATCGTAAAAACCTTAAAGGAACTGCACGCTTTCAAAGAAGAGCAAAATCGCGTTACCGCCAGGGCCGTTCCGGTAAGTTTTACGGAGTACAGCGCCGATATGCGCCTGCGCGAATCGGAAAAAGACATTTTGTCGATGACGCTTTATGCCAAAGACGAAGCCATCGCCGAGAAAATGTGCAAGAACTTTAAAGAAAAGCACGCTGAAATTTATGCGTATTTGTTAAAGACACTTACGGAAGAATAAAAGGGAAGGCGCATCTTCGATATGCGCCTTCCCTTTTTCACATTCGCAAATCATTTAAAAACATCGGTGTAAACTGTGGCACCTTAAACTGCTCTGCAAAAAAAGCACACTTGCACAAAAACAAATAGTATATATTTTTCCGGGCACCGCGCAAGGTTTCAAAATTGCCCTGCCCCTTTGAAAAAATCACATCGGCTTGTTCGATAAGTGCCCTCGCCTCGGGTGTGATTTTATCCAGGCATGTGCCGGCAATGTTACTTCCATTTTCGGTTACATCCGCAATCTTGTCTATCCCGACCTGCAAGGCATCGGACATTGTAACATCATTGAGCACCGGCGCACCGCGCACAATTACATCCACTTTCAATCCGGGATACAGCCGCAAAAGCGTCTTTATGAGCAGTTTGTCAAATACGATTTCACCACAGTTGTCCGTCAAAAACACCACACGCTTTGCCGTTTGTAAATCGGTCTGCAAATATGCAAATTCCGTTTCATCAAATTGCATCTGCTCGGCATCGTCCACCAACGATTCCAGTTTTGTTTCCTCCACCGCATCCAACGCGCCGAAATCAATGTAATTTCCGAGCATGGCATAGCGCAAAGCGAGCATCAGCGGCGCATCTGTCTGTGTCAGTCTATCCGCAATCAACGCTTCTTTTTTTAGCATCAAATTATTATAAAAGGCTTTTTCTTCCGAAAAATCACGAACAATGCCAAAACGCTCTTTCTGCAGCGCTTCAATATCTGCCAAAACCTCCGGCGGACTCTGCGACGGATGTACTTTAGAGAGAATTCCGAGTGCCGCCTGCATATAGGCAAGTTTTTCTGCCTCTGTTGCTTCCACAGAAAAATTCAATATGTGTTTTTTCCACAAACAATCCAAACATTGCGTACCAAATCTGACCATACTGCGCCCCCTTGTTGTTTGGCTATATTATGCCATAATACAGCCGCCTTGTCAATTCGGGCATTTTGTGCTATACTAATACAAAGGAGTGAGGTTATGTTTGCTTTCGAACTTAATTTTTTAAAGTGGATAGAGAATATCCGTACGCCGTTTTTAAATACAGTTTTCGAAGCCGTTTCCCTGTTTGGCGAAGACGTTCTTTTGATTGTTTTAATGGCATGTCTGTACTTTGCATTCGACAAAAAACTGGCGCAAAAAATTTTTTGGATTACCGCCTGCTCACTCGGTGCAAACTGCATTTTAAAAAACACTGTCCGCTTGCCGCGACCGTTTTCCAAAGGTATAACCTGTGTGCGCCCTGAAACAGCAACGGGCTACAGTTTTCCGAGCGGTCACACGCAGAATGCAGCCACATGGAGCGCCACCCTTGCCTTTCATTTCAAAAAACGCGCCATCACCGTTTTCTGCATCGTACTAACCGTTTTGATGGCGCTTTCTCGGTTGTATTTAGGGGCACACTTTCCAAGCGACGTTCTCGTCGGTGCCACGCTGGGCATTGGTTGTGCCGCTCTGGGCAATTGGTTATATACGCGCCTTGCAAACAAAACGACTTTGCATTTCGGTCTTTTGCTTCTGCTGACACCGTTTTTTGTGTTTTATTTATGCAAGCCGGATGCACAATACGCTGACTTTTTTAAACTTTACGGGCTGGCACTCGGCTTCACACTCGCTGTGCCATTCGAATCACACTTCGTGCAATTTGAGTGCAAAACCACCACAGGCAAACGGATTGCCCGTATTGTAATCGGTGTCCTGCTTGCGCTTGCAATCAAAGAAATACTCAAAAAACTTTTTATTTGCGAGATATTACAATTTTCTCTTCTGCTGGATGCCCTGCGCTATTTTGCACTCGCATTCACTCTGCTCGCATTGTGGCCTTGGTGTTTTAAAAAATTGCACTGGTAAAAAAATACTGTTTCCGAATACGGAAACAGTATTTTTTTGTTCATTCCTTGCGGATATACCAAGAATATCGGCATCTTGTTGGAGTACGACAATACATATTTTCTTTTCGTCAAATAACGCGCATTGCCAACGGAACAAAAGACCCTCCAAAAAAACGAAAGATAGTGCAAAAAACACGAACGATTGTGTATTGCTTTTCTGCAGCAAATATAGTATAAATATACTATAAAACTCGAATCAGTAAAGGAGAAATGAAGATGTTCACTGCAGAGCAACCTTATGCATTCAGAAAAGAGATGTTGGAAATTCACAAAAAGAATATTCGTGACTTTCGCATCACGGCAGATACCAAGGAACATGTAATCCGCGACGGTGTAAACATTGTCATCGACATAAATGCCGACGAAGTTATCCAAACTGCCGCAAAGGATTTACAAGGCTACCTGCAAACATCCATGTCCCTGTCCGCCGTGTTGAAAACAGGAACGCTGGCAGACGGTGAGATCTATATCGGTCTTGCAAAGGATACAGGCGCGGCGCTTGAAAACGCAGACGGCTACATGGGTTATGTCTGCGAAGTCAGTGACAGAATCGTAATCAGCGGCGCGGACGACCGCGGCTGTGCGCAAGCCGTTTATTTTATCGAAGATGAAATGACCGCAAAACACGCGCCGTTTCTAACAAAGCAAACCACACGCAGAAAAGCGATGTTTACGCCGAGAATGCTTCATTCCGGCTACGGGCTCGATGAATATCCGGACGAGCATCTGCGTGCAATTGCACATGCGGGTCGCGATGCAATTTTAGTATTTGTAAAAGGCATCAATATGACTCCGTACGGTTATCTTGATTTTAACGAACTCATTTTTCGTGCAGCTAAGTACGGCATTGATGTGTATGCCTACAGTTATGTAAACACCCAAATGCACCCGGACGACCCGGACGCCGAGGCAGAATACGACCGCGTGTTCGGCTCGATTTTCAAGGCTTGCCCCGGCTTCAAAGGCATGGTATTTGTCGGTGAAAGCATCGAGTTTGCAAGCAAGGATGAAAGAGTCTGCAAAGCGGGTGGCGAGTACGGTGTAAGCGATATTCCAACCGGAAAGCCGCGACCGGGTTGGTTTCCGTGCTATGATTATCCCGCGTGGATTGCGCGTGTGCGCGATTCCATTCGTAAATATAAATCCGATGCCGACATTGTATTTTGGACTTACAATTGGGGCTGGGCACCGGAGGCAGAACGCCTTGCCTTAATCGAAAGTATGCCGACGGATGTATCGCTTCTGGTCACCTATGAAATGTTTGAGCTTTATCCGCTAGGCGACATCTATGAATACTGCTCAGATTATACAATTGTCTTTGAGGGGCCGGGCAACTACTTCAAATCCGAAGCAGAGGTAGCCGCCAAGCGCGGCATCCGTCTCTATACCATGTCCAACACAGGCGGAATGACCTGGGATTTGGGCGTGCTTCCCTACATGCCGGCGCCGCACCAATGGATAAAGCGTATTGAAAACATGCGCAAGGCAAATACCGACTGGGGTCTGTGCGGTCTGATGGAGTCGCACCACTACGGCTTTTACCCCTCCTTTATCGGCGATTTAACCAATCTTGCATTAAGCGATACCGAATTAAGTACAAAAGAAATTTTTGAGACTGTGCTTGCAAAGCATTTCGGCAAAGATAGTGTCCAAGCGGCGGAAAAAGCCCTGCAACTTTGGAGCGAGGCCTATACAAACTTTACGCCGGCCAACGAAGACCAGTATGGTCCGTTTCGCATCGGTCCGGCATACCCGCTCTGCTTTAGGCGCATATTCAATGTGCCGAGCGCACCTTATGCACATTTCGGTAACCGCATCGTATACCCGGATTATCCGACGTTTCCGGCCAACGACCGACCGCGCAATACGGCAGATGCACTGCGCATTCCGGTCGAAATCGTCGCAAACGAAAAAGCCCGCAAACAGATGCAGGAAGGTATTGCAATTTTAGAAGATATCGAAAACAAAAACGATGCACTTTTGCGACTTATCAATATGGGCAAATTTATTGCAAACACACTGACAACCGCCATTCACACGAAGAAATGGTACATCACGAAAACAAAATTACAAGTTGCACAAAGCAAAGCAGATGCGAATGCGCTTATACAGACGTTGCATGAAATCGGCGAGGCGGAAGTCTTAAATGTCCAAAGTACAATTCCGCTGGTGGAAGCAGACTCACGCCTCGGTTGGGAACCGAGCATGGAGTATATCGGCCACAAAGAAAACCTCGAATGGAAAATCAGGCAGATGCGCTATGTACTGGATACAGAATTGGATGTATATCAAACTTCGGTGAATCTATAAAAACCTAAAAGCACGCGAAAATTTTCCGCGTGCTTTTTACTTTACGAAACTGTTTCGTCTCCGTTTTGTTGACAAACAATTCGCATTGTGTTTTAATACAATCATAAACAAAGCAGAAAGGAGCTATGATTCTAAAATCATACAAAGATGCATTATGAAAATTTTTAAAAGACGAATCGGTATTGTGCTTGTGCTTTCTATGCTGTTTACATCCATGACCGCCTTTGCCGCAGCAAATTTTGCTGATGTGCAGGCAGGTACAGCCGTAGGGACAGCAGTTGCCGCACTTGCGGACAAGGGCATTTTATTCGGCTATCCAGACGGCACCTTCCGACCGGAGGACACAATTACAAGAGCGGAATTTGCCACGGTGATTACAAGATTTAAGGGCATTGCAAACCCAACGGATGCACAAACAGGCTTTGCAGACTTAGATGCAGATGCAGACAATGCATGGGCGCGCGGCTATGTCAAATCTGCCGCAGATGCAGGCATTATAGAAGGCTTTGAGGATGGTACCTTCAGAGCCGACGAAAGCATAACCTACGAGCAGGCAGTAAAGATGCTGATTTGTGCCCTCGACCTGCAGGCAGCTGCCGATGAAGAGTTTGCAAAGCAAGAAAATGCAAACTGGTCGGCAGGCTATATCTCTGTTGCAGCACAAAAAGGCATCACAAAGGATGCTGAAACTTTGGACGTTACATCCCCTGCAAGCAGAGGCACCATTGCCATTCTCACAAACAATGCGCGAAGCGTTTTAGTCGAACAAAACAAACTTGCCATTGAAGCAAGAAGAAAGGCCATCAACGAAAAAAAGGAACTTCGAGTCCTTGCCTTCGGCAACAGTTTCTCCAGCGACTCCTTAACGTATCTTGCGCAAATCGGAGCAGCAGACGGCATCAGTGTCTATGCGGTGAATATGAATTCGGGTAGTTGCTCGCTTGCGATGCACAATAAGCGCATGAAAGGCGAAGCCACCTATACGGCGAAGTGGGAGTTTTTACCCGACGGCACAACAAACGCAATCGAAAAGGCAGCCTTTGACACTGCATTTGAAACAGACGGAAAGGCTTGGGATTATGTCACCCTTCACCAAAAAGGGCACTCCTCCCCGTTCTTTGATACATATTACACAGAAGAGACACCGTACATCACGATGCTTGCAAATTACATCAGAGCAAAATCTCCCGAAAGCGAACTTTTATTCTTCGGCAGCTGGTCTGCACACACAACCGTAATTGAATCAAAATATGAAGATGTGTATAAGCCAATTGTGGAAGGGCTTCCGAAAGAAGCATACTTAGGCGCAGTCCATTCTGCAATTAAGACAAGCTACCAAAAAGCCTCCGAAATCATCGCTAACCCAAGCAGAATTATCCCTGCAGGTGAAGCAATATACCTTGCCGTTACACAGTACGGCTTTGCAGACATTATTATGGACGGCGATGACTACATCAAAGACGGAAGATCCATGTACCGCGATGCAAGTTCACACCTAAATTACAACCACGGCAGAGTTTTGGCGGGGCTTACATGGTACGAATATCTTACAGGCAATGATGTAAGAAACAACCCGTACACGCATGAAAGCATTTCCGCAGAGGATATGGCACTCTTAAAGGAAATTGCACACCTAGTATGTTCACTGCCGGAGTATAATCTCGCAAATTGATTTTCAAAAGCAAAAAAGAACTGATGCAACAACATCAGTTCTTTTTGTATAGGAATTATATGAATAACCAACCTTTTCCCAGCACTCAAACGGTGCAGCCAATTCTTCACTGATATAAACCTGTGTTTTCTTGGTCAGGAGCATTGTGCTCGGCAGATACGGTGTAATCGGGCCATGTGTGCAAAGACGGCTCGTCATTCTCTGCCAGGAAGAGAAGGTGCCGCAGGTTGCAAGCGCATGTACTTCGATTCTTTCCTTTGCACGCATTACATCGAAAGCGAGATCGCCGCGCGCAGCGGTACAACACTTATCAGCGTAAGCAATTTTTCCGTGAAGCAACAAGCGGATTTGATTGACTATTATATAAATTTTGCGCATGCAGACGGAATTATCACCATTGAGCCGGCCGGCAAATTAAAATCTAACTATGATGTACCGATTGTGCAAATTGCCTTAAACGGCGACACGGGAAGTGTGCACTCCATCACGATGGATATAGAAGAGGCGCTGGACGAAGCCCTGCTGCTTCTCAAAAAGAACGGTCACAAAAGATTGGGTCTATCGGTGAAAGTCATACGCAAAACGAACAGGAATATTTTGAAAGACACATGCATAAAAACAATATGACTATGCTTGGTAAATACGTTTCCGTCAACGAACAACGATATTGATTTGACCCGTATTCAGATGCACCTTAGCGACCTTTGCAAAGAAGCAACGCATCTGCTATACCGCATTTTTTCTAGCGCTACACCATTTTAAAGCATACCATTACCGTTAAACGTGCTCTGCACCTCGGTAAATCCGTAGCCAAAAACCCGGAGGCATAATATGTATATCTGTGATTTGCATTGCGACTTGCCCGACAAGGTGCTCGGCGGCGCTTCGCTTTCAGACAACACCTGCCATTGGGCAACACACAAACTCAACACAAAAAATACGTATCTGCAGGTGTTTGCACACTTTGTTGATGCCAAAAAGCATCCCGATGCATTCACGCACATCAGCACAATGCTCAAATGCTTTACGGAAAAGCTGTCCGCATCCCCCATCCGTCTCATTCAAACGGCGGCGGATTTAGAAGAAAGCCTGCATGACGGACAGAACATAGCCGTCTTATCCGTCGAAGGCGGCGAGGCCTTGGGTGGCAACTTGGAAAATGTTAAGTATTTTTATGATTTCGGCGTTCGCTTTCTGACGCTGACCTGGAATGTAAAAAACGACCTTGGCGAAAGTTGTGTTTCCGGCGATGCACCGCTGACGAAATTCGGTCTGGAAGTTTTAAAGGAAATGAACCGGATTCGGATGACCCCCGATGTGTCCCATCTTTGCGAGCAAGGTTTTTGGAGTGTCATGGAACATTCAACCCGTCCCGTAGTAGCAACCCATTCCAATGCAAAATCGCTTTGCAATCATCCGCGCAACCTGACGGATGCACAGTTTTGCGCACTGCGCGATTGCGGCGGTCTGGTCGGCATCAATTTTTATCCGCCGTTTTTAGACAAAAAGACTGAAAAGGCAACAATAGACAGCATTATAAAACACATGGAACACTTTTTAGCCCTGGGCGGCGAGGATACCATCTGCCTCGGCGCGGATTTTGACGGTATCCCCTATGCCGCGCGCGGCATCGACAGCATTGCCGACACGGACAAAATCGCCGAAGCCCTCACCAAGCGCAATTACAGTGAAACTCTGATTGCCAAAATTCTGGGGCAAAATGTGATTGAATTTCTCCGCAAGAATTTATAAACCCAAAACGGTCTACGTAGAAAACCGTTTTGGGTTGTTTTGTCTTTTCAATCAGCGGTGCAACCTCTGTACCGCTTTGCACCGTCCATCTTATTTTTTATCAGCTACAAACATTTGTCATCCTTGGAAGAATGCGCATACCATGTGCCGTTCGGGCCAATGACCTTTAAGCAGATGCGTTAGTATCGCAGAAAATCGTGCCGTTATCCCAGTCTACATAATATACAATCTCGGCGTCCGCATACAGCAATCAAGTTCCACATTGTCCGGATTTAACACCGAAACACCTCGAATCATCACTACCTGCGTAAGATGTAAAAATTATACCATTAAATTTATTTTTATGCATTTTTTCTGGAATTTGCGCAAAAATTTCTTGTAATTGCGCAAGAATTTATATATAATAAATATAAGTATAAGTAAAATCGGGGTGAAACGATGAAAAACATTGCCATTATACCGAATATTCAACGCGATCCGCAATATACATACACGAAAAAACTTTTGTCGCTTTTAAAAGACCGTGCAAATCTTTGTATGTACGATACCGAGTCGGAACGCTTTGAAGGTGTGTACTATGCGGATGCACAAACGCTTGTTGAAAAAGCTGACCTTGCCATTGTACTCGGCGGCGACGGCAGTATTTTGTCTGTTGCGGAACCGCTGTCCAAAGCACAGGTGCCGATTTTGGGCATCAACTTGGGCCATCTGGGTTTTTTGGCGGCGATTGAACCGGAAAACATGGCTTTAGCCATTGACAATATTCTGACTGACAATTACCGCATAGAAAAGCGCAGTATGCTCCACGCAGAAGTTCTGCGTGACGGAAACGTCTTGGAAACCTTCGACGCGCTAAATGACATTGTGCTTTCGCGCGCTTCGTTTACAAAGTTGTTGAGTTTGCAGATTTTTGCCGACGACGTACTGCTAGACGAGTTTGTTGCCGACGGTGTGATTTTATCTACCGCAACCGGCTCTACCGCCTACTCCCTTTCGGCAGGCGGCCCGATTCTCGCGCCGGAACTTTCCGCAATGCTCATCACGCCGATTTGCCCGCACAATATGCAGTCGCGCCCCATTGTAATGCCGTTTGGGCACACGCTGACGGTAAAGATTGTGCGCAAGGACTGCGAAGGCAGTTTTGCAAGTTGTGACGGACGAAGCATTTGTAACTTAAACGAAAGCGATATCTTGCGCATAGAAAAATCACCGTATGAAACACAAATCATCCAATTGGGCAACAAAAGTTTTTATGCGACACTCAAAGATAAATTAAACAAACAACATATTATTCGATAATTGAGGGAATGAAATGAAAAACAAAAGACATGCCAAAATTTTAGAAATTATTCAAAGCACCAACACCGTAACGCAGTCGGATTTAACCGACAAACTGCGCGAATGCGGTTTTGATGTAACACAGGCAACCGTTTCACGCGACATTAAGGAGCTTGGCCTGATTAAAGTTTCCTGCGGTAAGGACGGCTACAAATACCAGCAGCCCTCCCATACACCGGCCGCATCGACGAAGCATCTGTCGATTTTCGCACAATCGGTGATTAAAATTGACTGTGCGCTTCACACCATTGTTGTAAAAACGCTGGCCGGCATGGCACAAGCGGCAGCTGCCGCA
This sequence comes from Clostridia bacterium, assembly GCA_045652745.1. Classification (GTDB taxonomy): domain Bacteria; phylum Bacillota; class Clostridia; order UBA1381; family UMGS1253; genus RGIG2041. The sequence continues at coordinate 98,677 of JAZRUW010000030.1, forward strand.
ATTGACAGTACCGTCGGCGCACACATTTTAGGTTCCATTGCCGGTGACGATACCATTTTGATTGTAACTGACAGCCCGGAAAATGCCGCACGTCTAAAAAAGGTACTCATTTCCATGCAAACAGGTGAACTTGAGTTATAAGGAGCACTTTTTCTATGTTAGAAGCATTGCAAATCAATAATGTGGCAGTCATTGATGAAGCGCGTCTGGAACTCGGTGAAGGCCTCAATGTGCTGACCGGCGAAACAGGCGCAGGTAAATCCATTCTCATTGATTCCATCAATATTATATTGGGCGAACGCGCCGAACGCGATATCATTCGTTACGGAACGCAAAAAGCCACAATTCGTGCACTTTTTTCCACGGACAATTCCGCTGTACTGGCCAAAGCCGAGGCCCTCGGCTGCGAAGCCGAAGACGGTGCCTTTTTGTTTTCTCGCGAACTGACGGATAAAAAATCCACCGTGCGCATTAACGGACAATTGACCACCGCGGCACTTTTGCGCGAATTGAGTAAACATTTAATTAACATCCACGGCCAGCACGACAACCAAGCCCTTTTATCCGCACAACAGCACATTGAATTTTTAGATGCCTTCGGCAAGGAAGCCATAGCCGAAGCCAAAGCCGTATATGCTGACCTTTACGAAGAATACAAGCGACTCAAAGCGGCTTATGCGCATGCAGATACGGACTTATCGGAAAAACTGGCGCGTATAGATTATTTAAATTTTGCCAAAGCCGAAATCGAGCAGGCCAATCTGCAACCCGGCGAAAAAGAAGCCTTGGCGGAAGAAGAAACGCTTTTGAGCAATGCGCAGTATATTATCGAGCAGCTCTCTGCCGGCTACACGGCGCTCTACGACGGTGAATACACCGCATACGATGCTTTGGCGGCGGCAAACACCTGCTTAAAAAACGTAGCGCAATTCAGCGAAAAACTAAACGCCTGCAGCAGTGCCCTGACTGATGCACTCTACACCGTCAGCGACCTTGCCACGCAAGTGCGCGAATTCCGTGACAGTTTTGAATTTGATGGCGCACGCCTCGCTTACGTACAGGAACGCCTTGCTTTGATTCAATCTCTGGAAAAAAAATACGGTCCGACCGTAGAAGATATCCTTGCCCGCTATGATGCCATTTGTTTTGAACTCGAGGATTTGCAGGCAGAAACCCAAAATCCGGAAGAACTCAAAGCGAAGCTGGATGCGCATACGCAAAAACTGCAAGCCGCGGCGGATGCGCTGACACAAACGCGCATGGATGCCGCCAGCAAAATGCAAGTACTTGTTTTGTTAGAACTTGCGGATTTGGAAATGACCAAAACGCAATTTGAAATTCCGATTCTACCGGCATCCGATTTTCGTCCCGACGGCAAAGATGAAGTGGAATTTTTACTCTCCACCAACCCAGGTGAGCCGTTAAAACCGCTTATCAAAATTGCTTCCGGCGGCGAGCTTTCACGTATCATGTTGGCACTCAAAACGGTTTTGGCAGACACCGACAGCGTACAAACGCTGATTTTTGACGAAATTGATACAGGTGTATCCGGCTCGGCCGCAACCAAAATCGGTGAAAAGCTCCGCGCCATTGCCAAGAAAAAACAGGTTATTTGCATTACACATCTGGCACAGATTGCCGCAATGGCGGATAATCACTTTTTAATTAAGAAGACAACGACGGACGATGCGGCCTCCACCACAGTAACCCTGCTGTCGGAAGAAGAACGCATTGGCGAACTTGCGCGCATCATCGGTGGCGGCAGCGAAAATGAAACTGCCGTGGCCCATGCCAAGGCGCTGCGCGAGAAAGTCGAGGTTAGACTATGACACAACGCGGCGTTGTAATCAAAACAGACGGACAAAATGCCGAGGTACAGGTGCTGCGCACTTCCATGTGCGGTGACAGCTGCGCTAGCTGCAAAGGCAGGTGCACGCCGACAACGCAGACGGTATCGGCCGTAAATGAAACACAAGAAACCTTATACATCGGTGACATTGTAGCCTTGGAAACCGAAACCGGTAAAATTCTCGGCGCTTCGGCGGCAGTATATCTTTGGCCGCTTGCCGGTTTATTTATCGGCTTTACGCTCTCGCAGCGGTTCACCGCAAGTGAACTTATATGCGCATTTTTTGCCCTGCTCGGCTGTGTGCTTTGTGTTCTCCTTTTGCGTTTCTGGGACAGAAATATCAAGAAGAAAAACAAGCTTTTAGTGCGCATTACCGATATATTGGTGCAAAAAGGCGAATAAAACCGATAAATTTGCCAAAATTACAAAAAAACACTTGCTTTTTTATTTGCGCTGTGATATTATATCATGGCGTAAAAAAATACACACATCGTTTGAGTGTGGGAACGGTGCCGGACAAATCCGGTTTTCCTGCATGGTGACGGCGGTGGAGGTATGCCTGCCCGCTCGGTTTTGCCGCCGACGGACAGAAAATTATTTTAAAACCGGAGGTGCTTTAAAAATGGCAAACGTAATTTCTATGAAGCAGCTTCTTGAAGCCGGTGTGCACTTTGGCCACCAGACAAGACGCTGGAACCCGAAAATGGCTGAGTACATCTTTACAGAGAGAAATGGTATTTATATCATTGACCTGCAGAAGACTGTAAAGAAGGTAGAAGAAGCCTACAAGTTTATCGCTGAGGTTGCTGCAAACGGCGACAGCGTACTCTTCGTTGGTACGAAGAAGCAGGCGCAGGATTCCATCAAGGAAGAAGCGCTCAGAGTTGGTATGTACTATGTAAATACCAGATGGCTCGGCGGTATGCTCACAAACTTTAAGACAATCAAAAAGCGTATCGACAGACTCGAACAGCTCTTCAAGATGGAAGAGAACGGTACTTTCGATCTTCTCCCGAAGAAAGAAGTAAGCAAACTCATGGCTGAAAGAGAAAAGCTCGAAAAGTATTTGGGCGGTATCAAAGACATGAAGAAGCTCCCGGGCGCTATGTTCGTTGTAGACCCGAGAAAAGAAAAGATTGCAATCGCTGAAGCAAAGAAACTCGGTATCCCGGTTGTAGCTATCGTAGATACAAACTGTGATCCGGAAGAAGTTGACTATGTAATCCCGGGCAACGACGATGCAATCAGAGCCGTTAAGCTCATCGCTGGTGCAATGGCAAACGCTATCATCGAAGGCCAGCAAGGCGAGCAGGTTGCTTTAGAAGGCGCTGACGTTGAGGCAGAAGCAGACGCTGAATAATTTTTGACATAAAGCGGTCTTTACAAACAAAGCAAAGACCGCTTTTCTACCAGATTATAAAGGAAGGAAGATTAAAATGTTTACAGCAAAAGACGTAAAGGATTTAAGAGAAAAGACCGGTTGCGGTATGATGGATTGCAAAAAGGCACTCACAGAAACAAACGGTGATATGGAAAAAGCAATCGAGTTCCTTCGTGAAAAGGGTCTCGCTACTGCAGCTAAGAAATCCGGCAGAATCGCCGCTGAAGGTATCGTTAAGGAATACATTTCCGAAGACAAGACCATCGGCGTTCTCGTTGAAGTAAACTCCGAAACTGACTTCGTTGCAAAGAACGATGAGTTCCAGGCTTTCGTTGCAAGTGTGGCTAAGACAGTTGCAGATGCAAACCCGGCTGACGTAGATGCCCTCAAGGCACTTCCGTACAACGGCGGTAGCGAAACTATCGGTGATGCACTCACAGCACTCATCGCTAAGATCGGCGAAAACATGAATCTGAGAAGATTTGCAAGAATTGAAGGCAACGTATGTGCATACATTCACGGCGGCGGCAGAATCGGCGTTCTGGTTGAGGCTGAAGGTAGCCTGGCTGACGCTGAAGCATACGAAGCAGCAAGAGACGTAGCAATGCAGATTGCAGCGCTCAACCCGCTCTATCTGTCCAAGGACACCGTTCCGGCAGAAGACCTCGAAAAGGAAAAGCACATCATCCTCGCTCAGATGAAGGAAGATCCGAAGAACGCAAACAAGCCGGAAAACATCCTCGAAAAGATGGTTGTCGGCAAAATGGGCAAGTTCTGCGAGCAGAACTGCCTGCTCCAGCAGGAGTTCGTTAAGAACGGTGATTTCAAGGTAGAAGGTTACCTCGCTTCCAAGGGCGTTAAGCTCACAAACTTCGTTCGTTTTGAAAAGGGCGAAGGCCTTGAAAAGAAAGTGGACAACTTCGCTGACGAAGTTGCAAGCATGGTAAAATAATTCCTTGCATATTTTGTAAAATAGTAGTATAATATACAGGAGATACTTTGTCTCCTGTATATTTTTTTGTTCGCAGAAATTTTCACAGGAGAATATCCTACATAGAGGAGTGAATTTACAATGAAACTGAAATACAAAAGAGTTCTTTTGAAAGTCAGCGGCGAAGCGCTCGCAGGCGAAAAGAAAACCGGATTTGACCAAGAAGTGCTCACTCGTCTGTCCGCCTCGATTAAAAAGTGCGTAGATATGGGTTTGGAAATTGCGTTGGTTGTCGGCGGCGGGAACATTTGGCGCGGCAGAACCGGCGAAAATATGGACCGCACCAGAGCAGACCACATGGGCATGCTCGCAACCGTAATTAACGCCTTGGCACTGTGTGACGCACTCGAAAACGCCGGTATCCCCTGCCGCGTGCAGACAGCCATTGAAATGCGACAGATTGCAGAGCCGTATATTCGCGGCCGCGCAATGCGCCACTTAGAAAAAGGCAGAGTTGTGATTTTCGGTTGCGGTACGGGTAACCCATTCTTCTCCACCGATACAACAGCGGCACTTCGCGCAGCAGAAATCAACGCAGATGCAATCTTACTTGCAAAGAAAGTGGATGCAGTATACGATTCCGACCCGAACGTAAATCCGGATGCCAAAAAGTTTGATGCTTTGACCTTTATCGAAGTATTAAACCGCGGTCTTGGGGTGATGGACTCCACCGCAACTTCTCTTTGCATGGACAACAATATGCCGATTCACGTATTCGGACTTGATGACACCGACAACATTGTGCGCGCAGCTTGCGGCGAAAAACTCGGTACAATTGTAAGCAATAACATTTAATATAATAATTTAGGAGGAAAACACAATGGCTAAATTACCTGAAGTTTCTGAAAAAATGGATAAGACCTTAAATGTATTCAACGAGGATTTAAAGAGAATCCGCGCAGGCCGTGCAAATCCGGCAATTTTAGACAAGGTTACTGTAGATTACTACGGCACCGCTACCCCGATTCCGCAGGTAGGTAACGTTTCCGTTCCGGAAGCACGTACCATTATCATTCAGCCGTGGGATACTTCTATTCTTTCTGCGATTGAAAAAGCAATCCAGACCTCGGATATCGGCATTAACCCGAACAACGACGGTAAAGTCATTCGCTTAAACTTCCCGCCGCTTACCGAAGACAGACGTAAGGAAATCGTAAAGGATGTTCGCAAGCGTGCCGAAGATGCAAAGGTTGCACTGCGCTCCATCCGCCGTGACGCGATTGAAAACTACAAAGCAAAGAAAAAGGCAAGCGAAATTACGGAAGATGATTTGAAGGGCATTGAAAAAGACATTCAAACCATCACCGATAACTATGTAAAAGAAGTAGATACCCTGACCGCTGCCAAAGAAAAGGAAATTATGGAAGTATGAGTCTATTCAAGAAACATACCAAAACTTATGATAAAGACGCTCTGCCCAAGCATGTTGCCATCATTATGGACGGCAATGGCCGTTGGGCAAAAAAGCGTTCCGTTCCGCGTGTTGTCGGGCATAAAACCGGCGCGGAAACGCTGAAAAAAATCAGCAAATACGCCGGAAAAATCGGCATAAAGTACATCACCGTTTATGCGTTCTCTACCGAAAATTGGAAGCGCGATGAAGAAGAGGTTTCCGGACTGATGGGGCTTTTACTGCATTATTTAAAAACAGCAGAAACCGAACTGGCCGGTGATAATGCCCGCATTTGCGTATTGGGAGACCGTTCACGCTTTTCCGAGGAAATTCAGGCGGAAATGGCGCGCGTGGAAAAGGTCACCGAAAAAAACGACGGCGTGATTGTTTCTTTGGCGTTAAACTACGGAAGTCGCGATGAAATCACCACCGCCGTAAAAGCAATCGCCGAACAGGTAAAAAGCGGCACGTTGGATGTGCAGGCAATTGAAGAAAAGGATATTTCCGCACACTTGTACACACACTTTCTGCCCGACCCGGATTTGATTATCCGCACAAGCGGCGAAATGCGCCTGAGCAACTTTTTAATGTGGCAATCCGCCTACAGTGAATTTTATTTTACCGACAAACTTTGGCCGGACTTTTCCGAAAAAGATTTTGATGACGCTATGGATGCCTATCTGCGCAGAAACAGGCGTTTCGGCGGCAGATAACACCCTTGTCGGTATGTAAAGGAAGGTTTTCCCTATGTGGAAAGATACTTTAGTCCGCACCGTTTCCGCGGTTTGCGGTCTGGCAATATTTTTTAATATCTTGTTTATGTCGCCCATCGTATTGCTGTGTGCCGTTGGTGCGTTGTCTTTGTTGATGGTCTACGAAGTCGTGCGCGCCCTCGGCTTTAAACTGTTTGGAACTGTTTTAGCCTGCTTGGGTGGCTTGTGTATGCTGCTGGCCTTAACCTTTGGCAGTTACACCGATTTTTTCGCAACATTCGCTATCACAACGACAGTAATTTCCATCTATGCCTTAGCGCACAATGAAACAATGACCTTTTCCGATGTAAGCATCGGTATGTTTATGATGGTGTATATCATCTACTTTATGCACTGCATTCCATTGGTGCGCGGTCTGAGTACGAAGGGCCTTCTGCTAATGTTTTTGATTTTTATTTGTGCGTGGATAAGCGATACCGGCGCATACTTTGCCGGAAAATTCTTCGGCAAGCACAAACTGATTGAAAAGGTCAGTCCGAAAAAGACGGTGGAGGGTGCAATCGGCGGTGTTGTAACAACGGCACTTGCCGCGATGCTTTTGGGCTTCATTGCCCAATCCTGCTTCTCCTTGGAAGCAAACTACTGGACACTTGCACTTGCAGGTATGGTCGGCTCTGTTTTAGGACAGGTCGGTGACCTGATTGCTTCCTGGCTTAAACGCCAGTACGGCATTAAAGATTTCGGCAAACTTATGCCGGGGCACGGCGGCGCAATGGACCGCTTTGACAGCGTGGTGCTCACGGCCCCGTTTGTGTACTTTTTAGTACACTACCTGCCGAAAATCGGCTTATACTTAATTCGATAGGTGGAACGTATTTTGAAAAACATAGTGATACTCGGCTCGACCGGTTCAATCGGTACACAGAGCTTAGATATTGTAAGAAAAAGCCCCGATATGAAAGTGTTGGGGCTTTCTGCGCATCATAACATAGACTTGCTTGAAACACAGGCGCGCGAATTTATGCCGCAGATGGTCTGCGCAGGCACCGAAGAGCTTGCCAAAGATTTGGCGCTTCGTCTTGCTGATACCGACATAAAAGTCGTATGCGGCACAGACGGCATGTGCACGCTCGCTACCCTGCCGGATGCGCAAATTATCGTAACCAGCGTAATGGGAATTGCCGGCCTTCGCCCGACAATAGCCGCAATCGAAGCAAAAAAGGACATTGCGCTTGCCAACAAAGAAACTTTAGTTGCAGCAGGTGCAGTCGTGACCAAACTGGCGCGCGAAAACGGCGTGAAAATTTTACCGGTGGACAGTGAGCACAGTGCCGTTTTCCAATCTTTGGCAGGTCTGCAATCGCCAAAGCAACTTCGCAAGATTATTTTAACCGCCTCGGGCGGCCCTTTCCGCACAAAAACGGCGGAAGAATTAAAAGGTGTAACAAAGCAAATGGCTTTAAAACACCCCAACTGGAGTATGGGCGCAAAAATCACCATCGACTCCTCTACCATGGTCAACAAGGGTTTGGAGGTCATTGAAGCGCACTGGCTGTTTAACGCAACTCCCGAGCAAATTGATGTAGTCATTCATCCGCAGAGCATCATTCATTCCATGGTCGAATTCATTGACGGCTCTGTAATTGCGCAGCTCGGTCTGCCGGATATGCGTCTGCCGATTGCTTATGCGCTCACCTATCCGGACAGAGCGCCGATTTCAAGCGAGTTTTTAAGCCTTGCCGACATTGGTACGCTCACTTTTGAAAAACCGAAAAACGACGTATTCCCTGCCCTGCCGCTCGCCTATGAGGCTCTGCGCAAAGGCGGCACAATGTGCGCGGTATACAACGGCGCGGACGAAGCGGCCGTCGCGGCATTTTTGCAGGATAAAATCAAATACACCGCCATCACCGACGTTATAGAAAAGGCGATGGCATCATATACTAACAAAGCAGCCGACACGCTCGAAGCCGTGTTGGAAGCGGATGCGTGGGCCCGCGAATTTGTCCGCGCGCACATTTAAATTGAGGTGAATTTTATTGTCTTCTCTTGTAACCATACTCGTTGCACTTTTGGTCTTTGCCGTTATGGTCGTGGTGCACGAATTCGGTCATTTCATCACGGCAAAACTGTTCAAAATCAACGTAGTGGAATTTGCCGTAGGTATGGGGCCTGCCCTTTTCAAAAAGAAATATAAGGAAACCACCTACGCTTTGCGTTGCATTCCGTTCGGCGGTTACTGTATGTTTGACGACGATGTCGGTAACGACACATCGCCGAACTCCTTTGAAAACGCCGCTTGGTACAAACGGCTATGCGTAGCACTGGCCGGTGCATTTTTAAATCTCGTACTCGGATTTTTAATTTTTGTGATTTTGCAGTCCGCAAACATGACCACCTACCGTCCTGTGATTACGGGTTTTGTGGAGCAAACCAACTTACAAGCGGCAGGCCTGCAAACCGGTGACAAAATTTTGCGTTTGAACAATACGCAGATTCACATCAAAGAGGATATTGATTTCTTTATGCAACGAAATGGCGATGCGCCCGTTTTGGTCACTGCTAAGCGCGACGGCAAAACCCTACAAGCAACCGTCACTCCGGTCAAAACACAGTATGTCTATACCTATGACACAGATAAAATTACCCTGACCACCATTGTCGGCGGTACGCAAATCAGTCAGGAAAGCGAGCCTGCGCCGAGTGATACAGATTACCAAAACTATGTCGGTCAAACCGCAAGTATCACAAAATATTTACTCGGCTTTCAAGGCACGAACATTGAGCGCAGCATGGGAAGTGTGTTCTATGATGCATTTTATACCACGCTCTACAATATAAAAATTGTCTACGTTTCCCTGTGGGATTTGCTTTTGGGCAAAGTCGGCGCCGACCAAGTCAGTGGACCAATCGGCATTGTCAGCGTAATCGGCCAAGCAACCCAAATTGGATGGCAATCCCTGCTTTCTTTGGTTGGCTTGCTAACAGTCAATTTGGGTATCATGAACCTATTGCCCATACCGGGACTGGACGGTTGTAAGGCCCTTACCTTAATTGCAGAAGGTATCACCAGACGCAAGCTGCCCAAAAAAGTTGAAACCGTCATCACGCTCATTGGTTTCGGCCTGCTGATTTTATTGATGCTGTGGGCAACCTTTAATGATGTACAGAATTTGTTTATAAAGTAGGGATTCCTGTGAAAAAAATAACCAAGACCGTACAGGTCGGACAAATTAAAATCGGCGGCAACCACCCCGTCAGTGTGCAGTCTATGACCACAACGGACACGCGTAATGTTGCCGCAACTGTTGCACAAATTCACGAATTGGAGCAGGCCGGTTGCGAAATCATTCGCGTTGCCGTACCGGACATGACGGCGGCAGAAGCCATTGCACAAATCAAAAAAGATATACACATCCCGTTGGTGTGTGACATTCACTTTGACTATAAGCTTGCGCTGACCTGTATGCGGGGCGGTGCAGATAAAATCCGCATTAACCCCGGCAATATCGGTGAGCGCTGGAAAGTCAGAGAGGTTGCCGATATGGCAAACGGCCTCGGCATTCCGATTCGTATCGGTGTCAACGGCGGTTCTCTGCAAAAGGACATTTTAGCAAAATATAAGCATCCGACCTCCGAAGCCTTGGTGGAAAGCGGCCTTGCACACGCTTCTATCTTAGAAGACTGCGGATTTAATAATATCCTTTTGTCTTTAAAGGCCTCGGATGTACCGACGATGATTGAAGCCTATCGCGCAGCAAGTAATGCCTGTGACTATCCGTTGCATCTCGGCGTGACCGAAGCGGGCACACAGGAAATCGGCATCATCAAATCCTCCATCGGTATCGGTACACTTTTAAGCGAGGGCATCGGCGATACCATCCGCGTATCCCTAACCGCCCATCCGGTGCACGAGGTGAAAGCCGGCATTGAAATTCTGCGTGCACTCGGTATGAAAACCGGTGGCGTTACCTTCGTTTCCTGCCCGACCTGCGGCAGATGTCGCATCAATTTAATTGACATTGCAAACGAGGTAAAATCGCGTTGCGACCACATAGACAAAGATATTAAAATCGCCGTAATGGGTTGTGCCGTAAACGGCCCCGGTGAAGCGCGCGATGCAGACATCGGCATCGCCGGCGGCGACGGTGAAGGCCTGATTTTCAAAAAAGGAGAAATCGTACGCAAAGTCGCGCAGGAAAACATCATTGAGGCGCTGATGCAGGAAATCGAAAAATTATAAACAAACAGTAATTCCGCTGTAATCCGTTTGTAATATTCATGGTTTATAATGGATGTAGTATAATACATATGATAGGTTTATTGTCTGTTTTTCGCATGGTGCGCAAGGTGCGAAAACTGCAGAACGTTCGAATTATCCCCCATTGCGCATACGGAGGATTTGAAAATGAAAAAGAAACTTACAATTCTTTTGTGCCTCGTGTTGGCACTCTCGGCCTTTTTGTCCGTTGCTGCTTTTGCCGCACCGACAATGATTGGCGAAAATTACAACATCGGTAACACAGACGCACTGATGACGGTAAAGAAGCCTGCAAGTTTGAAGGCAACTACATCGGAGCGCACTTACACGGTAACTGCAGCCGGTAAACCCGGCATTGACGTAACCGTATACCGCAAAAGCAAACTGGACGGTCAGTTCTACCGCGTGTTCCAGAACGGTTACTTCCTGACAAGCACGGTTGGTGCAAGCGGTGTATATGTGGTATCCATCGAATTACTGGACGGCGGCAACACCATGCTTCTGTATGCGGAAAACGCAAACGAACGCCAGGTCATCAAAATTGACATCACCCGCCTTTCCAAAACGCAGTTAGACAAAATCAACAACTTGTCCGTAGGTGATTTGTTCTCCTATAGTTGGTAATAAACGGAATACAAAAAATACCGCAAAGCATCTTTGCGGTATTTTTAATAAAATAAGGGATTTGCCATGAAAAAAGAACGCATCAAAAGTATAATTTTAATCGCTCTGGTCATTTCCAGTTTACTGCTCACAGGCAAACTCTGGCTGGGTGAAAACCTCTGGCCTGAAGGCGTGCACTTTTTTTCGGGACTGGAAAGCAAGTTTTCCGCGCTGTTTTCGCAACAGACGTCAGAGGACTCCAGAAACATCCTGTTTCCCTCTCACGTCGTGGCCTATACGGTCAAAAATTCCGACCACGCAAGTTATGCATTGACCAGCGCAAACGAAAACTATGCAACCGCACGCAGTTTCTGTAACGGCGCGATTGCAAATGCGCTGACACAGCCGCAAAAATATTTTTCGTCAGTGGACGAGGCCGCATGGAAAAACGCGCTGTTTACCAACGGGATTTATTTGGATTACGGCACCGAAATCCCCAGCGACGTCTTTTGCGCATTTAGCGGCGTTTCCGAGCAGGTTGAATTGGTCAGTGCTCTGCCGAGCATCCGTTATGCCATTATCACCTCGGAAGGTAACCTCGTAAGCAATATCTCCGTATACCTGCGCGATGCAAGTGACCGTTATCTCAAAATTTCCACCACGCAACCGAAAGGTGATTTAACCGACCTTTTAAACAGCTTAGAAGAATATGTTACGCCGGATAACCGCTTTTCATTTTTTATCGGTGCAGACACGCCAACCGGCAGCATGGGCGAAGTTTTGTTCGACTCCTACCTGCTTTTAACGGAAAGCGAAACGGCTTTGGCACAGATTTATGCGACAAATCCGATTTACGACTATACACAACAGGACTGGAATGTGAAGGATGCAACACAGCTTTTACATTGCTTTTCCATGAATCCGAAAACAGCAAAAAAATACACCGACGCAGAAGAAAATATTATTTTTCTGCAAAACCATGCCACGCTGAAAGTGTCCAAAAACGGCCTTGTGGAATACACCGCGGCAGCGGGACAGAAAGGCTTTGCACTTTCGGAATCTCCGAGTGCAAATACAACAGCCAATGCCCGCAGTGCAGTTGCACTTGCCTATGATGTATACTCTGCTTTTTCAGAGCGCACACCGCGCCTGTATATGAGCACCTTCTCTGCAACGGGCACAAACAACAAAATTAGTTTGGATTACAACATCGACGGCACAAAAGTGCTGACAGATTTAAACGGCGGACATGCCGCAGATATAGAAATTCAGGACGGCTACGTACAGCGTTTTGCCTTGCTTTTACGCAGTTACGAAAAAACCGAGGAAATCACATTGCTCCCCTCAAGTTACGTTGCGGTAGACCAGGTATTTGCAACATTAGATGCCGGTACGGAAAGTAAAAAAATCGAAAACATGTTTGTCGCTTATCATGATGACACAGCGGCCACCCTACTGCAACCTAACTGGTTTATTCAACTTGAAAACGACCTTGAACTTAAGAAAACACAATCACGATAAGGAGTAACTCTTATGGCAGAAAAAACAAGCAAAAAGAAAAAGACAACGGAGAAATCCGCCGACAAAAAAGAAAAACAGACACCCCAAGCCGGCGGCCTGAAACTCTGGATTTGGATAATTTCTCTGTTTCTGCTTACGATTATTTTAGGCATCTTCTTTTATACCGATTACGGCAGTTTGCTGGGCGAATGGACAGACAAGCTGTTTGGCGGGCTGTTCGGCGCGCCGGCAAAAGCACTCCCCTTCATGCCGCTGTTGCTCGCCGTGTACTTAATTGTGCGTAAAAGCTATAACCGCATGGCGCTAAAAGCCTCTCTCGGCGGTGTGTTGCTTTTAAACTTATCGGCCCTTTTCCAGATCTTCAGTTCGATGGATATGACCGTAACCATTCCGGCTGCTTTTATTGACGGTGCGGACGCACACTTCGGCGGCGGCGCATTGGGTGCACTTGTCAGCAACTGGCTCGTAAACCTGACCGGTACAGCCATCAGCGCATTGATTTACGGTGTTTTGTTGATTGTACTGTGTATCTTCACCTTTAAATTTGCACCAATTCGTTTCCTTGTCGGATTTTTTAAATCGACAGCTAACGAGGCAAAAACCATCTCCAGTCGCGATAGCTTCGAAGCAGGCAAACGCGCACGCGAAGCTGTAGACGGTTTGGTGCCGCTCAAACAGGATTCTATTGACTTAGATGTGTTTGACGAAGACGAAAAGCCGGCAAAAGGGAAAAAGAAAAAGAGCAAACGCGAACAACTGATAGAAGAAGCCGAAGCACATCTTGGTGACGGTTTTGATGCGAATTTTGACGATATTCCGGTGTTTGACCCGATTGCAGAAAAACTGCAGGCTGCGGACGAATCCAACAGCAATCCGGCAAAAAAATCTTCCAAAAAGGCCGCTGAACCGGAAGAAGGCTTGTCTGCTGAAGAGTTGATGCAACAGGAAGCGCAGGCAAATCAGTTCGGAAATGGAGCCACAGAAAAGCCGGAATCCCTTTCACCCGAAGAAGAAGCAGATTTGCGCAACCAGTTGGATGAAAACGCAAAATACCTGCCGATTCCCTACCGTTTTCCGCCTACAACCTTAATGAAGAGTGCGGATAACAAAAAACGCGGCGATACACGCGAAGAATTAAGAGAAACAGCAATGCACCTCGTAGATACCTTAAAAAGCTTCGGCGTAGATGTAAAACTTCTGCAAGTCAGCCGTGGTCCGGCGGTCACCCGCTATGAACTGCAACCGAGCGTCGGCGTTAAGGTCAGCAAAATCACGAACCTTTCGGATGATATTGCTTTAAATCTGGCCGCATCTGCTGTCCGTATTGAAGCACCAATTCCGGGCAAAGCTGCCATCGGTATTGAAATTCCAAACAAGGAAGTTTCGATGGTTACGCTGCGCGAAACGATTGAAACAGACGAATTTAGAAACGCGAAATCTAAACTTGCTGTTGCGCTCGGCATGGACATTACGGGCAATCCCGTTATCGCCGATATTGCCAAATTTCCGCACGCACTCATTGCCGGTGCAACCGGTTCCGGTAAGTCGGTATGCATCAACTCAATTATTACCAGTATTTTATACAAGGCTGACCCGAACGAGGTCAAACTGATGATGATTGACCCAAAAGTGGTGGAACTGGGTGTCTATAACGACATCCCCCATCTGCTCATCCCGGTAGTTACCGACCCGAAAAAGGCATCCGGTGCGCTTGCATGGGCAGTAAGCGAAATGACGCGCCGCTACAATCTGTTTGCAAAAAGCGGTGTGCGTGACCTTGCAGGCTACAACGAAGTATTAGAACTTGACGGCGAGCCGAAACTGCCGCAGATTGTCATCATCATCGACGAGCTTGCCGACTTAATGATGGTCGCACCAAAAGAAATCGAAGACTCGATTTGCCGACTCGCCCAAATGGCGCGTGCGGCCGGTATGTACTTAATTATTGCAACTCAGCGTCCGTCGGTCAACGTCATCACGGGTGTAATCAAAGCCAACATTCCGACAAGAATTGCCTTTGCGGTATCGAGCCAGATTGACAGCCGTACCATCTTAGATTCCATGGGCGCAGAAAAACTGCTCGGTAAGGGTGATATGCTCTTCATGCCGTTTGGCGCATCCAAACCGACCAGACTGCAAGGTGCTTTCGTTTCCGATAAGGAAGTGGAAAGCATCGTAGAATTCGTCAAAGACACTTCCAAGGCGCGCTATGATGAAGACATTACCGAGAAGATTAATGCAAGTTCCGGTGCCGCAGCGGCCGAAGATATGGAAGACGGCGACGAACTTTTGCCGAAAGCCATCGAAATTGCCATCGCTTCCGGCTCCATTTCCACCTCGATGATTCAGCGCCGCTTAGGTGTAGGTTATGCGCGTGCAGGCCGTATCATCGACCAGATGGAAGCACGCGGCATTATCTCGGGTCCCGATGGCAGCAAACCGAGAAACGTGCTTGTTTCTTCGGACGAGCTGTTTGGCGAAGAATAAGATTGACGAATTTACTTTTCTGTGGTATGATAATTGGCGAGTAAACCGGACGGTTGCGGGTGCAGTGCCGAGAGGCCGCATCTGAGGAAAGTCCGGGCTTCACAGGGCAAGGGTGCCGGATAACGTCCGGCGAAGGCGACTTCAGGGAGAGTGCAACAGAAAGATACCGCCAGCGCATGCTGGTAAGGATGGAAAGGCGAGGTAAGAGCTCACCCAGCTTCCGGGTAACCGGCGGCTGATGTAAACCCCACTCGAAGCAACACCACGTAAGGAAGGAATTAAGCCTGCCCGGCGCTCCTTCGATGTAGGTGGCTTAAGCTGCGCGGTAACGTGCAGGCAAGATAGATAACCGTTCAAGACAGAACCCGGCTTACAGGTTTACTCACACTTTTAAAAGAAAACCTCACTGCATATACAGTGAGGTTTTTGTATTCTGTAAATAATAAAAAACTTCCCTTTGGGCGAGTAATGTTATAGGATTTGTTTTGAAATGCTGTAATAGCAAGGGTTTCAAGAAATATTTTTAGTGAAATATCTCGCGATGCTCGATGTGAAATAATTTACAGTCGTAAATTGTGAAATAGAAAACTTTGTTTTCTGTGAAATAAAATACGCCTTTTAACATTTGCGAAGCAAATATTTCACAGCAAAGCTATTTCACATTGCATAGCAATATTTCACACGCCGGTAGGCGTATTTCGTTGAAAAGCCGACAGAAATCTGTCGATTTCTGTCGGCTTTTCTGGTGCGGATAACAGGACTTGAACCTGCAAGGAGTTGCCCCCACATGGACCTGAACCATGCGCGTCTGCCAATTCCGCCATATCCGCATATTAAATTTACGACGGAATTTATTTTAACACAGCGCACCTTAAAAGTCAAGGACTTTTCCAAAAAATATTTGCTTTTGTTCTGCATCAGACATATTTACAAATGTCGACAACTGTGCTATACTGAATATATAAGCATACTTTGAAAGAAGGCATACATATGGCAAACAAAGAACAACTTTTAATTGAATTTTCTAAGACCGGACTGGCAAGAAGATGCAAAAACGTTTCCGATTTAGAGCAACGCTTTTCCAGATGGATGCACCAAAACGACATATACCTGCGTAACTACGATCAAAATGATTTTTACGGCAGTGCAAACTTCACAGTGAACATTTTGCGTAAAAACAAAAATCTGCTGTATTCCTTTGGTTTAAACGAAAGCCATCTCGTGCACCAAAGACCGGAGTACCGCGACAATACCAAAGAGCCCTATTCCCTGCTCGGTCAGTTCAAGCATTACGGCAACCAAGTGCATAACCGCGGACAGGACGGCAACTACCGCAAGCACGGTGCAAAAGGTCTGCTTAGCGCCGGCACGGGCAAAGTCATTTTAGCCGTGGTCATCATCGCTGTGTTGTACAGTTTGCTCGGTGATACCGTATGGAATTTCATCACCAGCGGTGCAATCTTTAAATTAATTTGTTTTGCAATCGGTGCAGCTGCCAGCATCGGCATACTTCGCTCTAAGAACATGGGTTGGCCGCTGCCAATTAAACTGGTTGTGATTATTGTAATATGGGTTGTGTTGGTCAACTACGATTTTTAAAATATAAAAAGCACTTCAATATTGAAGTGCTTTTTGCTTATTTATCCCCTTTTACTTTTTCCCAATACGCCGCGAGTGTCGCTTCGTTTTTGTTCTCCTGCGGCACATAGTATACCGCATCACGGATTGCATCCGGCAGATACTGCTGGTCCACATAATGATTTGGGTACGCGTGCGGATACTTATACCCCTGCCCGTGTCCGAGTTTTGCTGCGCCGCTATAATGCGCATCCTGCAAATTTGCCGGAATCGTGCCGGTATCCTTTTTTTCAATATCCGCCATGGCCGCATCAATTGCACAGACAACCGCATTGGATTTCGGTGCAGTCGCCAGCACAATCACCGCCTGGGCAAGCGGTAGTTTTGCCTCGGGCAGACCCAATTGCATTGCACTGTCTACACATGATTTTACGATGGACACCGCCTGCGGATACGCCATGCCGACATCCTCGGATGCAATCGCCAGAAGTCTGCGACTCGGCGAAATAATATCCCCGGCCGACAACATTCTTGCAAGGTAATGCAGACCTGCATTGACATCGGAGCCGCGAATGGATTTATGAAAAGCGGATAATACGTCATAATGGCTGTCGCCGTCACGGTCATGGCGCAAAACCTTCTTTTGCGTTACCGCAAGCGCTTCCTGTGCTCCGGCTTTGATATTGCCGTTTGCATCCGGCTTTGTGCTCATCACCAACAGCTCAACGCTGTTAAGCGCCTTGCGCACATCGCCGCCTGCACAGTTGGCCAGATGTGAAATCGCATCCGGCGATACCCATACCGTCACACCCATTTGCTCGCTTAAAAGTTTTACCGCACGATTTAGTGCCTTTTCAATCTCTTCCGGTGCAACAGGTCTAAATTCAAACACATTCGAGCGCGACAAAATGGCATTGTAAATGTAAAAATACGGATTTTCCGTTGTGGATGCAATCAAGGTCAGTTTTCCGGTTTCAATAAATTCCAACAGCGATTGCTGTTGTTTTTTATTGAAATTTTGTATCTCGTCCAAATACAAAATAGCACCGTCAGCGGCCTCTAAACTGTCAAGCTCGCTAACCACCGCACGGACATCCGCCACCGAAGCCGTTGTTGCGTTGAGTTTATACAGCGGCTTGTTCATCTGCTTTGCGATGATATTGGCAATCGTCGTCTTACCCGTACCGCTCGGGCCGTAAAAAATCAAATTCGGGATTTTACCGCCGTCAATCAGTCTGCGCAGCACACAGCCTTCCCCTACCAGATGTGTCTGTCCGACAACATCTTTAAGCGATTGCGGTCTGATTAAATCTGCAAGCGGATTTGCCATACAAACACCTCCAATGAAAAAACGGCATGTCGAATGCCGTTTTCAAAATGAATCCTTAATAATTATGCTTGCGGTTTATATATCGCGATTTCAACATTCTTTGTCAAAATATCAGCATAGCTGAAGGAAACACAGCGTTGTTCCGTATTGTCTTCCGGCAGATTGTCGAGTCGAACTGTAAAAATGCTGGGGTATAAATTTTCAATCGTGCCGCGACGAACAACCGCTTTTTTGCGACCTTTTTTCGAGGTCAGGCGAACTTTGTGGCCCATATGCTTCTTCAAGCCGGCCTTGACCATCATCAGGTCAGTTTTTTCTATCATCTTTAACACCCCGTTACTACATGATACTCCCAGAATATCACTTTTCACGACAAAAGTCAAGAGAATTTTTCATTCTCTTTAAAGAAAGATTACAGAAAAGTTACATTTTTATTTGAATTCTACAATTGTTACACCATTTTCACCCTCGCCGTACAGACCAAGTCGATAGCTTTTAACAAGCTTGTGCTTTTTGAGCATTTCAGCAATACCATTTCGAAGCACGCCCGTGCCCTTGCCGTGAATGATGCTTACCTGCCCAAGTCCTGCGCTGTAAGCATCCGCAAGATACTTATCTACCTCGTACATTGCCTCTTCGAGCATCTGCCCGCGCACATCAATTTCGCTCTTGACATCCGCTCTGCGCGAAACATAGGTACCCGCCTGCGGTGCGCGCTTGCGGTTTTTCGGTTCCTCCGGTGCTTGCGCCATACGCAAATCCGATAATTTGACATTCATTTTGAGCGTACCGCACTGCACAAACACATTGCCTGCGCTGTCCGGTGCTTTCAATACCTCCGCCGTCTGTCCAATCGTGACAATCTCTACAAAATCTCCAACCGCAACGGTTTTGGGTGCTTCGGCGTGCTTTTTCACTTTCAGCACATCACTAAACGATGCATCAATCGCATCCTCCTTGCCTTTCAATCGGCGGCGGCTTTCCTCAATCGTTCTGTCTGCATCGGCGCTTCGGATATTCTTTTTGAGTTTGTTTAATTCCTTAATAACCTGCGCACTTTCCTCTTTTGCATCTAAAATAATGCGCCTTGCCTCCTGACGCGCCTCATCCAAAATCTTTTTTCGACGGCCGTCGAGTTCACTTTTCTGCATTTCCATGGTCTTGCGTAGCTTATCCATCTCTGCGCGGATGGTTACAGCACGTTTCGCCTCTTCATCCGCCAAGCGACGGCTTTCCTGCAAATCGCCGATGACATCTTCAAAGCGCACATCTTCATCACTCATAATAGCCTTTGCGCGCTCGATAATCGCTTTATTTAAGCCCAAACGCTCCGAAATCGCAAACGCATTGGATTTACCCGGTACACCGATCAAAAGTTTATAGGTCGGCTGCAAAGTCTGCACATTAAACTCGCACGAAGCATTGCAAACCCCCGGAGTAGAAAGTGCAAACAGTTT
This sequence comes from Clostridia bacterium, assembly GCA_045652745.1. GTDB lineage: Bacteria > Bacillota > Clostridia > UBA1381 > UMGS1253 > RGIG2041. Next base: position 118,241 of record JAZRUW010000030.1, read on the forward strand.
TAATTCGCTGTAATGCGTCGTTGCCGCCACTCTTGCTCCTTTTTTTCTCAGGTGTTCCAAAATAGATACCGCAAGTGCCGCGCCCTCCACCGGGTCGGTACCCGCGCCGAGCTCGTCAAAAAGCACAAGCGAATTGTAGCCGGCATGCTCTAAAATACCGGTAATGTTTTTCATGTGCGAAGAAAAGGTAGAAAGGTTTTGTTCAATACTCTGTTCGTCACCGATATCCGCCCAGACAGACGTAAACACGGCAAGTTCTGTGTTGTCATTGGCCGGTACATGCAAGCCGCACGCCGCCATAATGGAAAACAAACCGAGCGTTTTAAGCGTAACCGTCTTACCACCCGTATTCGGACCGGTAATCACAAGCGTATCAAAATCCTTGCCCAGATAAATATCGTTAGCAACCACGTTTCTGGCGTTGAGCAAAGGATGGCGGCCGCGCTTGATATAAATTTCGCCGCGGCCGTTTAATCTCGGCTCGACACAACCGAATTTCACCGAGAGCTTGCCTTTGCAGAAAATAAAATCAATTTCGCAAAGCGTATTGTAATTTGCCACAACCGCATCGCCATATTCACTAACCTCCGCGGAAAGCTCGGCCAGTATACGCTCAATTTCCGCCTGCTCCTGTGCGGCAAGGTCACGGATTTCGTTGTTGGCATTGACCACGCTCATCGGTTCGATAAACAGTGTAGCGCCCGTCGAAGACGTATCGTGCACCACACCGGAAATTTCGCTTCTGTGCTCCGCTTTCACCGGAATGACATAGCGACCGCCGCGCATGGTTACAAGCGCTTCCTGCAAATATTTCTGATATTTGTTTGAACGAACAATCCCGTCAATCAGCTCTTTGATTTTGTCTTGCAAATTGCGCATCTTGCGACGAATGGTTGCCAGTGCCGGACTCGCACCGTCCGCCACCTCATCTTCGGACAAAATACAAAGTCCGATTTTTTCCTCCAACGGTTTTACCGTTGTCAGTGCAGACGAAAGTCCCGTTAGAATCGGATAATCTTGCGCATCCGCCTGCGACAAATACTGCTTGGTCAGTCTTGCAATCTGCAAAAGACTTGCAACCTGCAACAAGTCACGCGCAGATAATATACCGCCAATCATCGCGCGGCGCACCGCGCCCGTCACCTGCGGTGCGGACATGTTTTTCGGATAACCGAAACGCAATAAAAGCGCTGTTGCCTCAGTCGTTTCTTTCTGCCAAGCTACGGCAGTTTCCAAATCCGTCGTCGGTGCAAGCGCTAAAATGCGGTCGACAACGGCGGAGTTTGTCGTAAACTCCGCCATCATCTTTATAATTTTGTCGTATTCTAAAATTCGTAATGCCTTGTTGTTCATCCGTTTTTATTTTCTCCCATCAAACAATTGTATCACTTTCAATCCATAAACCTGTTTTTCTTAATTATACACCAAAGCGCGGAAAACTGCAATATGATTTCCGTGTTCTCGCTGTATATTATTCTATTTCACGCTTTTTTCAGTTCTTCCATTGACATTTTCGCTAAAATTTCGTAAAATATATAGGTATATACACAAATCCAAGGAGGACATCACTATGGGACTCAATATTACACAAAAGATTATTAAAAACCATCTTGTCGGCGGTGAAATGACACCCGGCGAAGAAATCGCACTGCGCATTGACCAGACCCTCACACAGGACGCGACCGGCACGATGGCTTATCTCGAATTTGAGGCAATGGGTGTACCGCGCGTACGCACGGAGCGCTCCGTTGCATATATCGACCACAATACCCTGCAATCCGGTTTTGAAAACGCGGATGACCATCGCTTCATCGGCTCGATTGCCAAAAAGCACGGCATCTACTTTTCGCGCCCGGGCAACGGCATCTGCCATCAGGTGCATTTGGAGCGTTTCGGCGCGCCGGGCAAAACCTTAATCGGTTCGGACAGCCATACGCCGACCGGCGGCGGTATCGGTATGCTTGCCATCGGTGCGGGCGGTTTGGACGTTGCCGTAGCTATGGGTGGCGGCGCGTACTACATCACCTGCCCGAAGGTTTGCAAGGTAGAACTCACCGGCAAATTAAAGCCGTGGGTTGCGGCAAAAGATGTCATCTTGAAGCTTTTGTCCATTCTCTCCGTCAAGGGCGGCGTGGGCAAAGTGATTGAATACTGCGGTGAAGGCGTAAAAACCCTCTCCGTTCCGGAAAGAGCCACCATCACCAACATGGGTGCAGAACTCGGCGCAACCACTTCCGTATTCCCGTCCGATGAAATTACACGTGCTTTTTTAAAAGCCCAGAAGCGCGAGGAGGTTTGGGTAGAATTAAGCGCGGATGCAGATGCAACCTATGAAGAAGAAATTACCATCAACTTGTCCGAACTCGAGCCGCTGGCTGCTTGCCCGCACTCGCCGGACAACATTAAATCCATCAAAGAACTCGGCGAAATGAAAATTGATCAGGTCTGCATCGGTTCGTGCACCAACTCCTCTTTGCAGGACATGTTAAAGGTTGCCCACATTTTAAAGGGCAAAACCGTGCATCCGGATGTATCTTTGTCCATCGCTCCGGGCTCAAAGCAAGTACTTAATATGCTCGCAGACAACGGCGCACTCTCCATCTTGATTGATGCGGGCGCGCGTATTTTAGAAAGCGCATGCGGCCCGTGCATCGGTATGGGACAGTCGCCGAATTCCAAGGGCATTTCGCTGCGTACCTTTAACCGTAACTTTGAAGGCCGTTCCGGCACCAAAGACGGTCAGATTTATCTTGTATCTCCGGAAGTTGCGGCGGCAAGCGCAGTAGCCGGTGTGCTCACCGACCCGAGAGCGCTCGGCGATATGCCGGAGTTTGTATTGCCGGAAGAATTTTTAATTAACGACAATATGATTGTGCCGCCGGTTGCGGCAGAAGATATGGACAGCGTGGAAATTCTGCGCGGCCCGAACATCAAGCCGTTCCCGATAACCAAGCCGCTCGCAGACAATATTGACTGTGCGTGTTCGTTAAAGGTAGGCGACAACATCACCACCGACCACATTATGCCGGCAGGCGCAAAGATTCTGCCTCTTCGCTCGAATATTCCGGCGATTTCCAAGCACTGCTTTACCGTATGTGACGAAGCCTTTCCGGCTCGTGCAGAAGAGATGGGTGCAAGCATCATCGTCGGCGGCGCAAACTACGGACAGGGCTCTTCGCGTGAACACGCGGCGCTCGCACCCTTACACCTCGGCGTAAAGGCCGTTTTGGTAAAATCCTTTGCCCGCATTCACCGCGCAAACTTAATTAACGCAGGTATTTTGCCGCTCACTTTTGAAAACGAGGCAGATTACGATAAAATCAACTTGGGCGACAAACTCGCTATTGCAGACGTACGCAAAAAGATTGAAGCCGGCGAAGATTTAATTTTGGAAAACAAAACCACCGGCGACAAGATTGTATGTAAATGCGAACTGACTGAGCGCACAAAGGCCATCGTACTGGCCGGCGGTCTGTTAAGCTACACCAAGGAAAGTCTGGAGGGTTAAACCATGGCAAAAATTCAAATGAAAACGCCGCTCGTCGAAATGGACGGCGACGAAATGACCAGAATCATCTGGAAAATGATTAAAGATATTCTTTTAATCCCATATGTGGATTTAAAGACGGAGTACTATGATTTGGGTCTCGAATACAGAAACGAAACGGATGACCAAGTGACCATAGATTCCGCAGAAGCCACAAAGAAGTACGGTGTTGCCGTAAAATGTGCAACCATTACACCGAATGCGGCGCGCATGACCGAGTACAACTTAAAGCAGATGTACAAATCCCCGAACGGCACTATCCGCGCGATTTTGGACGGCACAGTCTTCCGTGCGCCGATTATTGTAAAAGGTATTACCCCCTACATTCCAACATGGACAAAGCCGATTACCATCGCGCGTCACGCCTACGGCGATGTGTATAAAAATACCGAAATGCAGGTAGAATGCGGCAGCAAGGTAGAACTCGTCTGCACCAAGGACGGCAAGGAAACCCGCCAGACCGTATTTGAATTTACCAATACCGATGGTATCGTGCAAGGTCTGCACAACAAAGACAACTCCATCGCAAGTTTTGCGCGCTGCTGTTTTAACTACGCACTCGACACCAAACAGGATTTGTGGTTTGCAACCAAGGATACCATCTCCAAGCAATACGACCACCGCTTTAAAGACATTTTTGCCGAAATCTATGAAAATGAATACAAGGCAAAATTTGAAGCGGCCGGAATCGAATATTTCTACACCCTCATCGACGATGCGGTTGCACGTGTGATTCGCTCCGAGGGCGGTTACATCTGGGCGTGCAAAAACTACGACGGCGACGTAATGAGCGACATGGTTGCAACGGCTTACGGCTCTCTTGCGATGATGACAAGCGTACTCGTTTCCCCTGACGGCATCTATGAATACGAAGCCGCACACGGCACGGTACAGCGCCACTACTACAAGCACTTAAAGGGCGAAGCAACCTCCACCAACAGCGTAGCAACGCTCTTTGCGTGGACGGGCGCGCTCAAAAAGCGCGGCGAACTCGACGACACACAGGAATTGATTGCATTTGCAGAAAAACTCGAAAAAGCAACGATTCAGACCATAGAGGAAGGCGTTATGACCGGCGATTTGTATTTGCTTTCTACCTTAGAAAACAAAAAGAAGGTCGGCACGGAGGAATTCCTCGTAGAGGTAAACGAAAGATTAAAAAAATTGCTGTAAACAAATAAATATCCCCCCGTATAACGGGGGGGTATTTTATTTTCGGGCAAAGCCCTGATACTACTGGCTACGCACAAGTGCGCTTTTGGTTTGGCCTGCCGCCGTTCAATTGTTACTTGCTGCCCATAAATGGGTTGTATTTTTGCAGGCTTCCCCTTGGGGGGAAGGCTTTCAAACAATTGGTTGGTGCTATACTACAATGTTGAAAAAATCACTTCTTCATAAAGCCTACTTCGCTTTCTGTTTATCGGTTAACCTCTATTGAACCACGCGACTATCGCGTGGTTTTCTTTATACAAAAAAAGAAACGAGGTATCCTCGGATACCTCATTTCTTTTTGAAACGGTTATACCCCCTGAACAAAAGCTTCTACCATGCGAACGGAATTATCCGCCGCGATTTTTACAAATTCAGCGTAATCCATATGAGAGCTGTTATCCGCCTTATCGGAAATGGAGCGGATGACCGCAAATTTTACGTCATTTAACAGACAAACATGCGCGATACTGCCCGATTCCATTTCACAGGCAATACAATCAAAGGTATCCTTCAAAAATGCCTTGCGCTCTGCGCTGTTGACAAACTGGTCACCGGTAGAAATCTTTCCGATCTGATATGAAATGCCGAGTTTCGCCGCCGCTTTCTCGAGTTTTTGCACGGTCTGTGCATCACACGGCAGTTCTACCATGTTGAGTCCCGAAATCAAACCCGGCGGGTCGCCCACCGGCGTTGTATCCATATCGGTCTGGATACTGCATACGCCAAGCGCAATATCGCCGATGTTTAATGCATTGGACAAAGAGCCCGCCACACCCGTGTTGATAATCAACTCCGGCTGATACATAAAAATCATACACTGCGCACAAACCGCCGCATTGACCTTGCCTACACCGCAAGTCGCCACGACAATTTCTTTGCCTGCAAGTTTACCCGATGTATAACAAATCCCTGCACAGGTCTTTGTCGTTGTATTTGTCATTTTTGCGATGATCCCCTCGGTTTCCACCGTCATCGCACCAATAAATCCTATCATGGTTTCACCTCAATAATTCAAATTATCTGCATCTACCTTTTCTAAAACCTTGGCATAACGGCGACACTCCTCCTGCGCCATAGCCAGATTTAACGTGCGGAAATTGCCGCATTCCTTTGCACTGTTACCAAACACGCCGCCTTTGTGCTCTATCGTTTTGTTTACGCAATCACGAAGCACATTTAAAACCTGATGATGGTCCGCATTGCGCACCAAAAGATAAAACCCTGTCTGACACCCCATCGCGCCAAAATAAATCACATCATCTTTAATTTCGGAATTTCTAAAATATGTTGCCAGCATATGCTCGCAGGTATGCATCGTCGAATTGTCCATCACATCCGGCTGATTCGGCACGCGCGTGCGAAGATCGTAAGTAGTAATGTCGCCATCCACACGGGAAATATAAAGGCCGGGCACCAGCACATTGTGGTCCACTTCAAAACTTGCAATTCTGTTTACTTCCATCTTCCTCATCCTTCTTCTCATTTGATATTTGTATTTTACCATAAACCTATAAGGGTGTAAAGCAAAAAAACATTGTAATTTCCGAATTTATGTAGTATAATACACCTTAGATGTTTTCTATACACCTCTGCGTGTAGGGACGCAGCATTAAATTTCATATGGGTGGTGTTTATTTATGCAAAGAATGTTTGGAACAGATGGTGTTCGCGGCATTGCGAACAAAGAATTATCAGCGGATTTAGCCTTTGCTCTCGGTAGGGCGGGCGCATTGGTACTCACAAAGACTTTGGCACAAAAGCCGACTCTGTTGGTCGGTCGGGATACGCGCATTTCCGGAACGATGCTGGAAAGTGCACTTTGTGCAGGTATTTGCTCTACAGGCGCAAGCGTAGTTTCTCTCGGGGTAATTCCCACACCGGCAGTTGCGTATCTTGTACGCCACTACAACGCGGATGCGGGCGTAATGATTTCCGCATCGCATAACCCGTTTGAGTACAACGGGATTAAGTTTTTCGATGCAAACGGTTATAAATTAAGCGATGCATTGGAAGATGACATCGAAGCAATGATTCGAAACGAAAGTTATCCGGAACTGCCGACACACGATGCAGTCGGCAGATTGTCACAAAAAACAGATGCGGTGCAGGATTATATTGCATTTGCAAAAAGCAGTATTGATTGTCGACTCGACGGCATGCGCATTGCGCTCGACTGCGCAAACGGCGCAAACTATCTCGCTGCCCCCGAAGCGCTTTCCCAGCTCGGTGCACAAACGGATACTCTTTATAATACACCCGACGGCATCAATATCAATAACGGATGCGGCTCGACGCACATTGATGCACTCGGGGACTACGTAAAAGCAAAAGGCTGCTACGATATCGGTATCGCCTTTGACGGTGATGCAGACCGCATGCTCGCGGTAGACGAAACCGGCTCGCCGCTGACCGGTGATGAGATTATGCTCATCATCGCCGCGCATTTAAAATCAATCGGTCAACTCAAAAAAGACATGGTAGTAGCAACCGTTATGAGCAATTTAGGCTTCTTCTTAGCCGCAAAGGAAAACGGCATCCAAACAGCACAGACTGCTGTCGGCGACCGTTATGTGCTCGAGGAAATGCGCAAATGCGATTATACCCTCGGCGGCGAAGAATCCGGCCACATCATTTATCTTGCAAAAAATACAACAGGCGACGGTCTGATTTCGGCACTTCTGTTATTGTCCGTGATGCAACAAACGAAAAAGAAACTCTCCGAGCTTCGCAAAATCATGACGGTTTTGCCGCAGGTATTGGTCAATGCTCGTGTAAAAAACGAAAATAAACCGCTGCTTGCTACCAACGAAACCGTGCAAAACGAAATCCGCAAGTTGGAAGCGGAATTAAACGGTGAAGGCCGTGTGCTCATTCGTCCCTCCGGTACAGAACCGGTGGTGCGCGTCATGCTTGAAGGCAACGACCGCGCATTTTTGCAGACCCGCGCACAAGCATTAGCGGATTTAATCAGCAATTTATTAGGATAAAACACAAGGTAGGTTTTGCTATGCCAAAGGAAGAAATCATTCGCTATATGCAAATGCTGGAAAAGAATTTCGGACTCCACATTTCCGTGCACAGCGGCAAAATAGACACAAGTGATTTTTTAAATTACGGCATTCACGCCAATCCATACTGCATGCTGATAAAGCAAAACAGCAAGCTCTGGCAAAAATGCCGCTGTCAGCAAAGCAAGATTTCCTCCGACTTATCCGCGCCGAAGTGCGGCACCTGCTTTGCAGGCGTGTTTGAATATATTCTTCCGGTTCCGATGCAAAACGGCGAAAACAGCCGTACATTTATCTGTATCAGCGGTTACCGTGACGATGCGCGTTTTGAAAAACAAAAGCATCTTTTATGCAAACACTACGGACTCGATGAACACAAACTTTCTGCGGCATTCCGTACGCATCTGCATGCCGCGCCCGATGCACCGCCGGACGAGAGTCTGCTCTCTCCGCTGCTTTGGATGCTGTCAGACTATATTGCGGCGGCCAAGTCGTCGCGCAGCAGTTGCAGTGATTACGTGTATGCACACGCCATTGCTTATATTCATCAGCATTATACGCAAAAGATTCGCTTAGAGGATATCTGCGATTTCTGTCATTGCTCTGCCTCGTATATCAGCCACATGTTTAAAAAGCGAAGCGGCAATTCGATATCTGCATATATTATGGCACTTCGGCTGAAAAGGGCAAAAAAACTGTTAGAAAACGGCAACATTACCGTTCGTGCGGCAGCGGAGGCCGTCGGCTTTACAGAGCCGTACTACTTTTCCAATTCGTTTAAAAAATATTTTCATATATCACCCAGCAGCATAGCAAACCGAAAGGAAGGATAAAAATGAAATTTGAATCCAAATGTCTTTACGAAGGTTATACTCCAAAAAACGGTGAAGCACAGACTCTGCCGATTTACCAGAGCACAACCTTCAAGTATGAATCCACCGAGCAGGTGGCAAAACTGTTTGACTTAACAGAAAACGGCTTTTTCTATTCCAGACTCGCGAACCCGACCGTAGATGCGGTTGAAAAGAAAATCGCGGCGCTGGAAGGTGGTGTAGGCGCACTGTGTACTTCTTCCGGTCAGGCGGCCTCTACCCTGTCGTTGTTAAATATTTTAGGCAGCGGCGACCACTTTATCAGTTCGTCTGCCATCTATGGCGGCACACTCAACCTGTTTGCCGTAACGCTTAAAAAACTCGGCATCGAAGTAACCTTTGTAGATAACGATGCAACAGAGGAAGAACTTGAAGCCGCACTTCGCCCGAATACAAAAGCGGTATTTGGCGAAACCATTTCCAATCCGACCATCTGCGTATTTGACATTGAGCGCTTTGCAAACTTTGCACACAGCCACAATCTGCCGCTCATCGTGGATAACACCTTTGCGACACCGTACCTTTGCCGTCCGATTGAATTCGGCGCAGATATCGTTGTGCATTCCACGACGAAGTATTTAGACGGACATGCATTGCAAACCGGCGGTGTCATCATTGATTCCGGTAAATTTGACTGGACAAACGGTAATTATCCGGAATTTACCGAACCGGACGAATCCTACCACGGCGTTGTATATACCAAGGATTTCGGCGAAATGGCCTATATCGTCAAAGCACGTGTACAGCTTATGCGCGACCTCGGTGCCTGCCAGAGCGCTTTCGGCGCATTCTTAATTAACCAGGGTATCGAAACTCTGCCGGTACGTATGGATCGCCATTGCCGTAACGCAGAAAAGGTTGCAGAGTTTTTAGCAAAGCATCCGAAGGTAGAAACCGTGGCTTATCCGACGCTCGAAGGTAACCCGTACAAAGAACGCGCACAAAAGTATCTGCCGAACGGTTGCAGCGGCGTTATTGCCTTCACCGTAAAAGGCGGCAGAGACGCCGGTGCGAAGTTTATCGACGCACTCAAGATGATTTCCCTGCTCGTGCACGTGGCGGACATCCGCACCTGTGTACTGCATCCGGCAAGTTCCACACATCGTCAGCTTACGGAAGAACAGTTAATCGCCGGCGGCGTTGCACCGGGTCTGATTCGTCTGTCCGTCGGCATCGAAAATATTGATGACATTTTAGAAGATCTCGATCAGGCACTCGCACAGTGCTGATGTATACAAAAAAGTCCTTATCCAACGGATAAGGACTTTTTTAATTTTTCTTTTCTTTCATGCCGAACAGCAAACAAAGCACCAGTAGCAGTGGAAAAATTGCTCCTGCAAACAAGCCGGTGCGCAAGGCAATCTGCGCCGCATTCACTGCCGAAGTACCTACCTGTACTACATCAGCAATCCAGCCGGTCAGCCAAGGGCCGAGAGAGCATCCCATATCTCCTGCCATGGCTAATAATCCGAACAGAACTGCACCGCCCTGCGGAAAACTGCGGCTGCCATAGGAATATGTAGCCGGCCAGAGCACCGCTACCGTAACACCGCAAAACGCACAGCCGAGCAGCGAAAGCACCGCATTTTGCGCAAGTGCCGCCACCAGATAGCATATAACGCAGGCCGATGCCGAAACCAACAATTGCATACGTGTACTCACGCGTTCGCCAAGGATGCTCGCACCCACACGGCCGATACCCATAAATACCGCAAACAAACACGGTCCTGCCAGGTCACCGATAAATTTATCTACTCCGAGACCCTTTTGTGCAAACATAGATGCCCACTGCGCCATACAAAGCTCCGATGCGCCGGCACACAGCATAATCACCAAAAACACATAAAACCGCTTTTTCGAAAAAAGTTCCTTTGCAGATAATCCCTTGCCCGTCTTCACCAACGGCAGCATCGGCGCGCGCAGGAAAATGAGCATATTTACAAGCGGAATGCTGGCCCAAACCACCGGCAAAATTCTCCAATCTGCCGAAGAAAACAGTTTTAAATACAGCGTGGAAAAAAGAACAACAAAGACCTGTCCCCAACAATAAAACGAGTGCAAAAGACTCATCGAAGCAGACTTGGATTTTGTCGGCAACGCTTCCAGAATCGGACTTGCCAGCACCTCATTTAAGCCGCCGCCTACGGCATAAAGCACCGCAGAAATCGTCAGACCAAGATACGGACTGCACATCACGGACGGCAAAACAGCCATTGCAATCAGTCCCGCCGCACTCAAAAGATGCGACAGCACCATACAGCGGCGGATGCCGATTTTTTCAGCATAGCGCACAGCCAGCAAATCTGTAAGCAATTGCACACAAAAATTGACTAATACCAACCTGCCCAAGCTTTCAAACGAAATATGATAGTTATCCTGAAAAATAACAAACAATACAGGTGCAAGGTTATTGACCACCGCCTGCGTAAACAGAGCAGTATAACACCCCCACCTTGTTCTTGTATAATTCATAGTTTTGCACCTCAGGAAAACGGCTTTTGCTTTTTTGAAAGCGGTGTTTTATTACCATCCTTATCGACAAGGCGCACACTTTGAAGTGTCTGCTCCGTGCCGGCGCGAAACGCCGCAATATACTGAGCACGCAGGTTTGCCTGCTCCTGTTTTTCCTCTTCCGTCAAGCCTTCTTCTCTCGATTTTTTTGCAAGCGCATTGATGCGCTCAATCATTTTTTTGTCCATAGTTTTTCTCCATTTTAATTATTTCTTCGACATTGTACCACTTTTCAAAAGAAAATACAACTGTTTTTGGGCGAGTGTTCTTACTCTCCGTATTTTTCTTTGAGCTTTCGGATATAATCCTCCGCTTCTTCCGCAGAAGCCTCATAACCCAGCTCACGCAATGCGCTGTACATATAATACATCAGATTGCTGTCTTTGCCGCTTTGCGCCGCCTGCCAGAAGGTAACCAGCATTTCTATATCTGCACAAACACATAAAATTTCTTTGTACACTCTTCTTGGTCTTGCAATATGTCCGAAAGCAATTTGACGCCGCGGCGAATGTGCTCGGCATACGATGTATGTGCATTAAAACAAAGCAACCCAAGCACCGCTTCAAATAAGACGGGTGCCTCCTGCGCCGTATAAAATTTCCAACTGCGTGATGCTGATGGGCGTCCCTCTCCACTTGTCCAGACGTGCATCCCGAACAGACTGCCAAACAGCATCATCCGGAATCCAGCCGTAGCACTCACCGATGAGCACAACCATATACGGTCTGCATCGGTCAATAGTATCCAGACACGTTTCAATCACGAAACAGCCGCTCTCTTCCTCGCTCATCAACCTTGTGTCCACGCCCTAGCGCAAGTCAAGTTCATCAATCTCTTCGCCGTATGCTTTTGCTCGATTGCGTAGCACAGGAAAAACCACCTGATGCAACACATCACGCTCTGACTGCATATCTTTAAATGTACTGGAAATAAAAAATGTTTTCATACAACATCAACCTTGAAAATTAAGATTATTTTCATCCTTATAACCAAGGACCTTAGCAGGCACACCGCCTACAATAGCATTTTCGGGGACATCTTTTACAACAACCGCCCCTGCGGCCGCCAGACTGTTAGCGTGCATGGTAATGCCGCCAAGCACTTTTGCCCCGCAAGTTACAGATACGTTGTCTTCCAACACCGGACAACGGTCTTCTTTGTACCCGATCGTCACCTGCTGATATATTCTGCAATTCTTACCGATTTTTTCTGCCGTGATAATCGTAGAAAACCCGTGCTGAATATACAAACCGCCGCCGATATCCGTTGTGTAGATATACAACGTTTCCAATGGTTTATATAATACACGCGCAATTGCAAAATGCACCAAGGCCACAGCCGTGTATGACGGCTTTTTTAAACGATGCAGAAGCAGGTTACGAAATTCTTTTTTATACGTAAGATACCAGTTCAGGGATTGAAACAAACCCGATTTTCTCTGTTCAATCTCATTCCACCGCGCGACATCCGCTTCAATCAAATGCCTTTGCTTGGAACACAGCGCACACAAATAAACAGGAAACGTTCTCGGATAGTTTATCATTGCCAGTAACTCTTTAAATTTGTCTGCCATAGCTGTTGCCTTCTTTCGTTTACACATATATATTTTATTCTAACACATTTTGTATACTGTTTCAACTAAAACAACACCATATAAAAGCCGTCTGCAATTGATTTTGCAGACGGCTTTTATATGATTTTAAAGATAAAGTTATGCAGATGCACCGCTCATGATTTCAGATATGATATCCAAAACTTTTTGATGGCAACCACCGCACCCCGTGGAGCAATGTGTTACCTCCTGTACGCTATTAAATGTACTCAGCACATCCTCAAATTTCGTAAGATTGTGCATTGCATCGGCAATATTGTTGTAACTTACCTGCTTGCAGTTGCAAACCATATAATTTTCTACCATTTCAAACCCCTCTTTTATGTAAGGACTGCCCGAAGAAGACAGTCCTTACAAATTCTATTATTTGAAATATCTCTTGAGAAGTCCTTCCAAACCTCTGCCGTGGCGCGCCTCGTCGCGCGCCATTTCATGCACGGTATCATGGATTGCGTCCAGGCCGTTCTTCTTTGCACAAGCGGCGAGGTCGAACTTGCCCTGGGTTGCACCATATTCGCAGTCTACTCTCCAAGCGAGGTTGTCTTTTGTGGTCGCCTTCATATTCGGCTCGAGGTCTTCGCCGAGAAGCTCTGCAAACTTAGCAGCGTGCTCTGCTTCTTCATAAGCTGCCTTTTCCCAGTACAGACCCACTTCCGGATAACCCTCTCTGTGTGCGATTCTTGCCATGCACAGGTACATACCAACTTCGGCACACTCGCCGTTGAAATTTGCCATGAGCTGATCAAAAATAAACTTCTTATCTTCTTCGGAAATGTCCGGGTTATTCTTTACGGTCTTTGCGTATACACCGTATTCGTGCTCTGCAGCAAGCGCCGCACCCTCTACCATTTCCTTAAACTTATCAGCCGGCACCTTACATACCGGGCACTTCTCCGGTGCATACTCGCCCTCGTGAACATAACCGCATACTCCGCATACAAACTTTTTCATAATCCTTATCTCCTTCTAATTATATTTTTTTATTTATCATCATCCAGACAGTCTTTGCAGACGCCTGCATAATAAACTTCTTTGGTGTGGACATCAAAGCCGTCTAAAGCGCCGTCGCTGATGCCCGCAAGTGAAAAGTCTATCACCCTGCCGCAGCGCTCACATAAAAAGTGTCCGTGCATGGAAGTGTCCGCATCGTATCGGATCTGCTTTTCATCAATTGTGATGGCTTTTGCAAGCCCATGCTGTGTCAACAGCTTTGTAATGTTGTATACCGATGTTTTGGAAAGCGTCGGTATCTTGGGGTGCAGCGTGTTGAAAATCTCCTCAATCGTCGGATGCGCTGTCGTTTGCATCAGATGCTCCAGCACTGCAATACGCAACATCGACGGTCGGATTTCTTTTTCCGCCAGTCTTTGTGTAGCATTCATGCACTCACCTCTTTTTTGTTTTAATTTCATTTTTGTAATGATTACAATAATAAGATACCATACCTTTTTAAACTTGTCAACAGTTTTTTAAAAATTTTTAATTTTATTATTATTTCTGTATCACGCTGATCTGCAGCAGTTGACAATCCCCATGCTTTCTTATATAATATTCGCGGGAGGGATGTATTATGGCAAATCAATTTGATGCAGATGTTTTATATGACTACCTTGTTTTAGGGATGTCGCAAGATGAGGTCGCAGCAAACCACGGTATAAATCAAAGAGAAGTGAGCACAATTGTGCAAAGTTATCACTTCAACAAGGGCAACAAAGCATTTGGTAAAGGCTCAAAAAACCAATGCGGAAAATATCCGAATTTGGATTATGACACACTTTGTGATTTTATGGACTCCGGCGAAGAGAGTCTGGATGAATGGCTCAGTGGCGGTAGCTATTATGACGATGGCGACGGCTATGACGAAGATGAAGAATACTACGAAGAAGACGAGTATTACGAAGAAGACGACAGTTATGTCGATGACAATTACAACGGCGGCGGTTATAACAATGGCGATAATTACGGTGGTAACTACAATGCACCGCAACAACCGCAATACCGCAACGGCAGAAAAGTAACCTATGTCAATCCGGATGACATTCCAGATGATGACTATCCGGAGCAACCCGAGTATCGCAACGGCAGAAAGGTGACCTATGTAAACCCGGATGATTATGACGACGACGGCAATTACATCGGTGGCGGAAGTGCAGGCAGCGCCAAAGGCAATATGCTGCTCATTATCGTAGCACTCATTATTCTCGGCGGCGGTTGGATAATGAAAAAGTACAGCCACAGCAGTGTAATTGTGGCGAGTCTGACGGTGCTTTGGCAGACCAAATATCTGCTCTTCGGACTTTTGCCGGGTGTGATTTTCGGTGTACTTAAGTATTTATCTTGCAGAAGTCTGCGCGAAACCTTCTCCATCTGCGGAACGTATGCATGGACAGCGCTCGGCCTGATTGTCGGCGGTATTGCATTTTTCGTGAAATATTGCGCGGCAGACAGCGGCGCAGCGCTTACAACAGCACTTGTGATGATTATTCCCGGCGCGCTCATCGGCTATATCGGATATAAATTGTTCGGAAGATAAGAAAAAGCAAGGATGGAAGGGCGAGTGTTCTAAAGGATAAAACGCCTTAAAAAGCAATATTTTGGCAAATAGCTGTGTTAAAAACGACCGAAATCCGCGAGGATATCGGTCGTTTTTGCCTTGCTCTTTATCCAAACCATTACCTTTTAAGGTGCCTACGGCAGTTTTAGTCGAGGAATTTTGTCGGAAAGAGGAACATAAAAATCCGCATCATACTAGCGTATAATGCGGATTTTTTGTGAACTATTTTCGGTAAATTACCGACTAAAACCATTGTATCCTTGAGAACACTCGCCCAATCCATCCTTGCTTTTATAAAACAAAGCTATATAAAAATTTTAACAAAACCCTTGTATTTTTCCATTTTCGTGGTATAATTTATATTTGGTGGGCAATTTATGAAAAACCCGCCTAATGTAGAGTAAGGAGTGAATAAAATGCCATTAGTATCCACAACGGAAATGTTTAAAAACGCATATGAAGGCGGCTATGCAATCGGCGCCTTCAACGTAAACAACATGGAAATTATCCAAGGCATCACCGAGGCTGCAAAGGAAGTAAATGCACCGTTGATTCTCCAGGTTTCTGCAGGCGCAAGAAAGTATGCAAACCATACTTACCTTGTAAAGCTTGTTGAAGCCGCAATCGAGGAAACCGGTCTTCCGATCGCACTGCACTTAGACCATGGTGATTCCTTTGAACTTTGTAAGTCCTGCATCGACGGCGGTTTTACCTCCGTTATGATCGACGGTTCTCACCTGCCGTACGAAGAAAACATCGAGCTGACCAAGAAGGTTGTAGAATACGCACACGCAAGAGGCGTTGTTGTAGAAGGCGAGCTCGGCAGATTGGCCGGCATCGAGGATGCTGTAAACGTATCCGCAGAAGATGCTTCCTACACCAGACCGGAAGAGGTTGTTGACTTTGTTACACGCACTGGCGTTGACTCTCTCGCAATCGCTATCGGCACAAGCCACGGTGCATACAAATTCAAGCCGGGTCAGAAGCCGCAGCTTCGTTTCGATATTCTCGAAGAAGTTACCAAGCAGCTCCCGGGCTTCCCGATCGTCCTGCACGGTGCATCCTCCGTTATTCCGGAGTATGTAGAAATGATTAACGCAAATGGTGGCGATATGCCGGATGCTATCGGTATTCCGGAAGATATGCTTCGTGAGGCTGCAAAGAGCGCTGTATGTAAGATTAACATCGACTCTGACCTCAGACTCGCTATGACAGGCTCCATCCGTAAGTACCTTAACGAAAACCCGAGTCACTTCGACCCGAGACAGTACCTCAAGCCGGCAAGAGCCGCTATCAAGGATCTCGTAAAGAAGAAGATTGTAAACGTTCTAGGTTGCGACAACAAGGCGTAAGTTAAAACCAACTTTAAAAAGCAGATGCCAAGGGGGAGTGTTCTTAAGGATAAAACCATTGTATCCTTAAGAACACTCGCCCAAGCATCTGCTTTTTATTTTTTAGAAAAGTGCATCTTATATCGTAGGGCAAGGGCTTGCTCTTGCCGTTTTTTGCTTTTATCCTGCCGGACGGGCCTACTTTTGAATGCAAAAGTAGCAAAACGAAGGGGGAGTTCCGATTCTCCCCCTTCAATCCCCTTAAAACGGCTTGGGAGGGCTTGCATCCCTCCCAAGACCCACCCGGCTGCACGCCTTTATTTTTGCGCAACAAACGGTATCAGTCTCGCTGTAAATTCAGACAAAACAAAAAAAAATGAGCGGCACAGCCGCACCTTTGAGAGTTCTTAAAACACAATATGAAAGTCAAACACAACATTTTAATAGCAGACTATTCACTATACAAAAAAGCAATCAAAGTTAATTTTGATTGCTTTTCATTCTTTCTTCTATATCCGCATCCATGCGTTTCAACAGCTCCGCCGGCAATTTAAGGCCGTACGGCATGGTCGCAAGGTCGACATGCGGTTTGTTTTTCCCATGGAAATCACTGCCGCCGCTGACGAGCATTTTATGCTTATCACAATACTCCATCAGTTGCTCCGTTACAAGCATGCTATGGTCGGAGTGATAACATTCCACGCCGTCTAAACCGCATTCGCGCAAGGTGTCGAGCAATTCAAAGAGTTTGTTCATATCCGGCTCACTGTGCACGCCGTGCGCCAAAAACGCATATCCTCCCGCCTTATGAATCAATTCAATACAGGATGCCGCATCCAGAAGTTGCCTCTTTACATATGCCGGAGAATCGCCTGAAACATAAGTTTCAAATGCAGATTTCAAATCACTACAGTAGCCTTTTTCGACCAATGCACGCGCCATATGCACACGCCCGATGGTGTCCATGCCGTAACCCGGCTTGTATTTTAAGACATCCTCCGGCGTAATTTTAAGTCCCTGCGTCTGCAAAGCCTCAATCATTTTATAATTGCGCTCAGCACGATAGGCGCGTAACTCTTCCATAACCGCGGCAAATTCCTGATGCTGTATATCTACATACAACCCCACAATATGTAACTCACGCGGATAGGTTGCCGACAGTTCTACTCCGGGAATGACACGCACACCGCTCTTTTCCCCTGCCGCAAGCGCTTCTTCCACACCGCTGACGGTATCGTGGTCGGTAATCGCCAAAACGGCGACACGCTGCGCGGCAGCATAACGCACGAGCTGTGTCGGCGAAAGTGCGCCGTCCGAGGCCATGGTATGCGTATGCAAATCCAAAAAACGCATTTATTTATCCCCCAAGAGCTTATTGAGTTCCGCGCGGAAGGTGTCAATATCCTGGAATCTGCGGTATACCGATGCAAAACGCACATAGGCAACCTCATCGATATCCTTTAAAAGTTTCATCGCCATTTCGCCGACTTCTTTACTGGAAAACTCGCGCTTTAAGGAATTGGACATATTCGCCTCAATGGTGCTCACCAGGTTTTCAAGCTCCACAATCGAAACCGGACGCTTTACACACGCACGCATCAAACCGCTCATCAGTTTCTGACGGTCAAACGGCTCGCGCGAATTGTCGCTTTTAATCACAACCATCGGGATAGTTTCCACTTTCTCATAAGTAGTAAAGCGACTCTGACATGCAATACATTCTCTGCGGCGGCGGATGGCGCTGCCCTCCTCCGTCGGTCTGGAGTCGATTACCTTACTGTCTGTACAATCGCAAAACGGACATTTCATAGGAAAACCTTCCTTTCGTGAAATAACATTTCCACATATAGTGTTTTACTTTATTATAACGCACCAAATGAGGCTTTGCAAGTTACAATTTAAATACAATGCCGACCACTGCCGCAAAAGCTATAAAAACCAGCGGATGCCACTTTTTTGCAGGTTTTACAAAATTGGTTACAGCAAAAATAGCTACAGCCAGCGCAAGACTCTCCCAGTGGAACAAGTCTGCCACACTTCCGGTTTTTTCAAACACATCACGGTTTAACAGAACCACGGAAAGCACACCGAGCCATGCAGAGGAAATCAGTCCCGTCGAAGCAGGGCGCAGACCGTAAAATGCAGACTGCACATACCGGTTATCCCCAAAGGCCTTGAGCGCTCTGGTCACAAGTAAAATGATAATGATTGACGGTGTAATCAGACCCAGTGTCGCAAGGATGCCGCCCGGCACACCTGCGGTCATATACCCTACATAGGTTGCCATATTTACACCAATCGGACCGGGTGTTGACTCGGAAATGGCGATCATATCCAGAAGCTCACCGTGCGTAAACCACCTCGGATATTTATCCGACATTTCGTACAAAAACGGCAAGGTTGCCATGCCGCCGCCAATAGAAAACAGACCTGTTTTGAAAAATTCGAAAAACAGCAAAAGACATCTTTCTAAAAATGTATAGATGATTGCAGCAATGATCATGCCTTCTTCGTCCCCCAGTTCTTAATAAGAATGCCGAGTAGCGCCGCCAGCACAACAAACAGCACCGGCGATACGTCAAACACAGTTGCACAAACCGTCACTACCAGGAAAATAAACAGCGTCCATTTGTCCCTGACTGCACTTTTCCAAAGCTTACACACCGCATTAAAAATAAATACACAAACGCACGCACGAATACCGGCAAATGCGTGTTCCACAATCTCCAAATCCGCAAAGTTACTGATAAAGGCCGCAATCAGCAAAATAATGACCACGGACGGGAATACCACACCCAGCGTCGCTAGCACACCGCCCCAGAAGCCTGCGGTTTTCTGTCCGACAAATGTGCCGACATTTACGGCAATTACACCGGGCGTACATTGTCCGATGGCATAGTAATCCATGATTTCTTCATTTGTTGCCCATTTCTTTTTCTCTACGATTTCCGCCTGAATAAACGGAAGCATCGCATAACCGCCGCCAAAGGTACATACACCGATTTTTGCAAACGACCAAAAAAGTCCCCATAATGTTTTTAACATAGAATCACCTACTTGAAAAGGGGATGTCACCATCCCCTTTTTTGAATTATACTAACTTTTCGCCCAAATCCTTGCCGCCGAGCAGATGAAAATGCAGGTGTTTTACCGTCTGTCCGCCGTTTTCACCGCAGTTGTTGATGATACGGTAACCGTCTTCACGCACACCGACCATAGCCGCAATCTCGCTGACTTTAGAGAAAATGTGCGCAACAACAGCGCTATTGTCTGCATTCACCGCATTGGCAGAATCCAAATGCTGTTTCGGAATCATCAGAACATGCACCGGTGCCTGCGGATTGATGTCGTGAAAGGCATACATTAAATCATCTTCGTAGACCTTATTGGACGGGATTTCTCCACGGGCAATTTTACAAAAAATGCAATCACTCATTGTATACGCCTCCGATTATTTGATCTGCGATGCCAAAACATCTGCAGCCGCTTTGAGTGCATCCTCAATCTTGGATACATCCTTACCGCCTGCCTGTGCGCTGTCCGGCTTACCGCCGCCACCACCACCGCAAGTCTTGGCCACTTCGCGGATGATGTTGCCTGCATGCGCGCCCTTCGCTACTGCATCTGCAGTTGCCATACAAACGATGTTGACCTTGCCGTCTGCCGCAGAAGCCAATACGATGACTGCGCAGCCTGCCTTTTCCTTTAAGTTGTCACCTGCCGTACGCAGAGCGTTCATGTCCAAGCCGTCACCTACGCGACCTGCAATCAACTTCACACCGCTGATTTCGCTTGCACCATCTACAAGGTCAGCAACGGAAGCGTTTGCCATCTTGCTCTTAATGCTTTCAAGTTCGCGCTTTAAGTTCTTATTTTCTTCCACAACGGCTACTGCCTTGGTTTCTACCTCGTGCACGCTGCTGCGAATGGCATCAGCTACCTTGGCAATCGTTTCTTTAGCTGCATTGAGCTGTGCAAGCACACCTGCGCCCGTCACCGCTTCAATTCTTCTTACACCTGCTGCAACGCCGTTTTCGGAAATAATCTTAAACAGACCTGCCTGCGCGGTATTGGTCAGATGCGTACCGCCGCAGAATTCCACGGAATAATCGCCCATGGATACCACGCGTACCACATCACCGTATTTTTCACCGAACTGCGCAGTTGCACCCAGCTTCTTTGCTTCTTCAATGCCGAGTTCCTGTACGTTGATGTCCATAGCCTCTAAAATAGCCTCGTTTACCTTTGCTTCTACCGCTTTGATTTCGTCTGCGGTCATCGCCTCAAAGTGCGAGAAGTCAAAACGCAGATGCTTCGCGGTTACCTCGGAACCAGCCTGTGCAACGTGCGTGCCCAGCACTTCCTTGAGCGCCTTGTGCAGAAGGTGGGTTGTGGAGTGGTTGCGGCAAACTGCCATTCTATTTTTCTTGCAAACCGAGAGGTTTACGCTGTCGCCAACGGAAATTGCACCCTCTTCTACCTTTACAATATGGAAATAAATATCGGCGCCGTTTTTCTTCGTGTCGACTACGGTTGCCTTACCGTTTGCCGCAGTAATCGAACCGATATCGCCGGCCTGACCGCCCATTTCCGCATAGAACGGGGATTCTTTCACCACGATAATGCCCTCTTCGCCTGCGCCGATAGCATCTGCGCTGTTGCCGTCTGTTACGATACCGACAACTTCGCTTTCTGCTTCCAATGCGTTGTAGCCGACAAACTTGGTTGCTTCTGCTTTGATGTTGACAGCGGAATCATCATCCCAGCTCGAACCATCCTTACGGCCGGCGCGCGCCTTATCTTTCTGCTCTTTTAAGTTTGCATCATAACCGTCGCGGTCAACCTTGAGTCCCTGCTCCTCGCAGATTTCCACCGTCAGGTCAATCGGGAAGCCGTAAGTGTCATTTAATTTAAATGCATCCGCGCCGCTTAAAGTATCGCCGCCATTTGCCTTGGTAGCCGCAATGTAATCATTTAAGATGGCAAGGCCGCCCTCGATGGTCTTGGAAAACTTTTCTTCCTCAATGCGGATAACCTTTTTGATATACTCTCTCTTTTCTTCCAGTTCCGGATAACCCTGCTTGGAAGCGTCGATTACTGTATCCGCTACGGTGTAGAGGAATTCGCCCTTGACATTCAAGAGTCTGCCGTGTCTTGCCGCACGGCGAAGCAGACGGCGAAGCACGTAACCTCTACCCTCGTTGGACGGGATAACACCATCGGATACCATCATAACGGTACTGCGGATATGGTCCGTGATGACACGCAGAGAAATATCCGTCTTTTTGTCATCTGTATAATTGACACCTGCGATACGGCTGATGTGCTTCATCGTATCCTGTACGGTGTCTACCTCAAAGAGGTTGTTTACACCCTGCATGATGCAGGCAAGTCTTTCCAGACCCATACCTGTATCAATATTTGGGTTGGCAAGACGGTTATAGTTACCGTTCTCATCTTTATCAAACTGCGTAAATACGAGGTTCCAGACCTCCATAAAACGGTCGCAGTCACAGCCGAGTTTGCAGTCCGGCTTACCGCAACTGTGCTCGATGCCGCGGTCTACATGAATTTCCGAGCACGGACCGCACGGACCTGTACCATGCTCCCAGAAGTTGTCTGCCTTGCCCATCTTCACGACGCGCTCCGGGTTTACGCCGATTTCGTTGATCCAAATATCTCTTGCTTCATCATCTTCCTCGTATACGGTAATCCAGAGCACCTCTTCCGGAATTTCCATAACCTTGGTTAAAAATTCCCATGCCCATGCAATGGCTTCGTGCTTAAAGTAATCTCCGAAGGAGAAGTTACCGAGCATTTCAAAGAAGGTACCGTGTCTTGCAGTTTTGCCGACACTTTCGATATCCGGTGTACGGATACATTTCTGGCATGTAGTCACTCTCTTTCTCGGCGGCACTTCCGCACCCGTAAACCACTTTTTCATCGGTGCCATGCCGGAGTTAATCAAAAGAAGACTCGCATCATTTTTCGGAACAAGCGAAAAACTGTCCAAACGCAAGCAGTTCTTTGTTTCAAAGAAACTTAAAAATTTCTCTCTGATTTCATTTAAACCCATATTTTTCATTGTTTTTATCCCCCTATTATCGCACTTGCGTTCCGGCCGGAATGTCACCATCCGTTGTGCAAACTTTCAAAGACTTATCATCGGCGGCCGCCAAAATCATACCGTAGGAGTCTACGCCGCGCAGCTTCACCGGCTTTAAGTTTGCAATCACAACCACATTTTTGCCGACCAATTCTTCCGGCGTATAATGCTTTGCAATGCCGGATACAATCTGGCGCTTTTCACTACCCATATCTACTTGCAATTTGTAAAGCTTGTCTGCGCCCTCGATTTTCTCTGCGGAAAGCACCTTAGCCACACGCAAATCCAGTTTTGCAAAATCATCAATCGTAATTTCCGCCGGCGCTGCAGCTTCCTTTTTCTCCGCTTTCTTTTCTTCCTTCTTCGGCGGATATTTCTTTAAGTTAAAGGCCTCGATTTCCTCAAGTTTTTTCTTTTCATCCATACGCGCAAACATCGGTGCGGCTGTGCCTACACATGTGCCCGGCTCGGTTGCGCCGAATACCTTTGCGCTCTCCCAATCCGTCTTGGTTGCCCCGATCTGCTCATAAATGTTCTTCGCCGTCTGCGGCATAAAGCTTTCCAGACAAATTGCAATAATGCGGATGGACTCAATTAAGTTATACATAACCGCTTTGAGGCGTTCTTTGCCGTTTTCATCCTTGGCAAGTACCCACGGTGCGGTTTCGTCAATATATTTGTTCGAGCGGCGCGCCAAGCCGATAATGGCTTCGAGTGCGTCAGCTACGCGCAGCTCTTCCATCTTGGCTTCCACTTCGCGAACGGTACTTTCCGCAACCGCTCTTAAATCAGCATCTACCGCATCCGTTACTTCCGGCGCGTAAAGCTTTTTATCAAAATACTTATCCACCATCGTAACCGTGCGGTTGACAAGGTTGCCGAGGGTGTTGGCCAAATCGGAATTAAAGCGGCTGATAATGGTTTCGTAACTGATTGTGCCATCTGCCGCAAAAGGCATTTCGGAGAGTACATAGTAACGCACCGCATCCACACCGAACAGCTCGGCCAAATCGTCTGCATACATTACGTTTCCGAGCGACTTGCTCATCTTTTCATCCTTGCCGGCCAAAAGCCACGGATGACCGAAAATTTGCTTCGGCAGCGGCTCGCCGAGTGCCATCAGGATAATCGGCCAGTAAATCGTATGGAAACGCAAAATATCTTTGCCGATAATGTGTACATCCGCCGGCCAGTTCTTTTTGTAGAGTTCGCTGTGGTTGCCGTCCGGATCATAACCGATGGCGCTGATATAATTGGTGAGCGCATCAATCCACACATAGATAACATGGCCCGGGTCAAATTCTACCGGAATCCCCCATGTAAATGTGGAGCGCGATACGCACAAATCCGAAAGACCCGGCTTCAAGAAATTATTTACCATTTCTTTTTTACGGCTCTCCGGCTGTATAAACTCAGGATGTTCCTCGATATGTTTCATCAGACGATCCTGATATTTGCTCATTTTAAAGAAATACGCTTCCTCTTTGGTCGGGGTTACCGGTCTGCCGCAATCCGGACAGCACCCGTCCACCAACTGCGAAGAGGTAAAAAACGATTCGCACGGTACGCAGTACATACCCTCGTATTCGCTTTTGTAGATATCGCCCTGCTCATAGAGCTTTTTGAAAATCTTGCCCACCACTTCTTCGTGGCGCGCATCCGTTGTGCGGATAAAACCATCATACGACGCACCCACCAAATCCCAGATGCGGCGGATTTCCCCTGCGACACCGTCTACATACTTTTGCGGTGTAATCCCGTTTTCCTCTGCAAGCTGCTGAATCTTCTGGCCGTGCTCATCCGTGCCGGTCAGAAAATACACATCATAACCGAGTTTACGCTTAAAGCGCGCGATGGCATCCGTCAAAATAACCTCGTACGTATTGCCGATGTGCGGCTTACGAGAGGCATAAGCAATTGCCGTTGTAATGTAATATTTGCCTTTACTCATTTTTCTGCACCTCTTTTTGGGGTATATTCTCTTCAGTTTTATTCTTCAGTATTCTGTCAAACACGCCGCCCAAATACAGATTTTTCACCGTCAGTACAATCACCGGGCCCAAAACCATACCGAAAATACCGATAAATTTAAGGCCGATATACATACTCATCAGTGTCAACAGCGGCGGCACACCGATGTGCTTGCCCAGAATTCTGGGCTCCAAAATCTGTCTGGTTACAATAATGATGATATACATGGATGCCGCAATTGCCAGCATGCCGTAGTTGCCCTGTAAAAGCGCTATAAGCGACCACGGAATCAGTACCGCGCCCGATCCGAACACCGGAAGGGCATCCAAAATCGCAACCGAAATCGCAAGCAGGAGTGAAAATGGTACCTTGGCAATACTAAAGCCGATAAGCAAAATCGTGGCTGACACACACATAATTGCAAGCTGCGCTTTAATGTACCCGCCGAGCGCCGACTTCAAATCCCGCCATACCGCCGAAACACGGCTGACCACACTCACACCGAACACGCGCGTCATCAAGTTGCGCATCTTGTTTTTTTCGGCGCACATAAAGTTACAGGCCAAAAACGTTACAATCACAAAGATGATTGTTGTCGGCACGCCCGCCACCAATCCTCTGGCCAAATAAACCATCCAGTTGGCTACAGGCGAGATGAGCTTTGTAAGTCCCACCTTGGCTTCCGCAATCCCGTAATCAATGTATTCACGCATCTGCGGAGATAGGTTATCGTAGTAACCCATAAAACCGGACATCTTTTGCTCTACATACGCCTTGCCTGCGGCATACAGTTCCGGCCAGCGGTCTACCAAATCGACAAGCTGTGTCCACAGCGCAATACCGAGCCAAGCCAAAAGTCCGCCGATGATACCGATGGCAAGCAATGTGCAAACGGCGGCCGAAAGCGTACGCGGCAAGCGGAGTTTGTCACTGAGCAAATGAATCAGCGGCTCCAGCGCCAGACTCAGGATATAAGCAATAATAAACGGAGCAAGGGCCGCAAGCAAGTTCGGCAAAAAGTAAAATGCCAAAATACATACTGCCGCAACGCACAAAATCGTTGCTAAAATCTTTAATGTTCTGCTTTGCACAACCACGCCTCCTCTGTTTTATCTTGAATTTAGTTTTTCAAAAACTTCGTCATCAGTTTATGGCCGACCGGTGCATAAACGCCCGTACTCTGCGCGTCTTTTTCCGTATAGCGCAAATTTGTTGCCGGTTTCTCCGCATTACTTCTGTAAATCACATACGGTACAGCATCGGATGCATGCGTACGCGTCGCAAGCGGTGTCGGATGGTCCGGCATCAAAAGAATGCTGTAATCTTCGCCGGCCGCT
The DNA here is from genome assembly GCA_045652745.1 of Clostridia bacterium. GTDB lineage: Bacteria > Bacillota > Clostridia > UBA1381 > UMGS1253 > RGIG2041. The sequence goes on from JAZRUW010000030.1 coordinate 144,302, forward strand.
TCCATGGCATCCATAATGCTGCCCATGGCCGCATCGAGTTTTTCAATCGACAAAATCTTATTTTCCAATTCGCCTCGATGGCCGCTCTCATCTGCCGCCTCCACGTGCAGATAAGCAAAGTCCTTGCCGCCGAGCAGCGCATCACAAACGGCTTTCGCCTTACCAGCAAAGTTCGTATCAACATTACCGGTCGCGCCCTCTACCTCAATAACCTCCATACCGGCACAGTAGCCGATACCTTTGAGCAAATCCACCGCACTAATCATCGCGCCGTTCACGCCGTACTTTTCCTTAAAGTTCGTCACACCCGGCTTTGTGCCCTCACCCCAGAACCAAATGGAGTTTGCCGGATGCAAGCCGCGCGACTCGCGCGCTTTGTTAACCGGATGGTCTTTTAAAATGTCATAACTTTTTTGCATCATTTCCGCAAGCTTGTCCGCGCCTTTCGGCAAATAATCACCGATGACACGCATGGAAATATCGTGCGGCGGTGTCAGGCCCGCACCCGTAGCACCATTATGTATAACCAAAAGGTTACGGTAACTTGTACCTGCATAAAAATGAATATTTTCATCTGCAAACGCCGCATTGATGGCTTCCATCAGCTGCGCACCCTCCGCAGAGGAAATCTCATCCGCCGAATAGTCCACCATCGTTTTATCCGCATAATTTTCTTCATTGGAAAGTGTTACGGTGTTGACACGGTAGGTCACATCCGTATCTGCAAGTTCAACGCCGATAGACACCGCCTCTAACGGCGAGCGCCCCGTATAAACTTCACTCGGGTCGTAACCGAGCACAGACAAATTTGCCACGTCGCTGCCCGGCGCCATACCGTCCGGCACTGTCTTGGCCATACCGAGTTCGCCTAAGGATGCCAAACGGTCCATATTCGGTTTTTTCGCAACTTCCAGTGGCGTTTTGCCACCGAGCGCTTCCACCGGTGTGTCCGCCATTCCGTCGCCTAAAATCACAATGTATTTCATCTGCTTCACTTCCTTTAAGTACGCATAACTGTAACATCATACTATATCTTAGTTATTATACTATATTTATGCGGTTTTGGCAAGGTTTTTATAAGGAAAATTCAAGTAAAAAAAGCAGAAGATTTTTTCAATCTTCCGCTTTTGATTTTAAGATTATTTATTTTTCAGTTCATTTCTGTTTTCGCGTACCGTGGACAGCATCTTTTCGAGTTTTGCTTCCAGGGTTGCCATATGGTCATCCACATACTGCTTTGTGCCCATACGGATATCGCGCGCACTGTTTTGTGCATTGCCCACGATTTCTTCTGCCTGCGCATAGGCACGCTGCGTAATTTCATGGTCATCAATGAGGGAAGCCATCTTCTCCTCCGCAAGTTTGATAATCGACGCTGCCTCCTTGTTTGCATCATCCAAAATGCGCTGACGCTCGTCCTTTACCCATTTTGCCTGCTTTAAGTCATCCGGCAAATTGATGCGGATTTCTTCGAGCAAATCCATCATCTCGTCGCGGTCTAAAATCGCTTTGCCAATCAGCGGAATACCGACTGCCTTATCCACTACATCTTCAAGCATATCCAGCAGTTCAAGAACCTCCATTATTTTTGTCCCCCATTCTCAAATTTCTCTTGCATTCTAAGTCTTACAATCGGCGGCACAAACTCATCAATCGAGCCGCCCAGACGAAATACCTCTTTTACCATACTGGAGCTGATATACGAATACTTGGAATCCGTCATGGCAAAAAACGTTTCCACGTCGGGATTGAGGCTCTTGTTTAACAGGGCCATTTGAAATTCGTACTCAAAATCCTTTACGGTGCGCAGTCCCTTGATAATGACCGCAGAGTCAAATTGCTCCATGAAATCCACCAAAAGGCCGGAAAAGCAATGTACCTCTACGTTATCCATCTGCGCCGTTGCCTCTTCAATCATCGCCTTACGCTCTTGTGGCGTAAACACACACGTTTTTGACAGGTTGTCCAAAACGCCGACAATCACCTTGTCAAAAACACGCGCACTGCGCTTTATGATATCCAGATGTCCATTCGTCACCGGGTCAAAACTGCCCGGATAAACTGCAATTTTCATAGTTTTTCCCCATTTTTGCACCGCAGCACCAAAATCTGCACTCTGCCGTACTTTTTATCTTTCACGACATCGAGCCCCGAAAGATCGGGTAGCGTTTTGTCATATTCCCGCTCACAGACGATGATGCCGTCCGGACAGATGTCCGGATTTTTCGCAATCGCCGCAAGGCTACGCTCGAGCAAATCCGAATTGTACGGCGGGTCGATAAAAATGATATCGAAACTGTCCTTGGCAGACGCAGCATACTGCACACCGTCCGTGCGGACAACACGCGCCGCATCCGTATAACCGCTCTTGTCAAGATTGGTACGAATCAGCGCCAGCGAGCTTTCCGCAATGTCGCACACCACCGCGCTGTCTGCGCCGCGGCTGAGCGCTTCTACGGTCAGCGCACCCGTTCCACCAAACAAATCGAGTGTGTTTGCACCGGAAATGTACGGACCGATGATATTAAATATGTTTTCTTTCACTCTGTCCGTCGTCGGTCTTACACTGTCGCCCTCAAAGCCGACCAGTTTTAAACCGCGCTTATTTCCTCCAATGACTCGCAAACACTTCACCCCTATTTATTTTTACATACAAAACACAAAAAGTCAAGACATACAAAAAGAAAAATGCAATTTTTTCAAAGTTTTTTGTGCATAAAAACAAAATGCACCCATTTGGATGCAGTAAAAGATGAAATATGTGTGAAAAAGCGTAAATTTGGATGCAAGGCTAAGCAAAAGGGTGCGGACAGTACTTTTCGTACGGCCGCACCCTTTTAACGACGCATTGCACTAAATTCACCTTTTTTAATTGATGTCCATTGCGTAGACTTTGTATACTTCGCTACCCCAGGTTTCCTTGAGGATAAGTTTAATTTTTGTAGCCGTTACATCCACAGAGTGCTTCACCATACGCTGACAGTTGTCTGTCACAGAAGCAAGGACCACTTCTCCGTTCGGTGTTTCGGCGATGAGGTCGTAGGACTTCATCATTTCATAGGGAAGAAAGTATTTGTTCATTTTAAGCGGACGGTTGTGCGGCATGTTGTCATATTTACGCGGCAGGTTACTGTCGAAAATAATGCGGATTTCAGAAATCTTTTCCGGAGCATCGTAGGCAAATTCAATGGTATCGCCTTGTTTGCCTTCATAACCGTGGCGTTCGTCTGCGTAGTCACGGTCCATGCCTTCACGCACAATCGGATGATTTACATTGGCTTTCATGGTCAGTTCGGAACGCTTACGCTCCACAAACGGAATCCAATGGTCATCATAGAGGAGCTGCTGTTGGAGCTTATGTACGTCGATTTCACGAATTGCTTTGCCGTCATTTACGGCAAGTGCGGCCGCTGTGCCGACTGCCTGTCCGATTACGGCACAAGTAGCCATAACACGCGTTGCGGACAGCGCCGCGTGTGTTGTGGAAATATTTCTGCCGGCAAAGTATAAATTTTCGATATTTTTCGAATAGAGACAACGATACGGAATACCAAACGGCGACGGCGCCGGATGGAATACATTCGGGTTGCCCTTATCGTTAAATCCGCCCGGGGTATGATCGTCCATTGTCCAGCCGCCGTAGGCCACGACATCGTCAAACCTGCCCTGAGCAAGTACATCGTTTTCATTTAAGATATAGTCCCCCATATAACGGCGGCTTTCTCTCTTGCCCGGCAGGATGCCGATCCAATCCATTTCCCAGTTCTCCACGCCGTGGTCACCGCGGTTTTTCATGTGATCCCATACCCCGTAAGCAATTTTCAAAAGTTCATCGCGCAACTCCTCTGTGTCATGAATACTGTCATTTTCGCCGCCGAGTTCAATCCACCAGTAGTTGGTAATGTGGTCATGCGGACGGTTTGCCAGCGCGTCATCGTCTTCATAAACATACGCCCACTTCGGCGCAACAAATTTCTTTGGGGCGTCTGTTTCACGAATTTGGAACAGGCAACTCATACCCATCGTCTTTTTGTCCGCCACCTTCGGGCCGATGGTTTCGTTAAACTCTGCATTCGCTTCACGGCCCACACGAAATTCCGCGCCGGTCAGCGGTGCAAGCACACTGTCACCCGAGCAATCCGCAAAGTACGTTGCGCGCACGGTGTGATGCGTTTCCGTCGTTGTCTGATACCCCGTAACGGACACAATTTTGTTGCCGTCCATCTCCACACTGCTGCAAGCGCAGTTCATCAGCATAGTGATGTTTTCTTCAAAGCGCACCTTTTCATAAAGCACGGTATCCCAGATATGGAAATTCTGATTTAAATTTCTGTGATAGTTTTCGAGCATGCACTCTTCCACAATGCCGGTTTCGCGGTCAAATTCGCCGTTGGCACCGCAAATCCACATGCGCACCTCACTCGATGCATTACCGCCAAACATCGGTCTGTCCTGCATAATGGCCACCTTAATGCCGCGGCGTGCCGCCGCAACCGCCGCACACAAACCGGACATACCGCCGCCGACAACGCAAAAATCTACATGGTGTTCTTTCCTGAGCATTTTTGTCTCCCCTTATCTTTTATTTCTACTCACATTATACATCACATTTTTGTCTTGACAATATAAAAAAATGCACAGTTTACATTTCGTGCGAATAATGATATGATAAGGCTATAAAATAGTAAAAAAGACAAATGGAGATGGATTATGTATCAGTATATTTTGTTTGACTTGGACGGCACTCTGACCGAGCCGAAAGAAGGTATTACCAAATGCGTGCAGTACGCACTTGCCGCCTGCGGAATCGACGAACCGGATTTGGACAATTTAACCGGCTTTATCGGTCCGCCGCTTACGGATGAATTTATGCGCGTATACGGCATGAGCGCCGAGCAGGCACAGTTTGCCTTAGAAAAATACCGCGAACGGTTTTCCGTCAAGGGCCTTTATGAAAATAAAGCATTTGACGGCGCTGCTGATTTGCTCGATGCATTAAAAACAGCGGGCAAAACGATTGCTCTTGCCACCTCCAAGCCGCAACCGTATGCGGAAAAAATTTTGGACAATTTCAATTTAAAATCCTACTTTGACATAATTGTCGGCGCAACTTTCGACGGCACGCTCGACAAAAAAAGCGATGTCATCCGTGAAACTCTGCGCCAATTAGGTGTCACCGATGCGCAAAAGCGCGAGGCGGTTATGGTCGGCGACCGTCACCACGATTTACTCGGTGCAAAAGCCAACGGCATAGATGCCATCGGCATACGATTGGGGTACGCCGCACCGGGTGAGCTGGAAGATTGCAACCCTGTATATATTGCAGACAATTTAAAAGAGTTACAAGCCTATTTGCTTAAAAAATGGAGCTGAACAAGTTGATTCAGCTCCATTTTTACATGATTAATGATGATGGTGATGATGGTGGTGGTGACACCCTGCCTGCGCTTTACATTCCACATGGCATATTTTTTCGTGGCAATGCTCGTTTTCCCCTTCCAGTTCAAGCGTCGCATGGCCTATACCGTGCGCGCTCAGTTCTTCGCGGACGTGTTCTTTAACAGCATGGTGCTCTGCATTTGTCACCACATGCATTGTCGCATAATGGTTTCGTCCGTCCATACTCCAGATGTGCATATGATGCACATCCAAAACGCCGTCGATTTTCAGAAGATGCTCCCTGATTTCATCCACATCTGTATCCTGCGGCGTTCTCTCTAAAAACACATCCAGAATTTCTTTTAAGGTTTTCACGGCATGGAGGATAATAAATACAGCTACGCCAATCGACATCAGCGGGTCAATCCACACAAAGTCTGTAAATTTCATCACAACGGCGCCGACGAGGACCACCATCCAACCGAGTACATCCTCGAGCATATGCAGGTTGACTGCCTTTTGATTCAGCGAATCTCCCTCGCGTGTTACAAATGCTGCAACGGCATTTACGCACACCCCGAGCACGGCGAATATAATCATACCGTTATACTTAATTTCCGCCGGAAACAAAATTCGGTTTACCGCATTGCCTACAACCGCCACCGAACCGACCAAAAGGATGCAGGTGGTAATCACACTGCCCAGAACAGAGTATCTTGCGTACCCGTAAGTGTGATTTTTATCCGGCTTTCTTTTACTCTTTTCTTCAAGGAAAAGCGAAAGACCGATACTCGCGGCATCCCCCAAATCGTGCACTGCATCGGATACAATGGCAATACTGCCCGTATACAAGCCGCCGAAAAATTCAAAAACGGAAAATGCCAGATTCAAAAGAAATGCAATTAAAATGTTGTTACGCGTTTTCATAGTTCCCCCTATTGACTTTCCCATGTTTTTATGGCACAATATATTCGTTATTGAACATATTGTTCAGTATCATTTTAACAATACTTTAAGACAAGGTCAACCGCTCAGGCACATATAATTATTTACAAAAGTTCATTACCGAACATTTTTAAAAAACTGTACGGAGGTAGGACAAGAATGGACAGACGCCAAAGAAAAACAAGGGAAGCCATTTTTCATGCTTTTATAACCCTGTTGTCCAAAAAGGACTTTGAGCGCATTACTGTGGGTGAAATTATCGACCGCGCCGACATCGGCAGAGCAACCTTTTATGCCCATTTTGAAACAAAAGATTTTCTTTTAAAAGAATTGTGTGCAGAACTTTTTTGCCACATTTTTGACGCGGCAGAGGACAACAGTACGCACAAACACATCTTTGATTGCAAAGCGCCCGATTCCGTTTTTTTGCATTTGTTTGAACACCTGCAAAAAAACGACAATCATATTTTAGAATTGCTTTTCTCGCAAAACAATGCGCTGTTTTTAAACGATTTCAAAAGCAATCTCACAAAACTTGTTAAGGCACACCTGAATTTATTCGACACATGCAAAAGTAGCACGCTGCCTGAAAGTTATTGGATAGACCACATTGCCGCCACATTTGTAGAAACCGTAAGATGGTGGGTAAGTCACGGTAAAACAGAGTCGCCCGATACGCTGACAAAGTATTTCTTCGCAGTTTTATAAGCGTCTGCTTTTCCGTACAAAATTCTATTGAACTTTTTTTCACTTTAGTGTATAATAGAAGCGAGCACAATCCAAGGAGGCTTTCTTTATGCAGATTCATGAATCGGCCGAAAACTATCTGGAGGCCATTTACATTTTAACCAACACGAAAGATCCGGTACGTTCCATCGATATCGTCCGTTATATGAACTTCTCCAAGCCGACCGTCAGTATTGCAATGCGCAGTTTCCGCGAAGAAGGCTACATTGTCATTGACGAAAACGGTTTTATTACGCTGACGGAGAAGGGATTAAAAATCGCCAAGCGCGTCTATGACCGGCACCAACTGCTGACCGATGCGCTCATCGCGCTCGGCGTCAGCCGCGAAAACGCGGAAGCGGATGCCTGCAAAATCGAACATGATATCAGCGAAGAAACCATGCTCTGTATTCAAAAGCATATGCAGATGCATCAAAAAAAGACCGCCCCGAAAAAGGAACTGGGCGTAGAATTACTGTAAAAACCAAAGACCGAAATCAACTAAGATTTCGGTCTTTTTTTATTCATATTCAAACAAAGTACAAACTTCCCCGTCGCGCAAAACAGCCGCAGCATTTTCGCCGATTTTTAATTCTGCAGTTTCATTTAAAAACAAGGATTTTTTATAGGTCACTCGCATATGTTTGATGCTTGCACCGTTATTTAATGCATCCGTCAATACACGAACGTAACTGACATTGTTGGTATGCCCGTTGGTGTCCGTATCACTGCGCCGTACTGTCCAGCTTTGCGTCTTTACAATCTCTTGCGGCACATCCAATTTCCACTTACGAAGCACCTCCGCCGGCATTTTTACATCACAGCCGTAGCGCGAACTCATTTCTTCCGTGACTTTTTTAAATTTATTTTGCGCCAGGTCATACAAGAGCCATACCGATTCTCCTTCTGCCAAAGTGTTGCCGTTTTCATCCGCCAAAACAAACATACGGTGTCCGTACGCCGACGAAAAACCAGATGCCCATGTCTTTACGCACACGCGCTGATGATAGCGTATCGGCGAAAGTAAGCGCACATCCCAATGAAGCACAATCCATGCCGCGCCCATGGCTTTAAGCACGTCTGCACCGTACCCGACTGACTCGGAATGGTCCGTTGCCGCATCCTGAAACCAGGTCATAACCTGCGCCGCATCGGCATACCCTTCCGGCCCGATTTCGCTGTATCTTACTGTGAATTTCTGTTCAAAAACCATCCATTTTCACCTCGGCTTAAATGCTTTGCGCACATCTTCTAGTTTTCAACAAAGTTAATTCGCTCGATTCTGCGCGCCTTTCCGCTTGTTTCGTCTATATCTATCACAACACCGTTAATCTGTCCTTTGCCATCTGCCGTTTCAAACCGCTGCGGCAGTCCCGTCACAAAGCGTTTGACAATAATCTCCGTTTTCGTGCCAAGCACGGAATCATACGGACCGGTCATACCCGCATCCGTCAGATACGCGCTGCCGCGCGGCAAAATTTTCTCATCCGCCGTCTGCACGTGGGTATGTGTTCCGATAACGGCGCTGACGCGCCCGTCCAAATAGCGCCCCATCGCAATCTTCTCGCTCGTCGCCTCCGCATGCATATCTACAAAAATAATCTGTGCGCCTTGCGCCTTTAATTTTTCGATTTCACGGTCTGCCGCCGCAAACGGATTGTCACACGGCAGACAGTTGACCTGACCGAGCAAATTGATTACACCGACTTTTATACTGTTTTTCTCTTTGACCAAGCTGCCCTTCCCCGGCAAACCCGGTTGCAAATTTGCAGGACGCACAATGCAATCACAGCAGTCAAATACTTTAAAAATTTCCGAGTTGTCCCACACATGGTTGCCCATGGTCAGCACATCTATATCCAATTCCAGAAGTTCTTCACAAGTCGCATAACTCAGTCCCCGACCGTGCGCGGCATTTTCCGCATTCACCACGGTAAAATCCGCCTTGTGCTTATATTGCAATTCCTCCAGCCCGCGCGCGAGCATATCCCGCCCGACCGAACCGGTTACATCACCGATAAACAATAGTTTCATAGACATTTCCTTCCTAAAAATACACTATTTATCATTATAACCATATTCCAAGAAAATGTAAAGAAAAAAACAGAGAAAGTACGAAACTTTCTCTGTTTAAAATGCATCTTATTTTGCGTAGTCAATTGCGCGGGTTTCGCGGATAACATTAATCTTAATCTGACCCGGATACTCAAGCTCTTCCTCTACGCGCTTTACGATTTCGCGTGCGAGCAGCGGAACTGCATCATCCTTCACATCTTCCGGTTTTACCATGATACGAATTTCACGGCCGGCCTGAATTGCAAAGGATTTTTCTACGCCGTTGAAGGAGTTTGCAATCTCTTCGAGTTTTTCCAGACGCTTGATATAGGTTTCCAGATTTTCTCTTCTTGCACCCGGTCTTGCCGCGGAAATCGCGTCACAAGCCTGCACAATGGAAGCAATCAACGTCTGCGGCTCCACATCACCGTGGTGCGCCATAATTGCATGGATAACATCGTTGTTTTCCTTATACTTTTTCGCAAGGTCTGCACCGATGTGTACGTGCGAACCCTCAACCTCGTGGTCAACCGACTTACCTAAGTCATGCAACAAACCTGCACGCTTTGCCAGTGCGATATCCACACCGAGTTCAGCCGCCATAACCCCAGACAGATGTGCAACCTCTTTTGCATGGTTTAATACATTCTGACCGTAACTGGTTCTGTACTTTAAGCGGCCGAGCAGTTTAATTACCTCAGGATGCAAGCCGTGTACACCTGTTTCAAAGGTAGCACGCTCACCCTCCTGCTTAATTTCAGCCTCAATTTCTTTTCTGGACTTTTCTACCATTTCCTCGATGCGCGCCGGATGAATACGTCCGTCTGCAATCAAACGTTCGAGCGATACGCGCGCGATTTCACGGCGAATCGGGTCAAAGCCGGAAATCACAACTGCCTCCGGTGTATCATCGATAATCAAATCAATACCGGTGAGCGTTTCGAGTGTACGGATATTTCTACCCTCACGGCCGATAATTCTGCCCTTCATCTCATCATTCGGCAACGGTACAACCGATACGGTTGTTTCCGCAACGTGGTCTGCAGCCACTCTCTGAATCGCATGCGCCACAATATTTTTCGCCTTGCGGTCCGCTTCTTCTTTCGCTTCGTCCTCCACAGCCTTAATCATCATGGCTGCTTCGTGACGAATCTGACTTTCCAACGTGGACAAAAGCTGTGCTTTCGCTTCCTCTGCCGTAAAGCCGGAAATCTTTTCAAGCAGTTCAATTTGCGCCTGCTTTTGTCTTTCCAGTTCTTCCGCCTTTACCTCTAAATCCTTTTCACGCTTGGCAATCTTTTCTTCCTTGGCCTCGATGCCCTCGATTTTCTTGTCGAGCGTTTCCTCTTTTTGCTGCAAACGGCGTTCCTGGCGTGTGATTTCATTGCGTCTTTCCTTAATCTCACGGTCCAACTCCATATGCAACTTGTGGTTTTCTTCCTTCGCCTCCAGCATAACTTCACGTTTTTTGCTTTCAGCGGCCTTGTGTGCGTCGTCTAAGATTCGTTTTGCTTCGGCCTCAGCGCTACCGATTGAGCGCTCAGCCTCTTTCTTTCTTTTGTCATAACCCTTCTTGTGTGCGATACTATAACTGATCACAATTGCCAAAACAACTGCAACTGCGCTAGCGGCTATAATAATCCATAATGAAGTGTTCATGCCCAGCACCTCCTTTTCTTTGCGGTGCCTTCAAACATATCTTCGTATTCTCTTTTCGCCCCGTGTTTCACAGTTTTTTATTGGATAATTACCCGAAAAAATTGTATCAGACAAAGTTTAAGCTTGAATATGCGGCAGATACGTTTTCAAAGCCCGCCGTGGTTTCTTTTTTTACTTTGTTCATAAATAAATCAATGCAACACACAATATATACTTTTACATATATACACCATATATTGTACCCGTAAATCCCTGCCGTGTCAATACATATTTAAAAGAAATTGCGCTCAAAAACACAAAAGTTTACATTTTTTTCATTTTTCCTATTGACAAATTATGCATACAGTTGTATAATTACAACAACATTTTAATATTGCCAGTTGAAGTGTTCGGGACGCGCAGACGAACCGAGGACGGATGGCTCTCTGGAGAAGCTCACAAAAAGTGAGTGCCGAAGGTGCAAATTCATAAATCTCTCAGGCAAAAGGACAGAGCAAACTTTAGTGTAATATATACCATGTGTATATGTGCATTAGATTTTACAAGATGTCCTTTGTAGGACATCTTTTTTGTTTCTTCTCCAAATAAAATACTAAGGAGGAATTTAAAATGTTAGAATGGATCACAAACTTTAATGGCGACATCAACAGTTTCGTGTGGAACTACGGTGTGTATCTGCTGGTAGCAACCGGCGTGCTGACCACCGTACTGACCGGTGTCTTCCAGGTATCTCACCTGGGAACATGGTGGAAAAACACCATCGGCAGTCTGTTTAAGAAGGACGTTATCGGTCACACGAAGGACAAGACCATCTCTCCTTTCCAGGCACTGTGTACCGCACTTGCGGCAACTATCGGCGTAGGTAACATTGCCGGCGTTGCATCCGCAATCGCCATCGGCGGTCCGGGTGCAGTATTCTGGATGTGGGTTGCAGCATTCTTCGGTATGATGACCAACTACTCCGAAAACGTGCTCGGTATCTTCTATAGAAGAAAGAATGCAGACGGCGAATGGTCCGGTGGCGCAATGTACTACTTAGCTGACGGTCTCGGTTCCAAAAAAGGTTGCAAATGGATCGGTAAAGTACTTGCGATTCTTTTCTCCATCTTTGCACTGCTCGCATCTTTCGGTATCGGTGCAATGGGTCAGATCAACAAAATCGTTATCAATCTTGAATCCGCATTTGCTATTCCGGCACTTTCGAACATTCAGGTACTCGATGGTGTATCTCTCTACGCAATAATTCTCGGTGTAATCTTAGTTATTATTGCAGCACTCATCCTGCTCGGCGGTCTGCAAAGAATCGCTTCCTTTGCAGAAAAAGTAGTACCATTCATGGTTGTACTCTTTATCCTCGGCAGCGTTGCTATCGTAGCAGTAAACTACGATATGATTCTTCCGGCACTCCAGGCAATCTTTGCAACAGCATTTAAGCCGGTTGCAGTAGCCGGCGGTGTAGCCGGTGTGGCACTGCAAAAGGTTATGGTGCAGGGCTTTAAGCGCGGCGTGTTCTCCAATGAAGCCGGTCTCGGTTCTTCCGTTATGGTGCACTCCAACTCCAGCATAAAAGAGCCGGTAAAGCAAGGTATGTGGGGTATCTTCGAAGTGTTTGCAGATACCATGGTTGTATGTACTTTAACCGCATTAGTTGTTTTGACAACCAGAGGCTCCGTTGCAGATTTGTATTACACATTTGAAGATACGGCAACAACTGTAGCAGATGCATTTAACACCGTATTCGGTTTCTGGAACATCGGCGGTAAGTTCATCGCCATTGCAATCTTCCTGTTTGCCTTCACCACCGTTCTCGGTTGGGATCACTACGGCACAAAGGCTTGGGAATACCTGTTCGGCACAAAGACAGTAAAAGTATACAAGGTACTGCACTTAATCACCATCTTCCTCGGTGCAGTAATGACATCTTCCCTGGCTTGGGATATTTCCGATACATTCAACGGTTTGATGATGCTCCCGAACTTGATTGGTGTAATCATCTTAGCTCCGCTGGTAATGAAGATTACATCCAACTACTTAAAGCGTAAAAAGGGTGCAGACATTGAGCCGATGCTCTCCGTTTTCCCGGAAATTCAGGAAGAACACGCAAAGGAAATCAAGGAACACAGCGAACTGTAATTTAGTATAAGCAGATACGTCAGTATCCGAACACCGCCTTAAATGGTAAAAATCATATTTTTCTGCGTTGTTGAGCTTGAAATACGCGAGTATTCCTTCGCTCTTCCGCCTTGAAAAATTATAATTTTTTCGCATTTAAGGTCCGTATGGATTTTTGTCAGGCATTTTTCAGGCGATGCAAGGCAAAA
>JAZRUW010000031.1:0-9507 GCA_045652745.1 Clostridia bacterium
GTGCTTACCGGCGTTTTTACAGTGCTTCTAAACTCGTCCATTAGATTTTTACGTTCCTGCTGCACGCCGAGTAATTCTTTACCGAATTCTCGCTCCTGTGCAGACGGAAAACCGTTGTTTTTCAGAAAAGTCTGCGTTTTACTTTGATTACCCGGTGCATACAGATAATCCACCGCCGAGCCTGCAACCTCGTCATCATCGAACGCTGCCAGATTCAATTTCATTTGTGTACTTTCAGTATAATCCTTTTTTCTTGATTTGTCCAGCGGAAATGTCGTGGACCATGTGGTATTTGTTGATTTATACATAAAAATTCTCCTTTAAAGTTGTGCGTAGGGGCGATTCACGAATCGCCCGCGAATATCGCATAAAAACGAAACGGGGCATTCATGAATGCCCCCTACGCAGTTAATTTAAATTTGTGCCGGCAGGGAAGGGCTAAATTTTTCTGCAAAACTCCATGGCTGTTTTGCGCTTTTATTGTATCATAAAAATGGGGTCTACTACTATCAACTTTTCTGCATATAAAAACGGGCGAGCACACAGGCTCGCCCCTACGGTGTTGGTGTAGTTTATGCGCATAAAAAAGGGACGGCATCGCCGTCCCTTTCGTAATTTTACATTTATTGCATTATCAGCCTACAACGCGCTTGACTTCGCCCGGAGCTTCGGTCTTGTGAAAATCCATTGTGCAGTACAAATCCGAAAGTGTGCGCCACGGATTGAGTACGCCGAAATTTAAACGCTCGATGCTTTCGCGATCCACTGCGGCGGAGAGAATGGTGATTTGCGACAGCGATTGTGTATCCGTATTTGCGCGGTCATCCACAATATTCAAAATTACGCCGTCTGCCGGCAGGGTGGCGAAAATATCGCTGAAAATGCGCATCGCCAGCGAACATACATAATCGCGCATCAGATTGTAGTGCGATGCTTTGTCGGTATCCATTCTGGAAACTTTGCCCGACTGCGAAAGCATATAGACCTGATGCGGCACAACATTTGCGGTGTTGGCATTGACCTCTACCTCTACGCATTTTGCGTTGTTTGCGCCGACGGTGATTTGCACGCCGAATTCGAGCAGGTCATCAAAGGAATGCAGGTTTTCGAGCGCCATCAGCCAGCAGTCCACATCCAAAGACAAAATGCCTTCGGCCAGCGTCACCGTGTTTTCCCATACGCGGTAGTCGGTCGCATCTTCCTTTGCGGCGAGGCGGATTGCGGCATCAAGTGCCTTTTCCTTTTCCTCGATTTTGTTAAACAGCTTGTCCGTGATAGACGGCTTGTAGTTTTTGCGTGCGGCTTCTGCTTTGCGCTCCGCCGGACCTTTTTCACCCTGGGTAAACGGCGGGGCAGAGTCGCGGATGGCCTGCCAGTCAATTTTACATTCGCGCTCGCGGTGCAGTGCGCGGATGACATCAATAAAGGTCTTTTGCTTATTGACAATCAAGGCGTTTCTGTCGGACTGACTCAGGCGCGGACGCGCGAGCTGATCCATGATTTCGGCAAGGCTGATGTAAGGCGAAGATGTATATTTTCTGCCGCTGTTGGATTTCGTTTTATAACTTTCCACATTCAAAGAATAGCCGCCGAGCGTTTCGGTCCCTGCGCTGATATAATGGCGCAAACCCTTTTTGCCGAACAGCGAATCCGCAGTATTCTTTTTTGCGGTCAGCACGAGTGTTTTTTTCATTAAAAGGCCCATCGTACAACTTCCTTTCTAGGGCATATATATCCAGTATACTATAGTTTTTAGTGAATTGCAACCGAATTTTGACAAAAAAATCAGCGCCTTGAAAGTTGATAGTAGTGGACCCTATTTTTGTAGTATAATATAAAGCGTCCGAGACACGTGGATTGGAAATTTTGGTTCGGCCGTCAGCTGCGGCCGGGAAAGGAAACAGTATGATTTATGCATTAGTCGGATTTATCGGTGTATGCATCGGCGCGGCTTGCGTTTATGTTTTTTCACCGACGGTGCAGGTCTGTGTACCCGAAAAGGAGTACACGGTGTCGCAGGAAGCGGCAGAGGATGCGCGCCTTGCAAAGCAATGGCAAAGCCTTCTAAACTTCACCGCCGATGCGGGAGGCGATGACGATGAATGAAACCGCCGAACAGATTTATGCACAGTATAAAAAGGGCGTCAGTTACAAACAGAGCATTGATTTGTACGAAACCGTAAAGAAAAACCAGAACTTTTATATCGGCAATCAATGGGAAGGTGTCAATGCGCCCGAACTCGACAAACCGGTGTTTAACATCTTAAAACGTGTGTGCAATATGTTTATTGCCTCCATCGTTTCCGATGACATCGGTGCAAGCATCCGCCCGTACGCGGCATCGGCCGAGGCACAGACGGTGGCGGGTATTCTGGAAACGGAGCTTGCCCGCGCTATGGAGTATGCCAAGGTGAAAAGCAAAAACCGCGAGGCCATAAAAAATGCCTGCGTGGACGGCGACAGTTGTTTTTACATCTACTTTGATGACAAAGCAACCACGGGGCAAACCGCGCTGGGCATGCCGCAGGTGGATGTGATTGACAACACAAATGTCTATTTTTCAAACACCGCCTGCGCGGATGTGCAAAAGCAAAACTACATTTTGATTGCACAGCGCTGCCACGTCGATGATGTGCGCCGCGAAGCGTTGGCCAACGGTGTTTCGCCCAAAGAGGTCGATGCCATCGCGCCGGATGCGGATGAAAATGCGCTCACCCGTTATGAGGAGGAGCAAAACGTAACCGTGCTGGTGAAGTTGTGGAAGGAAAACGGCAGTGTACACTGCGCCAAGGCAACGGAAAAAGCCTTTGTCAAATACCCGTTTGATACGCATCTGACGTTGTATCCGATTGCGTATATGAGCTGGGAAAAGGTGAAAAACAGCTGCCACGGTCAGGCGGCGGTCACGGAGCTTCTGCCCAATCAGATTTTTATCAACAAGTGCTATGCGATGGGCATGGACCATGTCAAGAAGATGGCATTTCCGAAGCTCATTTATGACGGCAACAAGTTCCCGAACGGTTTTTCCAACCGCATCGGCGAAGCCATCAAGGTCAGCGGCAACGTAACTGACGCCGTCACCAATGCTTTCCGTATGCCGGACATGAGCGACCAGGTGATGGAGCTTGTGGAAAAAACGATGACGTACACCAAGGAGTATATGGGTGCTTCGGATGCATCGCTCGGTACGATGCGTCCGGACAATGCCAGCGCCATCATTGCCTTGCAGAAGGCCACGACGGCGCCGCTGGAAATCAACAGACTGTCTTTTTATCAGTTTGTGGAAGATTATGTGCGCGTTTTGCTCGACATGATTATGACCTGCTACGGCTTGCGCACGGTGCAGTATGCCGATGAAAACGGCAACAGCATCAGCACAAACTTTGACTTTTCCGCTTTGCGCGACATGGCATTCGATTTGGAGGTCAATATCGGCGCGAGCGCGTACTGGTCGGAAATTACGCAGACGCAGACGGCGGACAACCTGTTTACCAAGGGCATCATCACCGACCCGGAGGTGTATCTGGAATCTATTCCGGAGACCTACGTAAAAAACAAACAAAAGATTTTAAAGTCTATCCGAGACGCCAAGGCTGCGGTGCAAACCACACCGGCAGCTGCGGTAATAGAGCAGTAAGGAAGGAGAAACGACAATATGTTTGAACAAACCAATCAGACAAACACGTCGGAAGAAGGCTTTTGCGCCGAGGTGTTTGAAGCAGAACTCGGTATAACCGCGGACGAGCAAAGCGAGCCGACACCATCGACACAAGCGCCGCAGGCGATGCAGGCAAGTGCGCAAACCACGCAAGTACCCGCAGAGCCAACCTATGCGGTCAAGTACAACGGAAAAGAGGTTAATCTCACCTTAGATGAACTCAAAACCAGAGCGCAGATGGGGATGAATTACGACCATGTGAAGTCGGAAAACGACCGCATGAAGAATTCACAGCTTTATAAGCGTTTACAGACGATGGCACAGCGCGAGGGCATCAGCATGGAGGCGTGTGCAAGCCGCTTGCTGGAAAGGGAAAATGCAACCAGACTTTCCGATTTGCGCTCGCGCGGTATGGATGCGTCCGCCGCCAAGCAGTTTTTGGATATGGAAGCGCAACTGGCGTACGCGGAGGAAAAAAGAGCGCAGGATGCACCTTATGTTGCCTTTGCACGCAAATTTCCGGAGATGAAATATGATGATATTTCTCCGGAGGTCTGGGCACGCTTTGCGCAGACGCGGGACTTAATCGGTGCTTATACCGAGGCGGAAAATGAGCGTTTGCGCGCGCAAATCAGCGCAATGCAACAAAACGAAAAAAATGCACAGGCGCATATCGGCTCTCTGGCCAATCTGGGTGCCGCAGCGCAAATGGATCCGTTTTTGGAAGGCCTGTTGGAATGATGGTCCTCCAAAAACTACATTTCAAAATCAAATTATTAAATTAAAAGGAGATTAAAAATTATGGCAATCAATTTAGCAACAAAATACGCAACTAAAATTGCAAATGTTTATACTTTAGGTTCCTTGGTAGCGGACAAGACTTCCAAGGAGTGGGATTTTTCCGGTGTGAAGTCGGTAAAGATTTACACACCGCAGACCGTGGAACCGGTGGATTATCAGAGAAACGGCACCAGCCGTTACGGCACACCGGTCGAAATGGCGGATGTGGTACAGGAAATGTCCATGACCCAAGACAAGAGCTTTTCGCTCGTCATTGACAAGGGCAACAACACCGAACAGGTGATGACCAAGAACGCCGCAAAGATGCTCAAGCTGCAGACAAACGAAAGAATGATTCCGATGGTCGACAAGTACGCGCTTTCGCAGTTTGTAAAGTATGCGGGCTTTGTAAAGGGTATCACAAAACCGACCAAGACAAGCATCATTTCCGAGATTTCCAATGCAGCGCAGGCACTCGATGACGCACGTGTACCGCAGACGGACAGATATTTGTATTTGTCCGGTGAGATGTACAGCCTTGTGCGCACCTCCGGTGAGTTCCTCGGTCTGGAAAGTCTGGGCGAAAAGGCATTGGCCAAGGGTATTGTCGGTGAAATTTTCGGTGCAAAGATTGTAAAAGTGCCGACGGATTATCTGCCGAAAAATACTTTCTTTGTACTCACACACAAAAATGCGGTGGTTGTACCGTACAAGATTCGCGACGCGAAGCTCCATCAGGACCCGCCGGGTATTTCCGGTGCGCTCTTGGAGGGCAGAAGCAACTTTGACGCTTTTGTTGTCGGTGCAAGATGCAACGGCGTATATGCGGCAGTTTTGGAAGATGAAGTTGCCGCAATTCCGGAAATCGGCGTTTCCGACGGTAATGCAGTTATCACCTGTGCAAGCGGCGATGCGGAAATCTTCTACACCACAGACGGTACTGACCCGAGATACTCCGATACAGCAACGAAGTATGCCGGTGAATTTACGGTCATGAGCGGCGAGAGTGTAAAGGCGTATGCGATTAAGACAGACGGCTTTGCATCCGCAGTCAAAACGCAGTTTTAAGGCTCAAGACTGAGGGGTTCGACGCCCCGCAGCTCAACAATTTACTGCCGCAGGCCAAAACGGCTTGCGGCAGATTTTTTTGGAGGTGAAACAAGTGACAGTATTACAACTTTATGATACAGCGCTTGCGCTTTTGAATGAAACGGATACGGATGCGAAGGATTACCCGCGTCTGAAACTACCGTATATCAATCTGCTTTTGGCGCAGAGTTTTACAACGGAAAACTGGATTCGTCGCTTGAAAGAGAAAGCCTTGCTTGAAAAAATTCCGACGGTAAGTTCGGATGCGGAGGAATTGCCCTACGATGAAGACTTCGTGCGTGAATGTCTGCCGTATGCGCTTGCGGCAATGTTTGCGGTGGATGAAGACCGCGATTTGGCCAATGTGTACAGCAGAATACATATGCAATTGGAAGAAAAGTATTTGCAGGCGATTCCCGATGCAATCCGAGATATGTACGGGGAGGGATAAAGCAGATGATGCAGTTTAACAGCGCAAAAAAAATGCGCATAAAAGAAGTAACGGCGTTTTCGGGCGTGAATTTTTCCATGCCGGAATCCGAGCTTGCGCTCTCAGCGGCGGCGGATATGGCCAATGTCTATGTCGATGACCTCGGACGCATCTGCAAGCGCACCGGCTACAAAAAACTTTTGCAAAGCGAAGGCAATGTCAACGGCATTTTCTGTTTGGAGTACCGTGTCGGCAACACGGACAAGAAACAGTATTTTATACATATCGGTACGAAACTGTATATGTGCAGTTTTACGAAAGATGCCATTACTTTGGGTACGTGTCTTACCGAAGAATTTGCGGATACAAAAAGTCGCGGTTTTGCTTTTGGCGGTGCGCTGTATATTCTGGGCGCAGGCTACTACAAAATCATGTGGGATGTAAATTTCGAAATGTTTGTCTGCGGTTTTGTGCACAAAACGGAAACCGATACAGACAAGGCTTCGCTTGTGGTGTCCAACCAGGAGCAAAGCGAGGCACCGCTGACGGGAAACAAATATAGCATTATGCATGCCGAGTGTCTGTATAAGGAAATCCGCTATAAATATAAGCAGTACGACTTTGAGGACACGCTGAAGTTTTATGTTGTGCCGCCACAGCTTGCGGATATGGTGCGCATAGAGGAGATGAGATATGAAAAGTCCGATGGTACGCAGATAACGATAAATCCGATGAATTATACGGTGTCTACGGACAAGGAAGGTTTGTATGTATCCGTCAAAAGAAAAGACTTGACACCTAAGGTCTGGTGCACGCCGAGTGTTTGGTTTTCCTACAATAATTTTGTTTATACGCCGACAAATATTTTATCCAGACGGCCGACCGTCTTAAAAAGTTATTACGATTATATTGTATCGGGAGACAGTCATTATGACGGCGATTTTCTGGAAGGCTACAATCTGTGTGCGCCGCATCGTGCGGTAGAATTTCAGGTAACAAGCGAGAACCGCGGGGGAGGCGACGGCCTGCGTTTTTGCCTGGAGCCGCCAAACACCCCGGGCAGAGTGATGCGCATCTATATTGACGGAAAACTGGTGCAGAAGTATGTGCGTTATACCAACGGAGGTGCAGATGAGATTGTCGCTTCGGACAAATGTGAGTTTGTCGATGTGCATAATGATGTGCTTCCGGCAACTGACTGTACGGTGCGTGTGGAGTATATCAACACCAAAGCGCCGAAGGTCGGGGAACTTAAATATGCCATGCAAGGCTGCAAGGTGTTCGGCATCTTCGGCGGCAAAAATGATACGCGTGTGTTTTTGAGCGGAAATCCCGATTTTCCGGGTTACGACTTTGCCAGCGGCCTTTACGATGCCAGTTATTTTCCGGAAGCGGGGTACACCATCGTCGGCTCAGACCGCTCCGAGATTGTCGGCTACCATAAAATCAGCGGATATCAGGTGATTTTAAAGGACGGCAAAAATTATGATTCCACACAGTATCTTCGTGCATTTCATCTTTCTGCTGACGGAGAAACCAGTTTTACCGTACAACAGGGCGCACAAGGCGTTGCCGCCTGTGGGATTTCGACATTTAAAACCTGCCGCGACCGCATGCTGTTTGCAGGCACGGACGGCGTGTATGAAATCCGGGGGACGGACGTGGAAGCACAGACGAATTTGCAGTATTTGTCCGATTCTGTCCGTGTGCGTATGGCGAAGGAGGCGCTTTCGCAGGCGGTGTGTGCGGTATTGGACAATCGCTATTATCTGGCGGTGGGAACACAGATGTACATTTTGGATTTACAAAACAATCTGCAATGGTACTATTACACGGATTTGCCGCAGATACGCTGTTTGTATACGGAGGGGGACAACTTGTTTTTTGGTGCGGCAGACGGCTGTGTTTACCGGTTTATGTCGTCCGGTGAGGCTGATGCGTATTATGATAATGTCGGTATCGGTGGCAATAAAAACGAGGCACGTGCCATCCGGGCATTTTGGGATATTCCAGTGACGACACTCGGTAGCGGCTTATATACAAAGCGTATTGAGGATTTGTGTGTCTACCTTGCACCGCAGCCGAAGAGCAGTCTTAGTGTCTATTACACGACGGATCGCATCAAAGAGGCGTTCCGACATGGCGAGAGTGCGAGCAGGTTGGACTTTTCCGATTGGGATTTTGCAAAGTTTTCCTTTGTCGCAGGGGACTATCCGATTTGTATCAACACGCGAGCCAAGGCGAAACGTGTGCGCGTGTTCGGTGCACGCATCGAAAATGCCGAGCCGGGTGAGGGAATGTGCATTTCGGGCTTTGCCGTGCGCTATATGCAAATGAAAAATATTAAGTAAGGAGGTAGAAAATGTTTACGGAAAATAAGATTACGGAATTAGAAAACAAAATACAAAAGCTGGCCGACCGTCCGCAGATGAGTGCGCAGGCGCTCAAGGAATACTTTGACGGCTCGGCAGAGGAGCTGCGTATCGCACATAATGCGCTTGTCGATGCGCTTTCCGGTTTTGCACCGCACACGTTTGCGGATGTACGCTACAATGCCGATAACGGCAAGCTCACCTTTGTGCTGACCGACGGTGCGGAAAAGGAAATTGACTTGCCGCTGGAACTTCTGGTAGAAAGCGGCCGCTATGATGCGGATAAACAAAATATTGTTTTGGTACTTGCAAACGGTGATGAATTGACCATCCCTGCCGGGGATTTGGTCGATACATACCACGCAGACGGCAGTACGCTTGTGTGCGAAAACAATACCTTTTCCGTTAAGGAAGGTGTGTTTGCCGAAGCGGATTCGACCAATCTTCGTATCGGACAGGCAGAAGAAAAAGCGATAACGAGAGCAAGTGAATATGCGGATATGCTGTGCGCAAAGACCCAAACAGATATTACAAATGCCAAAACCGAAGTTTTGGAGGATGCAAAAGCGTATGCCGACACATGCAAGCTTGAAGCCATAGAACATGCAAATGACAGGGCGGACAGCGTTGCCGGCTTTTTGTCTGACGAGATTTTAAATGCGACTGCAGACGCAAAAGCGTATACGGATGAACGGCTTGCGGGCATCAACCCGGATGCTTTGCCCGTCATTACGCTTGCCGAAGCAGATACTATCATGGAAGGTGTATACAGAATCACCGATGCGCACGAAGAGCGTAACAGCGGTATTTTGATTGCAGATTTTCAGGTTTCAGACAGCGCAGGCGTACAAATAGATTTGTGCCAGACATGGATAAAAGCCGACGCATCGATATGGAAAAGAAGCAATACAACCGAAGGCTATGCCATAGATGATGATTATTCTGTCCAGTATAAGGGAAACAGCTGGCAGGGCTGGACACAGTGGGAAGATGTGGTTCAAACTAAAATCGAGAAAAACCGCCAACTGAAACGGCTAAAAACCATTACGCTGGAAGAGGATGTGGCACAAATCAATGTGGAATTCGACAAGCCGGTTGATGAAATTGCCATTTTGTACAGCGTTGCATTTACAAAAGGTGAAACCGCACGATTTGCGACATGCACCAATAATGGTAAC
>JAZRUW010000032.1:0-2505 GCA_045652745.1 Clostridia bacterium
TTCTTGCGCTTGCGCAAAGGAGCTTATGAGATTTTTCATCCGTTTTGCATACGATGGCACCGCTTTTCACGGTTCGCAACGCCAGCCCAATGGCATTACTGTTCAGGAGACGATGGAGCAGGCGTTGGCTATGATTTTCCGTGAGGAGGTTCCGCTCACTTTCGCTGGTCGCACCGATGCGGGTGTCCATGCCCGCGAGATGTACGCACACTTTGATTTACCCAACAGCCAATATCCCATAGGCGGAACGCCGTCCAATAGCCCTACAGGGCGTCCTATACCCAACAACTTAGTATTTCGCCTCAACGGCATTTTACCCGATTCCATCGCTATTTTTGATATTTATCCAGTGACGGACGATGCGCATGCGCGGTTCTCTGCTGTGCGCCGCACGTATGAATATCATGTGGTGGATCACAAAGACCCATTCCTTTGCCAGCAAGCCACGCGTGTACGCCCAGGGCTGGACTTCGCTGCTATGAACGAAGCGGCTCAGTTGTTGATTGGCAAACAGGATTTTGCTTCATTCTGCCGCACGAATACGGATGTCAAGACGACTATCTGCGACCTCACGCATGCCGAATGGAGTGAACTGGGCAATGGTCATGCTGTGTTTACAATTGCTGCCGACCGTTTTCTGCGTAATATGGTGCGTGCGGTGGTAGGGACACTGTTTGAGGTTGGTCGTGGCAAGATGACTAAGGAGCAGTTTGCTGAGGTCATAACGAATCACAACCGCTCCGCCGCAGGCGACTCGGCCCCCGCCGAAGGCCTGTTCCTCACGCGTATCGACTACCCTGAGGAGATCTTCCTATAGTCGTTGTAAAAAAATTGTAGTCTCGGTCAATGTACTGAGACTTTTTTTTCATCTTTCCCGTCTCATATCTTCCGAAACCACTCGGTTACCACTCTGAGGTTCATAGTGGTCCCGCAAAAAAAATCCGCACAACCGATTAGCTTTTCGATTATGCGGATTGCTACATATTAGATATATTACCCCTTTAGAACTTCAACGCCAAACCTACACCATTTTGACTTGTTTGAAAATTAAGTGACAACGCAGGTTTATTATAATTACTTAAATCAAAAGCACGCTTCTGTTTTTTATTACCTATCAATAAAATAGGAACAGAAGATGCCGCAGCGGCTGCTCCAATTACGGAGAAGGAGATAATTATTGCAGCTCCTTCCTCATCTCCTATAGAAGCACCTGCGCTAAGTCCTGCAAAAATAGCACCCATTCCACATCCTAACATCCACCAACCTGTAGAGATCATTTTTGTACCTTTCATATAATCTTTGTATGCATGAGTATTATTCTTGTATAAAAATTCTCTTAGTTCTTTTTCATCCATTTGTATACTACCACATGTATATTTTTTTACGCCTAATTGTTTTTGTGTGCTTTTTGAATTGCGTACTATTATATCTGTTACAGTAGAGGAAAGTACAGGGGTTGGAGTTATTTGCACATGTTGAGATTTTTCGGAATCAGGAATAGAATTTGTTATTGTGCCACCAAAAAGTTTTTTTGCAAGTGTTACACAACCATCTTGAATAGCTTCAGGAGTTGTTGCCATCATCACGTTATCTGTCATAATTGTACGAGCTGTTTCCACATCTAACAATTTAGCCGTAATAAACATTGTTTTGGCATCTGCGACAGCAGCTTCTGCTACAAGAATGTAGTTGGCACCTGTCATTTCACCCAATCGTTTAATTTGTTCATTACTTACCAAACCTGTGCGTTGGAAGTTTTGCTCACCCATGATTGCATCAATGTCAGTACGATCATACGCTTCGTAGCCAGCTGTATTGGTAATCGCTTTACTTAAGTTCGCACGCAAAATCAGTTTATTCGCATACGATACTTTGTTTTCTTTGTCCACCGTTTCAAGAATAGCAACACGTTTTACATCTTGAGCAGACACCATTCCCGAAATTAGTAAGAGAATGAATAAAATAGTCTTTGTTTTCATTGTTTTAATTGTTTAATAATTAGTATTTTAATTGTTTATTATTTCTTTGATTTTTGCAGTAATTTGCTGATACACTTCTTTATACGCAGCATAACCTGCCTCATCACGATTGAGAGTGTGCGAGCCCTTTTCGCTAAAACTGCCTTCGTATATAATACTCTGCGTATTACCTTTTACTATCTGCAATACCACTTCAGCTAATACAAAATAGGCTGTATAAGTACCTGTCTGCAAAGTGTTATATTCACGCGTCGTTCCCTGTAACTGAATCACCCAATCTGCCTCCGCCTCATTCGTTGTAAAAGTGCAACCAATATCCGAAATCTGTTGCTTGATTTCGTTTATGAATATTGGATAATGGGTATCAAATACTTTAATGTCTCCTCCCACATATACAGTCACCGCATTTTTCAGTTGCTGTTGCAATGCTGTTGCTCGTTGTTTTAAGGCATTACTCTCCGTGAAAGCAATATCCTCCAATTCGGTACTATTATCCACACTCAGCACCACTTTTTGCTGTTGCTCC
>JAZRUW010000033.1:0-2886 GCA_045652745.1 Clostridia bacterium
GGCGGTGTCACAAAACCTGCTACCAGTAATGCGCAGCCAAAACTGCACATTACGATAGCAGTTGTCAATTGTAAGCGTTTCATGGTTATTTACCACTTTCAATCTGATCGCGCATCAAGTTCCAAACATACTGATAGAATGTCTTGTATTTCGTTTGCTTAATAAAGCCAACTTGATCCGATGCGATGTAGTTTGGATCCATCATGCGCTCACGAGTAGCCGCACAGATCTGTGCAAACATCTCTTGCCAAGCGAGTTCACTTGCTCCATATGGAGTCGTTCGCTCACCTATCACAGCGCATCCGCGTTGTCGTTTACCGCGCTTACGGCGAACTGCCACAAACTTTTGTTTCTTTCCGAAAATCTTGCCCGATGCATTATCCACGGGCGCTAAATAAAATACACTTCCAGCCATAGTTTTTAGTTTTAATAGGTTTTTAATTCATGTTTCTCTCAGCCGTAGGCGGTCTAACAGTGCGCAGCACGGTCTAACCTCCAACAGCTACACTGTAGCGGTCTGCAAATCGGCTTAATCACCGATTTGCTTGAACACTTGCGCCACCACATACCCACGCAGTGTGATGTACTTCTTTTGCGCTTTGAATTTTGCTTCGTAGGTAGCTCGTTGCTCTGGATCCGCAAGGATAGTTGTCGCTTGCGTTTGTGCTGCTTTGAAAGCATTACGCACGGCCTGCTGCGCTTCACTGTTGCCACCGTCATAAGGGTTCTTTACACGCACACCAATGGTTGCATTGTCTTTCTTGCGGTTACGGAAATGAATCTCATCCGAACCCGCGAACTTCTTTTGAATCGAATCAAAAGGCGTAGAATTTTTGATAATTGCCATATCGTCGGCATTTGGCTTGCGAGAAAGAAATGCGCACACGCATTTGGCTCGCCGCCATGCCTCCTTTTACCTCGAAGCAAGCTTCTCGGTAGTTATTCAAGGAGACACCTCTATGCCTTAGAGGGGTTAAGGGTTAGTTTTAATGGTTAATAACTGGGGTAATTTCGTTGCGCATTGAAATCGAGTGCAAAGATACAACAAACCCACACAGCGTTGTGGGCTTGTGTGGGTTTGAGCAGGAATAAAGTAGAATAAAGTAGTTTCGGAGGGGATTAGAGAAAAAAAAGCGACAACACTCGACATGGAGTGTTGTCTTTTACCTTTTTAAGTGTAGATATTGGACTTGCCAATACGGACACTGTCTCAAATGACGCTGCAAAGGTACAAATAAATTTTCAAACTACAAAATATTTTGCAAAAAATCGTTCAAAATTGTGACATGATCTCTATTTTTGTATGTTTGAATATGCTCTTTTAGTGTTAGTTTCAGTTCTTCTTCTCTGTTTTCTGAGATTATATGGAGAAAATAAAGAACAACTAACAATACTGAATATATGTTATGGCGATGTTTGTCATCATAATTTGCCAATGGTCCTTTTTTGACCGCCTTGATTAGTTGAAGATCAAAAATATGGTTACCGTGTGCGCATGCATTTCGAATCACTTTGATGGTTTGTAAATAATTTTCAAACAACGCAATAGTATTTAATCCATAATGTTGGGCAATTTGCAATTTCAAAGATTTGTCCAATAGATTTTCGTATAATGTAATAATACTACCTAATGTCATAAATTCCATAGTCTTCCATGCAGGAGCAAATTTATCGTTATCATATCTTTTGTGATGCTTAGCAATGCATGGGTTCTGACGTAAAGTCAAATATATCTTTTGTTCAAATTCTTGTCGAAATTTGCGAGTAACAGCCTTTGGAGATACAAACCATGTTGGATTAGACTTATAGTAATTGCTGCATGTATATGTGATAAAAGTTCGTAGGTTAACCTCTATACGACTAATATATTTCAAAAGTACATGCCGCAGATCATGGTCAAAATAATACAACTCTATAATTTGATTAAAGTCTGTGCCTGGTTTGTATTGATGCGAACGAGGATTAACATTTGGATATAGTTCAAATGGATATGTATAAAAACCCAATCTATAATATCCAACATCCAATAAAATCTCCTTTGCTTTATTTGTGTCTGTTATAACCATACCACGCTCTTGCATGAGTTGGATTTGTTCTTCAATATAGGTCGCTTGCTTTGACATACTATTTACAAATTTCGTGCAAAGGTACTAATATTTTCTTGGTTTTGCAAAAATTTTGCACAAAATATGTAATTATATTGCTATAAGCTTCTCCTTACTACTAATTTTACAATTTTACTATATCTCTATATCATACTTCTCACACAAGTATTTAACTACTTTGGGTGGAAATAGTTTCGTGGTAGGGCGGATGCCGTTCGCCTCCAAAAAAGCACGGTCGGTCTTTAGCCAACGGCGAAATGTCTCTGGACTCACCCCCGCTGCGCGAGAGAGTTCTATTTTAGTTCTTGATTTCATATCTCCTTGCTTTTAACCTCTAAACCTCTAAACCGCTACCTCGCCCATCGGCGACACTACTGCTCGCTTGCGAGCCATCACCACGGCGCACCCGTCTATACTGTTGAATAAACCGTAGCTGATTTTCCCTTTCCTTCTCTGTAGCCACATGTCCTTTCCTATTCGGGCATCGTTGCACCACATATTTCCCATGCAGTTTTCGGATATAAAACCCATCCTCCAACCGTATCTTCCCTCGTATTCCTTCCACTGGTTTCCTAAATGTCACTATCATATTTTCTACCTTTGAGCGCGGCAGGGAGTTGATTGCCGCGCAAGTTGTTTGAGTTGTTATATATTTAAAATTTTTTATTACCTTTGCAGTCGATTTACATCTAAAGTATGGAATAAGGCCGATTAGTTGTTAGCGTTTAACGCCGTGAACGACGTTTAGTCCCCATACTTTATACATCCAAAAGCTGGATAG